>JACCLL010000034.1 GCA_013425325.1 Microcaldota archaeon | reverse complement strand
CCGTACGAGCAAGAGAATGTCGGCAGAGTTTTCGAGGCTGCCTTCCAACGGCGCGTACTGGGTTATTTCCTTGGTTACTTGGAGGTCGCGTGGCTGTTCAAGCGTTTTTACGATGCAGTCCTGCTGCGAGTAGAACTCGGCCAGCGCGGCGGCGAAAGTGCTTTTGCCGCTTCCGGGAGGCCCTGAAATAAGTATTCCCTCCGCCTGGACCCCAAAGCGGGAAACGAGTTCTTCAGGAAGGCCGTAGTCACCCATCCTCATTCGCTTTATGGGCCTAACCACGGTAAGTTCGGACGCTTCGCTGAAAGGCGGGTGCGTAAAAGTAATTCGGTAGTCGCGCAACTGCAGTACTGTCGCGCCCCGGCGGTCTATTTCTACGAAGCAGCCGGGAGTGCGCTTTGAGTACTCGACTGCCTCGCGCGCCAACTCGTCCAACTTCTTTTTAGTAATTGTTTCCTTGCCGATGACTTCCAGCTTCCACCGGCCCGGCATTCCCTTTTTTGCCCTCGCGGGACAGCCCTCCTTCAAGTGCAAGCTCAGCGTGTCGGGAGTAAACAGTTCTTCGAGCGAAAGCCTTGCTTCGGAAACAACTGGCTTCAAGTAGATTACTTCGATTCCTTCGGCTTCGGCAACGCATTTCTGCACGCGGTCGGTCGTGACTAGAACTCCGTCGCTGCTCTTTGCAACCGCCCTTATTTTGGCGTCGATTTCGCCGAAGCGGGCGTTCTCGATTTCAAAAGCGTTCGGCCGCTCGCCAGCGAACTCGAGTGAAATCTTTTTTTCCTTAGCCCGGTCGCTCAAGCGCTTGAGTTCCTCTAAGCCGGCGAAACCGATTTCGCGGCCCGAGTTGGCTTGAAACTCTAGCTCGGCTACGACGCTTTCGCTGACTATCACGCGCGCGTTCCTGTTTTCCTCAAGCAGTTGGGTAATGCGTCCGTCTATCAACGCGCCGGTGTCGGGAATAATTGTTTTTACTTCAGTCAAAAGAAACCACCTTAAGCAAACACTTGTGGCCGAACCGAAATAAAAACTAGCCCACGAGCCCGCTCTTGATGAGCTCGACCGCGATTGCAACCAGCAGCAAGCCCATCAACTTGGACGCAACGGCTATTCCGCTTGCGCCCAGGAGCCTGCTGAAATAATTGGAGGCGCGAAGAGCAGCCCACACGACCAGCAACGCAGCCGCTGCGGCGACCAGCGTAGGCAACGCGCCTATCTGACTGGTGAACAACACCGTGCTGGTTATTACCGCCGGACCGGTTATCAGCGGAACCGCGACTATAACCGCGGCGCTCTTGTAGTCAATGGCTTTTTTCTCCGAATGCTGAGTTGCCAAAACCAGTTGCAATCCAAGTATTCCGAGAACCAGGCCTCCCGCGACTTTGAAGCTGGCCAGCGAAACGCCCATGAAAGAAAGAATAACCGTTCCAAACACGGCGAAGGCGATTATCGGAATCGCGGCGACGAGAGCGGCTTCGTTTGCGGCGCGCGCCTTTTGCTTCGCCGAAAAATTGCGGGTGATGGAAATGAATACGGGCATGCTCGAAAAAGGATCCATGATGACCAGGAAGACTATTGCCGCGTTTATGATTTCTTGAATCAAGGGAGGGTTCACCGAAAGCACAATAGTAAGACCCGTGTTTTTTAAATGAGTTTCGCGTGTTCTTTCCAGGTAAATTCAAATGGAAGAACTCAAGGTGAGGATAGCCGGCGAAATAGCGTTGAGCTCGGACGTCGGGTCAGCGCTCAAGAAATGGCGCGAAGTATTCAACATCTCGCAGACCGAGTTAAGCGCGTACCTAAAGATTTCCTCCTCTACGATAAGCGACTACGAAAGCAACCGCCGCAAAAGCCCGGGAATAGGCGTCATAAAACGATTCGTAGACGCGTTGTTCGAAATAGACGGCAAGCGCGGCGGCGAGTTCGTAAAGAGAATGAAGGAAGCCGAGCGCCAGCCGCAGGAGTTCTTCGAAGCCTACAACTTCACTAAAAGTGTTTCAGTGAAAGACCTGGTCAAGGCGCTTGACGCCAAAGTGGCGGCGTGCGAAGAAAAAGTCAATTCAGTGGCCGTGTTCGGCTGTACCATTCTCGACAGCCTCAAAGTCATTCTCGAACTGCCTTACGACAGCTTCATCAAAGTATACAGCACTACGTCGCAGCGCGCGCTGTTGTTTACACGCGTTGAAACCGGCCGAAGCCCGTTGGTTGCAGTGCGCATTGCGCCAATCAAGCCCGCGGTAATAATCCTGCACGACATAGAAGCGGTTGACAAGCTTGCGGTAAAAATCGCCGAGAGCGAAGGCATTCCCCTTCTTACGACGCGGATGCCGTTGGACGAAGTGCGCAAGAAACTCAAGGAATTCGTGGGCTAGAACCGTGCGCAGAAGGTAGTGCGTGAAATCTTTCGTCCGTCTTTTACTCCAGCCAGTTTCTTGCTGGTGGTATAACTCAAGTTCAGTTCGTGCAACGCCTTCTGGGCTTCGGCGGCGCTTCCCACGAAAACGTCTACCCCCTCTGCCAGGCGCTCGACGCGCGGAATGAAGGTTGTCTTCTGCAACAAGGCAATTGCCTTCAACGCCGTTCTCTCTACGCGCTCGGCATCGCGTTCGCCGCTTACCCTGAACTGGATTATTGCCTCGAAGTAGCCGGACGACTTGCGCGAGCACTCCTCGCACTGTTTTTTGTTCACTCGGACGATTACGCGCGCCTGTTTGGAAACCCCTTTGCCGTCGACTGAAAAAACCACGTCAACCAACGCAACGTAGTGCTTTCCTTCGCGTGAAAGCTTGACTGAAGAATCCACTATTTTGTGGGCCGACTTTACTTTCGCCAAAATCGCGACGGAAATCTGTTTCTCCAAGGGAATGCGGAAGCCCGAAAGAGTTTTGCCGCAAGTCGGACAGAAAGTTACTTCCATCACACGGGGAAGGGAAAACAGTTCGTGCCGCTCGCCGTAGCAGCGCGGGCAGAATGCGCCGACGAACTCGCTTTTTTCCTCGGCGCGGCCGCACGAGGGACACATTTTTTTCATTGCGAGAGTGTTTGTGCGGCACAGGCTTTTTTAATGTTGGTCGCCCAATAGTTCGGAAGGCAGTCTGAAAGGGAGGTGGAAGCGCTTGAAAACCGACAGGCAGGAACTCCAAGAACTCGAAGAACAAGCAGTAGTAAACTCGGAAGTCAGGTTCATTGCCCTTGAACTCATGAAAATAAGCGCGCTCACCGGAAAGTCTTTTCACGACGTTGCCAACGAATTCTGCGAAAACGCATTGCAGTTGAAGAAAGCGTTTAACGAGGCAGCCGCGCCGGTCCGAAGACAGAAGCCGAAACGGCGGCACTAAGATGGTTTGATTGAACGACGTAAAGCAAAAGGCGCTTGGCGTCACCGACTACGCCTTCGAACTCCCGCCCTACAAACGAATCGTCCTTTACACCGTAATTTTTTCCGCGATAGTCGGCATGCTGGCCTACTTACTCCAACGCGGACTGTCCGAACCCGCGTCGGTTTTCCTGTTCGGAGGCGCGGAGGGAATAATTCTCGCGGCGCTTCCCGCGCTTGCTGCCGCAGCGCTCGCGGCAACCGTTGCTTCCCGCAAGGAATTCCGAAGGGGCTTCCGCAGGTTCGCATTCGTTGGCTTCGTTTGCTCGATAGTCTACATCACTTCACTCGTTGCGACCATCGCGCTCGACTCGCGCGGAGTAACTTCGGGGTTTCTCGAACACGCCTCCCTTGCCGTGATAGCAAACGCGTTGGTGCTGGTAATCTGGTTCGTTTCCTCTTTCATTGCCATGAACCTGGGCAAAAAATCGTTTATCATCGCTTTTTTCCACCCTCTGCTGAACCTCGCGTTCCTAGTAATCTGGCAAGGATACGGAGTGGTAGCCCCGTCGATTGAAGTCGGCTCGCCGTGGCTGGGCTTCGTGCGAATGATTTTCGCCGCGTTCATAATGATGTTCGCGCTGGGCGCATTGTTCTTTGTAATAAACGCGCCGGCAAAACGCAACTTCGGAATTTCTTCGGTCCAAGCAGCCGCGTTATTCCTCGCCCAGTGGCACAGCGGAGAAAAAGGCTTGGAGGAAGTGCTTGCTGAAATGGGCGAGAAAGCCCAGACCTACCTGGGCGTCGCTTCGTTCAGGACTCTCGACGGCAGGCAGAAAGCCGTCTTCGTGGCGCCTTACGTTCACTTCGGGCCCATGGGAAACCTAGGAGGCAGCGAGTTTCCTTTCCTGCTGGCCGAAGCAGTCGAAAAGCACGCGCGGGCCCCCGCGCTGGTATTCCACACCACTGCATACCATGACTTCAACCCTGTTTATTCCTCGAGCTCAAAGCAACTCTCGAAGGAAATAAACGAATTGGTCGACTCGACGAAAAAATTCGATTCAAAGGCGTCGTTCGTTTCGGCCGGCAGCGGAGGCTGCTCGGTAGCGGGAATGGCTTTCGGCAAAAACTGCTTCCTCACGCTTTCGCGGGCTCCGCTTGCAACGGACGACATCGAACTCGCGCTCGGACTTGCGTTGATTAACAAGGTCAAAAGCAGCGGCTTCGAAAACGTTCTTCTCTTCGACAGACACAACTCCAAGGCGCCCGGAGGCGCGGTCGAAGTGGGCAGCAAGACGTTTTACTGCTATGAAGACGCGATGGAAATGCTTTCGCCCAACGAAGGCAGGCAAAGCCGGTTCAAGCTCGGCGTAAGCCAGGACCCGCTGAGCGAATTCACTTACGACGACGGCATAGGCAAGGCGGGACTAAAAGTAGCCGTGTTCGAGGCGTGCGGAAAGAAAGCCTGCTTTGTTTTACTCGACGCAAACAACTGCCTCCCGCCGTTTAGGCAGCATGTGCTTGAAGCACTCGAAAAATACGGCTTTGACTTCTGCGACTTGATGACCACCGACACGCACGCGGTAAACAAGAACGCGGCGGACAATCCTCTTGGAACCAAGCAGGTTCACCTGAAACTCATTCCACGCATACTGCAAGCAGTCGAACACGCGCTGGGCGACTCGGAGCCCTGCAAAGCGGGTTTCGCGGTCAAAAGAACGGAACTGGAAGTGCTCGGCGCAAGGCGCTCGTCCGAATTACTGAGCACCGTAAACTCGGTCGTCGCAGTGCTGAAGATTCTTGCACCAACCATTTTCGTGGCGTCGATAGTGCTAGCTTTCCTGACATTGTTCATACTGAGGTAAAAAAATGAAGATTGCATTTTTCACGGACACTTACTACCCCAACGTGGACGGAGTGGTCATTGCAATCACTAACTACAGAAAGGAACTCGAGCGCAGGTCGCACGAAGTATACATTTTCAGCGCGTGCAACAACGGCTTAGCAAAGCAAAACAAAGACCCGCACGCGTTCTTCTACGAAGGAATTCCCTTTCCGCCTTACCCCCAGTACAGCATTGCCCTGAATCCGTTCGCGTCCAAAGCGAAAGTAAGGGAAATAAAGCCGGCGCTGATCCACTGCCACGCAATGGCGTCAATGGGCTTTGCAGCAATAAAGGCCGCCCACGACCTCGGACTGCCCTTGATAGGAACTTTCCACACGCTGCTGCCGCAGGGCGCGCACTACATCACGAAAAACAAGCACAGACAGGAAATAGTTTCGCAAATCGCTTGGCGCGTAATAAAAGAATTCTACGGCTCCTTCAACCTGGTTACCGCACCCACTCGCATCATAGTCGAAATGCTTGCGGAACACGGCGTGCCCGAAGAAAAACTCGTAGTCGTGCCAAACGGAATAGACTTGAAGAAATTCACTCCCCGCGCGAAGCCAAACACGTTATTCAACAACCTCAGGCTCCCGAAGAAATCGAAGATAGTGCTGTTCGCAGGCCGCGTAACCGAAGAAAAGCACGTCGACCTGCTGCCCAAGGCGGCGAAGAAAGTCTTGCGCAGCGTTCCGGACGCGAGGTTCGTAGTCGTGGGAGACGGGCCGTTCAAGCAAGTAGTTGAAAACACTGTCGACGAGTGCGGCGTCCGCAAGTACTTCACTTTCTGCGGAACCATTCCGAACGCGGACATGCCGTCCTACTTCGCGGCAGCAGACGTCAACGTCTATCCCAGCACTTTCGACACCTACGGCTTGTCCATAGTAGAAGGAATGGCTTGCGGAGTCCCCGCGGTCGGAGCAGACGCCTTCGCAATTCCGGAAATAGTCGCAGACGGCAAAAACGGTTTTCTGTTTACTCCAAACGAAGCGGACGAATTCGCGGAAAAAATAGTCAAGACGCTTTCACTCAAGCCTTCTGCTAAAAAGAAAATGCGCGCCGCTGCTCTCGCAACTGCGAAAAAGTTTTCGATAGAAAAAGCGACCGACGAACTGCTCGCGGCTTACGCCAGAATTCTCTAGTCCTTTGCAAGCAAGTGCTTTACTGCCTCGGTGGCGTAAGCGCCGGACTGGAGCGCGAACCTTATTTTCACCGGACTTTCTTCAAGCACATTAAAGTCCTTGAGCGGAGCAAGCAGCGAGCGGAACGAACCCTTGCTCGACACTTCCGGAACGCTTTTCACCACGAAATTCTCTTGCGACATTCCGTGTTCTTTCAGAAACGCGTTTTCTTCCGCGTTGAGCTTGGACTCGCTGCCGATGATGTTTGCGGCCAGAAATGCTTTCTGTTTGTCAATTAGTTTTTGGACCTTGGCAGCTTCAGCTTTGGACTTGACTTGCTTTACCGCGTCTTCGCCCCAGAGGACTGGAAAGCCGTGTTCGTCGGCTTCGCACCATAAGTCGCCCTTTCTTGTCTCCAACGGTCCTTCGGCAACGCGTTTGCGCAGCATTTCGTTGAACAAGTGCGACTGGTATGCGTGGACGAACATCAACAGCGTTGTTCGGGGCAGCTTGCGCAGCGCTCCCACGAAGTCCTTCGGGTAAACCGACAAGTGTGCTATCATCGTGCGCTCGTACTTCAGGTAATTCGGGAAGTAAGTCAGCGCTTTTGAAAAGTCTTTTTCTTCCGCGAGTCGCTTGCGCGCTTCCCTTCCGGCTCCTTCTTCGCGGTCGTCGGTGAAAGCCAGGAAATTCATTGCAGCGTCTTCCATTTTTCCCTGCAAAAGCAGTTTTCCGACTTCGTGCGTGTTCCTGCGCAGCGAGCCGAAGCGCTGGTCGCCGAAGTAATTCGGAAAGGCATAACCGCTTTTTTGGGCGCGTTCTTCCATCTTTGCGGCGTCCGGCCACTCGCCGCAGTTCTCGAAATTCAAGGTAATGGTAAAACGATTGCCGAGCAGCGAGCCCATGCGGACTTTGTCGCCGGCGTTCCACGCGCCGTTTATGCTGATGTCCTTTACTTTAAGCGAAAGAAGCCTCTGCGGCGGAACCGCGAAAGCGCTGCACAACTGGACGGTTATC
>JACCLL010000015.1 GCA_013425325.1 Microcaldota archaeon | reverse complement strand
GATGTCGGCGGAGCCAAAAACTGCGTCCGCAACTTTCTTTGCGTCCACCGCAAGCTGTCCTTCCGCGAAAACCGCGACTTTGACTTGCTTTGCCGCGTGCGGCAGTACCACGTCGACGTTGACCCTGTTTTCGGGTTTCTTGAAGTCCAGGTCCCTGAAGTTGATTGCAATGTCTACGCTTTGCGTGAACTTGCGTTCGCTCTTGTTGGCAAGCGCCTGCTCGACTGCCTTGTCAATGCTTTTCTTGTCCAATGCCATTTCAAACCAGCTGTTCGCTGAATAATGGGCTTTCCACAAACGCCTTCTCGTGAAGGCATTCCCTCCTGCTTTGAAAGCAGTATAGCGGGAAAACCAGTGACAATAATTCGGCGAAACAGAATTAAAAGAGTTGCGGTCCAGCTTTCGCTCGCAACTAAACTTATTTAAGGGAATAAATCGTCCAACAAGTCTAGGGGGAGAGATACTATGACTAGAATGGGAGTTCCCGTGTTTGTTGCCGCCTTGCTCTTATTGCAGGTGGTTTGCGTAGGCGCGCTGTCTGCCGCTGACGCGAGGCTGGCTTGGCTTGACGCAAAAGGCTATACTGTACAAGCTACCATAACGCACGAGGATGCGAAGCTGCAGCGCGCGGCTAACAACACCCCTGAAAACAGGCAGGCCGTAGTCGACACTGGAAAAGCGCTTCAGAACGCGGCATTGGACGAGGCTGGAGCTTGGCTGAATTGGAAGAAGCTCGAGGCGCAGGAAGATCCCCTGGTTCCCGACGACCTGAAGCAGAGAATATACGCCGACGTTGACTCTAACCTGGATAAGGTGACTGAGCTGAGGACGGAAGTCGCTGGCGTGACCAACGAGTTTGAACTCGGCGTCATGTCGCTCAAAATGATTGGCAAGTACTTCGAGCTTCTGGCGGACGTTGCGAGAAACGTCGGCCTGATGTGGGCCAACGTGGGAAGCGCTCACGCCGACCGCGTTGCGGAATTCGAGGCAAAACTGCGGACAACCGCCCAAAGCGTTAACGCGAGCCAAGACGTGATGGACAAGCTCGACGCCGCCGCGTCGGAAGTCGAGACCGCCAGGACTAACATAGCCAACGCCGAGGCTGCTTACGAACTCGTGCGGATTCCGGGCACGCCTTTCCTAAAGTTCTCCGAAGGAAACAGTTACTTGAGGGCGGCGCAAGCCAACCTCCTTAGCGCCGTAGCCAGCTTGAATCAAGCTTACGTGGCGATAACAACGCAGGCGGGTGTGTAAAATGAACAAAACTTACTTGATTGCGGCCTTGATACTAACTGGTCTTCTGGCGGCCGGATGCACTTCCCAACAACCGGCCGGAAGCGCCACGCCGACGCCCGGCGCTTCGGTAGCCGCGACGCCAACTCCAACCGTCGTTCCCGCGGGCGCGGCAGTGTCGCAGGGAGACCTCGATGCCCTCAGGCAGGACATTGAAAGCAGGCAATACGACGACTTGCAGGACCTTTCGAACAGCAGTTGAAAAACTCGCGCTGTTTTAACTTTCTCCAAAGGAGATTTTCTTGACGGAACTGCTTTACTTGACGGACTCCTACCTGAAAGAATTCGATGCAGTCGTGACGGCCGTCGAGGGAAACGCAATAGAACTCGACAGGACCGCTTTTTATCCCGAGGGCGGAGGCCAGCCTTCCGACGAAGGAACCCTCGCCGCCGACGGCGCAGTTCACAGAGTTGTTCGCGTCTTCAAGAAAGACGGGCGAGTGTGGCACGAACTCGATTCAACGCAGGGAATGACCGCCGGCCAAAAAGTCCGCGGAACACTGGACTGGAAAAGGAGGTATGCTCTAATGCGCCACCACTCCGCGGCGCACTTGCTGTCTAGCATAATCTGCGTAAACACCGGCGCGCAGGTCACCGGAAACAAGAAGTACGTCGACCGTGCCCGCGTTGACTTCGACCTGCCTATGTTGGACAAAGCAGCGGTCGCCGACTGGGAAAAAGAAGCCAATGAAATGGTTGAGAAAGGAATTTCTGTTGAAATCAAGTTTGTTTCGCCGGAGGAACTCGAGAAGGACGAGCGGCTCTGCAAATTGCGCAAGGGACTGCCGCCTGGCTTGACTTCGATTCGCGTCGTCGACATGGGTTTTGACGCAATCGCGTGCGCAGGCACTCACGTGCGCAACACCCGCGAAATCGGTAAGATAAAAGTCACTAAGCTGGAGAGCAAGGGAAAAGAACAAAAAAGAATAGAGTTCGTGCTCGAGCCTACTTGAGAACCGAGTCGAAAGCGCCCGATTCGATGTCCTTCATTACTTCCTTCGGGTTCTTGCCTTCGACGGTCGCGCCGAGGCTCAAGCAGGTTCCGACTACTTCTTTTACGCGGGCTTTCAAGCTCTTTGAAAGTGAAGAAGATTCTTTCATGTTTGCAACCTTCACGACTTGCGCCATCGACAGGTTTCCAATGGTTTTCTTGCCTTTGGCTCCTGCTTCTTCCTTGACTGGCTCTTTCAGTCCTAGCTCGGATTTTATTAAAGCGCTTGCGGGAGGAGTTCCGACTTCGATTTCAAAGCTCTTGTCGTCCTTGTCGACGATTACTTTAATTGGAACCTGCATTCCGGCAAATGCCTTCGTCTTTTCGTTCAGCGCCGCGATTATTTGCCCGATGTTCGCTCCCGTCGGCGCAAGAGACGGCCCGAGCGGGGGAGCCGGAGTTGCTTTTCCTCCTTCTATGAGCGCTGAAACAGTTACTTTAGCCATTTGAAAACACCACCAGAAAACGGTAGAAATCCGGAATACCTTTTGGCTGCGAGCGATTATTAATGTTTTGCGGACTGCACTGGCTGCTTTTTTATTGCCTGCCGGCGAAACAACGTTCATGCGGCGCGGGCAAGGGACGGAAACCCTTCTGTTGATGGCAGCAGTTGCGGTAATGGCTGTCGTTTTCATTTGGTTCGTGACCCAGCCGGCTTCAACGCAGCCGCCGACGCGCGCAGTTTCGCCGACGCCGAGGGCCGCCCTCAACGCGTCGCCCGCTCCGTCGCCGACTCCTTTTCCGTCAAAGCAAGTAATTGAAACCAAAGGCGGCGCGGTAGAGGCCTCCCAGTCGACGTACTATTCGGATGGCTCGGTTTACGACGACTTTTCGGTGAGCAACCAAGGCGACGAGCCTGTGGATGTCGGCATTTCTTCGGCGGTGTCTCCGACGCTGGCGCAAGAGTCGTCGAAAGTTAACTTCGTAGAAAACAACACGGCCAACTCGACCCTTGTTTCCACGAGGCCCGCCGCGGTCTACTCGGATGCCCGCCTGCCGCCGCGTTCCACTGCAACAAGGAAAACTGTGGTGCGAAATGCATCGGCGCAAGCGGGGGGCGTGGCGCATGTCGTGACGCCTCTGTTGTCGAAAGAGGAGAGGGAGCAAGTTGCGCCGGTAGTTCAGCAAATGGCGTCGTCAAACGTTTCCGTAGGCTCGCAGCCGGCGGAAGTGGTTGAACGGATTTTGAACGATGAAAGCAAGCCCTTGGAAGAAAGAGTGGCGGAAGCGCAAGAATACCTGTCGGACATAGAACAAGCCTTTCGCGAAGGCAGGCAACTGCCTCAGTTCAATTTCCTCGGGCAACTGCAGGACTCGGTTTCGCTGACTGTCTCGGATTCGTTTCCTTACGCTTCGGCTGACGTGCCCCTGCTTCCCACGGCGTTTGGCCAGCCGCTTGTCCGACTCGAGGGACTTGGCTCGGCGGTATCGGTCGAACAGGGCGTCGCGTGGGGCACTCTTTTCGCAAGAATTTCCGTAGACTTTTCCTCACAGCTGGAGGATGGCCGCCTGCCGTTCGACTCTGAAAACGGTTCGCTTGAGGTAATGCTTGCCGAAGCAATGCAGCGCAAATCCATTCAAGTGGAAGTGCGCGTTTTGCATGACTCGGAATCCCGCGTCGAAGTAACCGACCTGGCGGTTGTGCTTGACGGCGACTCGGTCGAGGCAGACGCTGCCAGCTTAATGGACGCGCGGTCCGTGCAGGAAGGAGACGGCGAAGTCGTCGAACGCGAGGTTGTCGGCGAAGAGCCGTCCGGTGGAAACGCTTCGCAAGCCGAGTCAGTAAGCGTTTCAGGGGCGCTGCTGCGTTTCGTCGTGCTTCCCGACATGCACGTTTCGTGCGAAGACGGCCTGGTTGTATTCGGCCGAAGGGCGGTTGAGGCGGTTGCAGAGCGAATCAAGCCCGCGTTCGTTATTCAAACCGGTGACTTTATTTCGGCCACCGCTGGCTCTACCGCCGACTGCATTGATTCAATGCGTTCCTCGGCCCGTTCGCAGGTGTTGAGGCCGCTTTCTTCCGCAAGTATTCCGTTCTACCCCAGCGCAGGCAACCATGACGTGGTCGGCGCCGCCAAAAGCGGCTACTCTGATTTCGCGAGGAGCCTGCCGGGGCCGCAGGTAAGCGGGCCGAGCGGGCGCGGGAGCTACTATTCCTTTGACGCCGGCGACTCTCACTTCGTTTCGCTGTACGCGCCGGGAACGTCATCGATTTCGACGGCGCAGCTGGAGTGGCTGCGCCAAGACCTTGCGTCGGCCAAGCAGAGGGGAGCCAAGAATTTCTTTACGTTCGCGCACTCTCCTTTGGTTGCGCCGCCAATCTTCACTGGTCCCTCTGGTTCTACTCCTTCGCCCGGAGGAAAACTGCTGGCTTCTTCGCTGGAGTTAATGGCATTGCTGCGCGAGTACGGCGTCGTGCACTTCGCGGGTCACATTCATGTATTCGCAGACCGCGAGTCCGACGACGTGCGCGACGTTATTGCGGGGATGGTTGGCGGTGGCAAGAGGAAACTGCAGTCGCTTTCGGCGTACCAGCCGTGGACCTTCGTGGTGGTTGAAGTGGCGGGAAGCCAGGTGCGCGTGACTCGAGTCGAGTGGCCCGACTACGCATTCGACGCCGGCGTTTCCCAGTCTTCAGTGGGAAGCGGTCCTTCGCCGCAGTTCGACTTTTCTAACGCTGCGTGCCCGGTTAGCGGAAGCGTTTCAACGCATTTCGCGCCGCCGCAGCATCTGGGAACTTCTTTTGCCGCGACGTCCGGCGCGGGCGTCGTGGCTCCGCTTGACGGGATAGTTGCGTTTGCGGGAGAGGCAGGCAACTGCGGCAATGCAGTCGAGTTGTTTCACGGCTTGGACGCGGAAGGAAGGGGGGTTTACTCCGGCTACTGTTTCCTGTCGCAGACGTCCGTTCAGCAGGGCGTCCATGTTTCAAAAGGGCAGGAGATAGGAAAGAGCGGAACGCAGGCCTACGTGAAACTGCATTTCTTCAGCGAGGGACAAGGAATTGCTTCGGCCGCGGATGCAGTAGACTTGTCGAAAAACAATTTCGTGGACCCGCTGCAGTACTTCGGTTCTTGCCAGGCAGGCTGAGCGCTTACTGCGGCAGTACTTTGACTGCGTTTGCTTTAATCGTAACCGGAATGGGTACCGCGACTTCTACGAGCTCTATAGTGACATCTTCTTTTTCGATGCGCACGACTTTCGCGCGTTCGCCCTTGAAAGGCCCGCTCGTGACTTCCACCAGGTCTCCCTTGTTTAACACGATTTCCTGGGGCTTGCTTTCCAGCAGTTCCTTGATTTCGCTTACCGGCATCGTCCTGTGAAGCGTTCCCTTGACGTGCGGGACGTTTGCAATGATTTGCTTGGCCGCAATGTCGTCGTCGCTTTCGGCCATCAGGTAGCCCCTCAGGCGTGGCGAGACTATTACTGCCTTTATTGGCGCGCTTGACTTCACTATTTTCTTGTAGAGCAAGTCGGCTACTATGCTTTCTTGTCCTGCAGTGACTCTGTAAGTGTACAGCATTTGGTAAACACCTTCTTAGCTTCCGCGCAAGTAGTACGAGACCATGGAGATGGCGAAT
>JACCLL010000047.1 GCA_013425325.1 Microcaldota archaeon | reverse complement strand
CTAGAGTTGATTTTCCGTGGTCCACGTGTCCCGTGAAGATCAGGTTCAAGTGCGGTTTTGCAGCCATTTCTAAATTCCCTCCAGTCTAAACAAATTTTTGTGCGGCCAACTGAAGGCCGCTGAAACCAACGGACGCCACTCGCGCCTCAGGCGTTCAACGAAGCGTCTCAAGAAATAGCCATGTTAAGCCTGTCTGCTATTGCAACTAATTTTAGCTACTGATTCTTTAAAAACCTTTCAGCATGGGCCGCTAGCGACGGCGCAACTTGCGGCGAACTGGTTTTTTCTCTCGGGCAGGTTGTCTTACCGAGTACTTTGCGCGCAGGCGGTCGTAGGTTCGCTCGGAAATCCTTCCTTCAACCAACGCTTCGTCGAGACGCTCTAGCATTTGTTGCGGCGAACGCGGCGCGGCCCTGCGCGCAGTCACGCGCGAGAGCAGGAACGCCAGCAAAAGCACTGCCGCAGCAGCCGCTGCGAGGGCCAGCAAGAGGTTCAATGGATTCTGAAGCGGCTGAGACGTGGTAACCACTACGACCGGCGCCGAAGCGGAGGGAGTTACTGAAGGCGCTTGCGAAGGAATCGGAGTGGCATTCGAAGTCGCGGGTTCGTAGGGCGTCGGAAACTCGAGTTCGCTAAGCAGTTCGACGTTGTTCTGCTTCAATTCCGAAGCCAGGTTCTGGAGCTTAAGCGCAGTAACCAAGTAGGAAGCGTCGCCCGTGCGGTTGTTTTCCTGAACGTTAAACAAGCTGTGAATGAAGTAAGCCTCCGCCCACGGGGAATCGGCGTACCCGGAAAGCTCTTCTTCGGTTGCGAGCTGGCGCATTACCTGGCGGCCGGTTTTGTTCTGCGCGTCTTGTATAGCGTGCGCGTAAGCGAGGACGAACTTCGAGTCAGTTGAACAAGCGACGTAAGCGGCTGAAGCGCATTCTTGCGTCGCGGCCTGCAGGTGCCAAGTTATTTCATTGTCGGCTGCTATTCGCTCGTCTTCCATTGCAAGTGCGTTGGCTTGGTCGAGCATGCGGCGGGCGTAGTTTCTTGCGTTCAACTCGGTCACTTCCAAGCCGCCTGCCTGCGTTTTCGCCAATTCGTTCATTCTCTTTGCGGCCTCGAGCCACACTTTTGCAGCCGCGTAATCGGCGGCAAGGCTCTGCACGGAAGCGCCTTCTTCAAAAGAGTTTTCAATTGAATCCAGTTTCCACTTTGCCCAGTAATACCTCAGTTCCGCTGCCGCGACCCACTCAAAGTTCGCGGTTGTCTTGAGCTCG
The DNA here is from genome assembly GCA_013425325.1 of Microcaldota archaeon. GTDB lineage: Archaea > Micrarchaeota > Micrarchaeia > Norongarragalinales > UBA8480 > UBA8480. The sequence goes on along the minus strand of JACCLL010000047.1, from coordinate 3,235 downwards.
AAGGTAGTGGAATCGATTTCATCCCAAAGTCCGTCAAGCAATCTGCCGAATTGTTCTTCCGACGCGTTGCGGGCGGAAAGGCTTTCAATCATAACCGCGGCCAAGAACGCGGTGTTGGCCGCAGAATAATAGTAGCCGTTGTCCAGCAAGAGCTGGGCGTTTGACCCGGCTTTCTGAATCGAGCGGTCGACCGCCTCCGCAGCAGCTTCGTTTCCGGTGACTTGAGTCAAGTTCGTTCCCGCTCGAGTGAGGTTGTCTATGAAAGCGGCGTACGAAGAGTTCAGGATGCTTATTTCCTCCGAAGCCAGCGTCTTCAACGGGGCCGAGGCAAGCGAAGGAGTTATTTTTTCCACTGAAAGCGGAGGAATGCCCTGCGACGGAGCGCCCTCAATTTTAGAGCCCGCTGGAGTGAAGAGGTAGCGGGCCGCTTCCTGGGCGTCGGCTGCTTCAATTACTTGGAGAGAGCCGTTGGACCTCTGGTTGGCGTAGACGACGTAGTCGAAGTCGTCGCCGACGCTCTGTCCTTTTGCCAAAACCATTAAGTCAATGCCGTCCGCGAGCGCAGCATCCATTTTTTCCTGGACTCCGCCCACGCTGGAAAGAACTCCGTCTTCAGCGACCGCCGCGCTGACGGTTGCGTCGCGGCGCACTCTCTGGTTAGTCAGCTCAGCGTAAGCCAAGAGAGTCAGCGCAGCCCCGCCCGAAGGACCGTCTACCGACGACGCGTCGGCGTTTATTGAAACGTGCAAGTCGTAGAAGGAAAGGCTCTTGTTTGCCAGGTTGGCCGCGACTTGGGCTGCGGTCCTGATCGATTCCTGGGTGTCGACGCTGATTAAAGGAGAAATGTCAACGCTTATTTTTCCGGTGCCGAGAACTGCTGAAACGCTCAGTTCCGTCAACACGCCTTGTTCCTCGGCGTCAATCGCGGGAACGCGCATTGTCGAAAGCGCGTTGACCGCGGCTGCAAACAGGATTAGCAAGAAAGCTAGTGCAAGCGGTTTGCGTACCAACCAAAACTCCTCCCTTTTATTTTCCGAGGATTTTCTTGAGGGCGCGGTAGTCGGACTCCACCATCGCCATTGACGCAGACTCCTTGTTTCCGAACAAGTCGTAGTAAGTCAAAACAACGCTCGCCTTTCCGAGGGCCAGGTCGGCAGTCTTGTCCACGCCGGCCACGTAAGACTTCTTGACTGTAATGGGCTTGCCCCGCAGGCGCAACACCAGGTCCTCGTCGCCTAATTCAATGCTTGCGCTGCCGCCGTCTTGGTCCTGGACTGCAAAACGCTTTTTTTCCACCATGAACTTCGCAAGTGTTTAAATAAAGCGGTTTTATTAAAGCTTATTCCCGCGACTGTTCGAGCGCGGGCACTGAAGTGAAAGAAATGAGCGAACACATCAACCCGTGGGGAAACGACTTGTACGGAGACTACTCGCAGTTGTTCTCCGAATTCGGCTTGCAGCACGTGGACTCAAAACTGGCTTCCCGCCTGCCGATGACGAACAGGCTGTGGAAAAGGGGAATAATTTTCGCGCACCGCGACTTCGACAAGTTCCTCGACTCCTTCGATAAGGGAAAGCCGGTTGCGGTAATGAGCGGAATAAAGCCAAGCGGAGACTTCCACCTGGGAAGCAAGCTCACCGCCGAACAAATTATTTTTGCGCAAAAGGCGTTTCAAAGCAAGTTATACTACTGCATTGCCGACTTGGAGGCGTTCGCCGACAACGGCCAAGATTTTGAAGCAAGCCACGAGTACGCAGTCCAGAACGTCGCGGACCTGCTTGCGCTTGGAATGGACGAAAAAAACGCATTCATCTACAAGCAAAGCGAAAACAAGGCCGTTTCAAACCTCGGCTTCATTGCAGCCCGCAAGACCACTCTTGCGACGCTAGACGCGCTGTACGGCCACCAGAACCTCGGCCTGTACACCGCCGCATTGGTGCAGTGCGGCGACATCCTCCAGCCCCAACTAAAGGAATTCGACGGACCGAAGAACGTCCTGGTTCCAGTAGGAGTCGACCAAGACCCACACATTCGCTTGTGCCGCGACGTCGCCCAGAAAATCGACCCCAAATTCATTCTGCCCAGCGCGACTTACCAGCGCTTGTTCCGCAGCCTTGACGGAACGACTAAAATGAGCAAACGAGACCCCATGAACGTCATTTCACTAAACGATGACCCCGAGCTCGTGAAGAAAAAAGTAATGCGCGCACTAACAGGAGGAAGGGCAACCGCCGAGGAGCAGAAGAAGCTGGGTGGCGAAATCGAGAAGTGCGTCGTCCACGAACTCATGTTCTTCCATTTCGAAGACGACGACGCGGCGCTCAAAAAGTTCCAGCACAGGTGCGCCTCGGGCGCGATTTCGTGCGGCGACTGCAAGAACGATGTCGCCGGAAAAATCGCGGCTTACTTGAAGGACTTCCAAGCGCGCAAGAAAAAACTACTGCCGAAAGCAAGGAAAATAATCGAAAAATAAAAAACTATTTTTTCTTCTCTTTCTTATGCAACAAACCGTGAAAGCGAAGCCGGTGCTCGACGGAATACGCGCCTGCTTTCGTCACGGTGTAGAAAACGACCGAAATTCCGGCGAACACGTAGAAGATGGTGAAAATCTTCGAGAGGTCGTGCGTAGGATGAAAGTCTCCAAAACCAACCGTAGTCAACGTCGTTGCGGCGAAGTAAGCCGAGTCAACCCAGCCCCATCCTTCAATGAAGTGGTAGGCGAACGAACCAATTAGAACCAATACTATCGTTGCAAAAACGCCGTAAAGGATGTTAGAACGCGCGTGGTTTTCCATGCCAGCGTAACGCCTGCAGAATATAAATTGATTGCCGCATCATGCGCGCCAGTATTTTCTCGTGCGCACGAACGTCTTCTGCACTTCCAGCAAGTCGCGGTACAGTTCCTCGTCGCTCTTCTGCAGCTTTCTGAGAACTCTCGCCGCCGCTTCAGGGCCAACGCCGTAGGTTTCCATGGCGGCAACTGTCTTCCGGCCATAAGAAGAAATCAAGGAAGCCACTCGCAGCGCTTCGGCGTAAGTCTTGCGTTCGGCAGCCGACAACGCCTTGCGCCCGGCTTTCTTTGCAAGAACCGCTTCGTATTTTCCCAGCGTGACTTGGGATGAAGAACAGTAAGGACAGGAAATGTGGTCGCCGAGCTCGCTGACTTTAGAGGAAAAAGTCTTGGCGCAGTGCGCGCAAGCCAGCCTCGCCTGCTTCGACAACAGCCCGTCTTTG
>JACCLL010000008.1 GCA_013425325.1 Microcaldota archaeon | reverse complement strand
TGACGGAACTATTCTGTACACTCAGACGCAGAACTTCCTCGTCACGATAACCGTCGGAAGCAACACTTACAACCTCAACCTCAAGCGCGAACTAGTGGTCCGCGTCGCCCACTCGAAGCCAAGCGGCTTCACTTCGACGATAACGCTGTTGCTCGCCAACCCGTCGAACAACACGCTCGAAAACTTCGAGCTCGCCGAATTGCTGCCGGCTGCGCTGGCGTCCAGCCCGTCGCTGCACTTCAGCACCGCGCCGACGAACATGGATGGAACTAAAGCGGCGTGGAACATCGCTTCCCTGCGCGGAGGCTCCCAGCTGTCGCTGTCGTACTCGCTTGACGAAAAACTGGCGCCCGACTACCTGCGTTACTTCGCGGGAGCGCCGTCAATCCGCTCGCTCGCAACAGGAGCGCAAGGAACCGCGGTAGAGCTCGAGCAACAGCCCATTCCGTCGCCGTCTCCGGCTGCCGCAACGGGATTCTTCACTGCGGCTAACGCGCCTTTGATAGGCCTCGCGATAGTGCTCTTCATAATCGTCGTCGCAACGATCGTCGTGATCGTGCGCGAGGGCGGAATCAAAGTGCACCGCAAGCCGCACAAGGCAATCGTCGAAGAAATCGAGGGCGAGGAAGAGAAGCCCAACAAGCGCAAGTAAGGCACTTTCTTTTTCTCTTTTGTTTTTTCTTTCGCTTTCAGCGAAGCTCCTTTTCGTTTTTTATACCTGCTTTTCCTTAATCTTACTCTCCGCGTTCAAGGGTGGTTTTAGTTGGCTTCTTTAGGAAATCAATTTGATATGGACAAGACGAAGAACTTCAGCGAGTGGTACTCTGAGATAACGAAGCAGGCGGGCTTGTGTGACTTGCGCTACAACGTCAAAGGCTTCGTCGTCTTCATGCCTTGGTCGGTTTCTTCGCTTAAGAAAATGTATTCCTTGTTCGAGCGAGAGCTGGAGGCAACGGGCCACAAGCCGGCTTTGTTTCCGGCGTTGATTCCTGAAGAGAATTTTTTGAAGGAAAAAGAGCACGTCGAAGGCTTTGCGCCTGAAGTCTTTTGGGTTACGGAAGCGGGCGGAGAAAAGCTCGAACAAAAGCTGGCAATGCGGCCGACGAGCGAAACTGCGATGTACAAAATGTATTCCCTCTGGATTCAGGGAGTGTCTGATTTGCCGCTCAAGATTTACCAGAGCTGTCAAGTGTGGCGGCACGAGACCAAGGCGACAAGGCCCTTCATCCGCAGCAGGGAATTTCACTGGATTGAAGCCCACGACGTCTTCGCCACGCAGAAGGAAGCCGAAGACCAAGTGAAGCAAGACATGAACACCACTGAGAAAGTAATGCACAAAACGCTTGGCGTGCCGTTCATTTACTTCCAGCGTCCCGAGTGGGACAAGTTTGCCGGCGCGGTGCACACCTACGGAGCGGATTCTCTGATGCCCGACGGTAGGACGATCCAACAGCCGTCGACTCACTTGCTTGGACAGAATTTTGCAAAGCCGTTCAACGTTTCTTTCACTAACGAGAAAGGCGAAAAGGACTATTGCTGGCAGACTTGCTACGGCCCAGCCATTTCCCGCATTTACGCTTCCGTGATTTCAGTGCACGGCGACAACAAGGGACTTATACTTCCTTTCCAAATAGCCCCGCTTCAAGTCGTCGTCGTTCCCGTGCAAAAGAAGGGATTTGAGAAGAAAATCGGCGAAAAAGCGCGTGAAATAGCCGAAAAACTGTGCGGGCACGGTTTCCTTGCCGAAGCGGACGAATCCAATGCAACGCCTGGCTTCAAGTACAACTACTGGGAAATGAAGGGAGTCCCCCTGCGAGTCGAAGTAGGGGCTCGCGAACTCGAGTCGAAGGAATTCGTTTTGGCGCGCCGCGACACGGGAGAAAAAATGAAGGTCGCGGAAAACGATTTGCCGAAGAAAGTCGGGGAATTCGGCGAAGCCCTGTCGGAAAACCTGCGAAAACGCGCTGACGAATGGTTTTCGAAACAAGTCCACTCAGCCAACTCGATGGATGAACTGGGCGAGCAGCTGGACAAAGGCGGCTTCGTTAAAGTGCCGTTGTGTTCGGTTGAAATGAGCGGCCATAACTGCGCCGACGAAATAAAGTCCAAGACCACCGGAGACGTGCGGGGCACGAGGTTTCACCCGGAGGAAAAGCCGGCCGCTGGCGCAAAATGCATTGCGTGCGGAAAACCCGCGAAGGAACTTGTTTACGTCGCGAGACAATACTGATTTTGCATGAAATTCGTTTCAGGCAAGCCGGCTGCAGTAGCGGGAAAAACGCTGTTGGTAGCGGACTTGCATTTGGGAATAGAATTCGAACTGCGGCGCAAGGGAGTGCGAATGCCGTTGCAGTGGAAACAAACAGCTGAAGAAATTTCGGGGCTTTTGCGCCAAACGCACGCCGACCAGCTCTTGATTCTCGGGGACGCCAAGCACGACATTTACGGCTTGGAACTCAAGGAAAAGCAGATGATGCGCTCTTTCTTCCGGGCAATACTTGACGAAGGTTGCCGGAAAATCACGGTTGCGAAAGGTAATCACGACGGACAACTTCAAGAACTCGTGGCAGAGGGTTTCATTGAAATGATTGGGCCGGAAGGCAAAGTTGTTTCAATGGGAGGCAAGAAATACGGCGTCTGCCACGGCCACGCGTGGCCCGCGCACGAATTGGCGAAGGCGCCGTTGCTTCTCTTGGCGCACAACCACCCGTTGGTCGAGTTCAGCGACGCGTTGGGGTTCAGGTGGAGCGAACGCGCCTGGATTCTCGGCAGCACGAGAAAATGTGTCAATTACCCCGGGGTTCAAAAGGCAGTCGTTTTTCCGGCGTTCAACACGCTCAGCGGCGGAATGGCATTCAACGCCAAGCCCTGCAGCCAGTTGTTGGGCCCGTTGTTCGAAAACGAGTGCTTTAAACTCGAAGACGTCGAGGCGCGGCTTTTGTCGGGAATGCCGCTCGGCAGGATAAGAGCCTTGCGAAAATACGCGGGTATAAACTCTTAAAAACCACTGGCTGCAAAATAGTTCAATCGGATTTCAGTCTATTCTTAGAAGGTGTTTTTGGATGGGCAGAGGAAGAGAAAGAATCGTTCAATGCGCGTCTTGCGGAAGGCAGGTGCGCCGAGACAAGGCAGTTTTCATTGAAAAGGCGGTGTTTTCTAACCCGGTGGAACGCAAGGACGCGGATCCCAGCGAGTCTTACTCCCGCGCGTTTTTCAGGGAATTCGCTTACTGCCCTGGCTGCGGAAAACACCTGCGCGTCTATGAGAAAAAGAAGAAGTTAATGGAGCGCCAGCGCGAACGCGACCGCGAGAGGACTTTCTTCGGGAGGCCGAAGCCACGCAGCGAAATGCACAGCTCTCGCACGGGCGGCTACAAGGAGCCGGCTCCTGGCCAGCAGGCGGCTCCGGCAGAGCCTGCTTCGGAACAGCCTAAAAAAGAAGGCGAATAACAGTGGTGCCGGAACATACCCTTCCTGGATCGGAACTCGCGGCAAAGTGCGCGGCACTGGCCCGCGCAGAGGCAGAGCCCATTTACTACGAGCGCCACATTCTTCCGGTAGTTGCTTATTCTATTGAACTTGCCCGTGAAGTCGGTGCAGACCGCAAGGTAGTCGAAGTAGCCGCTTGGCTTCACGACATAGCGCGATTTCGGTTAAAGCAGTTGCACCGCGGCACGCACGAGCTCAAGGGCGCCGAGGAAGCCAGGAAGGTGCTGAAGCAGTTGGGCGCCGACGCCGAGTTCATAGACCGCGTGGCCCGCTGCATCCAGTGCCACGTTGACGGCAGGCAGGCTTCGACGCTCGAAGAGAAAGTGTTGGTCAGCGCGGACGGACTGGCGCACATAGAGCACGTGGAGTGGCTGTTTTTCGTTGCGTTGCGCGACCAGTATCCCGGCGACTTGAAGAATGCCGAAAGGTGGACGCGCCAGAAAATCGACTTCGCGTGGAAGCACAAAATCGTTTTGAGGCAGGCGAAGGAAAAGGCCCGCCAGAAGTACGCGGCTGCAATCAAAATATTAACTTCTTCTCACTGAATTACTTCAGGAGGGCCCGTAGTCGACAATATTACCCGAATTAATCGCGGATAATATCGACAATGGTAAGACGTCGCTCTCACACAGCGAAAATACTGGGTTCGATTCCCAGCGGGCCCACTTAAGGTTGGTGTTCATGGAAGAACCGCGTTCGAGTTGGAGAAAGCAGCCCATTCATTTTCTTAAGGAAAAAGTGGTTTTGGCCGACGGCTCGTACATTGCGAGAAAAAAATTTGTCAGGCCGCCCGAGCCGCTTGGGGTTGACCGGGAAGTGGTGGCGCACAATTCTCGCATGCTGGCCGGCGAGCAGTTCAAGACCGCAGCAAACCGCGAGAGTCTCTGCGGAACGGCGGCCATGGCCGGCTTCGGCACGAACCGCGTTTCAGTGAACGCGGTGCTCGACCCCCGTTCGGGTAAAATAATTGTTTTCTCTAATGCCCCGGAGGAAAGGCTCGGCGGCCACGCGGTTACTTTCGTAGTCAACTTTGACGACTTGTTTCGTTCCAGCGGCAAGCTCCCGACGTACATCGAGCGCATAGTCATGAGCAAGGGGGTTGAGAACGCGCTTTCAGCGGACGAGACAAAGCTTCACGGCTTGGTCACCGCAGCGCGTCAGGCGAACGAGGATATCGCGGGGCAAGTGAGGCGCTTCAGGAGAAAACAGTTGCTTCTCACTCCTTTTCGCCGACTGAGTAATATTTTTGGAAGTCTTCGGCGACGCTTTTCTTCTTGACGCCGCGGCCATACTTTATTTCCGCCAGTCTCCCGCCGGTTGAAACATCCTCTTTGGCCAAGTCGGCTATTGTCGGCTTTTCAGGCTCTTCCTCGGGCAGGTTCTTGAACATGAACTTAGAAAAAGCGAAGGCGACTACTATTATCAAAATCATTCCTGCTGCGCCGAAAATCATTTTCATCGGAAGGATTCCTCCTTCCATTATCGGCGCGTTGATTACGAGCGCGAGTCCGCCGACTAGCGTAAGCATTACGAAAATGAATTCTATTCTCCTCAAGAGCAGCGTTTTTTCGCGTTTG
>JACCLL010000043.1 GCA_013425325.1 Microcaldota archaeon | reverse complement strand
TCGCGCATCCGCCGGAACAGCACGCGGCGGTTGTACAACCCGGTTTGTTCGTCGCGTTCGGCCATGAACCTCAAGTCGCGCGTAAGCTTTGCGTTATGAATGGCGGTTGCAGTGTTTCCCGCCAACACTTCGAACATTCTTTTCTCATGCGGCCTGAATTTCTCGTGCGCGTGCTCGCCGCCCTTGAACAAGCCAATGACGCCGACGAGAACGGGTTTCCCGTCCGCTCCCTTTACGGTCAAAGGCACTGCAATCGAGTGGTGGAAGTTGTAGTCCGCGTCCAACTCGGGGTTGAAGGACTCGCTCCACTCGCGCAGGTTCTCTACTTCAATCGGCCTGAGGGACTCGGCTGCTTTTCCAAGCAAGCCGCTTCCAATCGGAATTTCGTTAAACCTAATGAAGTCAGGCACGTTGAGCCCCTTTCCCGCGGCCGCGGCAAGCTTAAGGGTGTTGCCCCCGTTTGGCCTTACGACTATCGCGATTGCGTTAAAGCGGCTGGCGAAGTGGTCGGCCACGCCTTGAAGCACTTTATTCAGGTCGCGTTGTGAGTTGACGGTGTCGGCCAAGTCAAAGAATTCCCTCAACAACTTGCTTTTTTCCAGCACGCGGCGCGTGTGCGTCATTGAAACGTATATCTTCGGCTCGCCTTTCACGGGGCGGTAGACGCTGAAACGAGCAATGGACTCAATCGACTCGCCGCTCGGGTCCTTCCGCATGACGAGAGCAGGAGGCAACGCGACCGTCTGGCCCGGCTCTGCTTTACTCATCGCCGCGTTCACTTCGTGTAAAATAGTGTGGTGGTCGCCGGGCTCGGAGTGAAACAATTCGGTAACCGGCCTTCCGATAAGCTGTTCCGCGGGAGTGCTGAACGAAGTAGTGGCTTTCTTGTTGACCTTTTCTATTATTCCGCCGGCGTTAAGCCGCAGCAACGGAATGTTATACCGGTCTATTGCCTTGTGCTCGCCGATTTCCAGCGCCCGCTTAACCATCCGCGTTACTCTGGACTTGGGAAACAGTTTTTCGGCCGGCTTTTCCTCCATGAACAAACACTTTGTTTAAAGCAGTTAAAAGTGCTTTCGCCTCAGCCTTTTATTACGCCGAGGGGAGTCATGCGCGCAACAATCTTGCTTAAACCCGCTAGTTCGACCGACTCGACGACGTCATCCACGTTTTTGTAAGCGCCCCCAGCTTCCTCTGCAAGAGACTGCGGCGTCGGCGCCTTTACCGCCATTCCAGTTGCCTCCATTTGCTTCCACAACTCAGTTCCCCGGTAGTTGCGGAGTGCTTCGTGGCGCGACATTACGCGGCCGGCGCCGTGGCAGGTGGTATACCACGCTTGCTTGCCGCTTTCGAGGCCGACGAGCAAATAAGACGCAGTCTGCATCGTGCCCGGAATTATTACCGGCTGGCCAATGGAGCGGTAGACTGAAGGAATTTCTTTTCTTCCCTTCGGAAACGCCCGGGTTGCACCCTTGCGGTGCACGCACAAATTCGTCTTCTTGCCGTTGACTTCGTGTTCCTCCATTTTAGCGATGTTGTGGCACACGTCGTAAACCAAGTCCATTCCGTAATTCTCCCACTGCTTGCCCAAAACCTGTTGAAAGGTTTCGCGAACCCAGTGAGTCATCACCTGCCGGTTGCAGAAGGCGTAGTTGACCGCGGAATTCATTGCACCGAAGTAGTCTTGCGCTTCCTTGCTCGACAAGGGAGCGCAGCACAATTCGTGGTCCGCCAACTCGATTCCGTATTTTTGCGCGGCTTGAAGCATTACTCGAATGTAGTCGTCGCACACCTGGTGCCCGTAACCCCTGCTTCCGGAGTGAATCATTACAGTAACCTGTCCCACCGCAGTGATTCCGAAGGCCCTCGCAGTCGCAGCGTCAAGGATTTTGTCGACGCGCTGGATTTCCAGAAAGTGGTTGCCGCTGCCAAGCGTGCCGAACTGGGGTCCGCCTCGCTTGTGAGCCGTTTCGCTGGCCTTGCTGGGGTCGGCTTCCTTTATGAAACCGCCTTCCTCTTCAATGTGCTCCAAATCCTTTGGAACACCAAGTCCTTGCTCGACGGCCCACTTGGCTCCGAAGGTAGTCGCCTCGTCCAACTGGCTGGCTGAAAGCCTCATTTTTCCTTTTTCGCCGACTCCGCACGGAATGTTGGCGTACAAGCCGTTAATCAATTCCCTGAGCTTCGGACGCACTTCGTTATCCGTAAGATTAGTAGTAAGCAGTCGTACGCCGCAGTTTATGTCGTAACCGACTCCGCCTGGCGAAACTATTCCGTCTTCCATTCCGAACGCGGCAACTCCGCCTATCGGAAATCCGTAGCCCTCGTGACCGTCTGGCATTACCAGCGCCGCGTCAACTATTCCGGGCAGAGTTGCAACGTTTCGGGCCTGTTGCAGCGTCCTGTCCTCTCCCATTTTAGAGAGCATCGACTCCTTGGCGTAAACGCGGACGGGAACGCGCATTCTGCCTTCCTTCGGCAGGCCCCAAGTGGCTTCGCCGATTTTCTCGAACTCCATTCTATCACCCTTGATCCGAATGTCTTTCCAAACCGATTCAGAACCAGTTAAAGTAATTAAAGCATAAACCGCATATTAATACAATCGTGCCGGGGTGGCGGAGTCCGGTAAACGCGCCAGACTCGAGCAACCCTTTTCTTCTGAAAAAGGTTCTAGTAATCTGGAGGGCTTCACGGCCCATGCGAGTTCAAATCTCGTCCCCGGCGTTCTACAGCTTAGCGTATTCTCTGCGCACTGCTTCGAGCTTGGGTTCGTTGCCTGGAAGCAAAAGCATTTTGTCGTAACTTCTTTCGTCTGGCCGGAGCGCGTCGGCGTGCTCTGCCTTGTCGCTTAAGACGAGTTTATCGACGAATTT
>JACCLL010000098.1 GCA_013425325.1 Microcaldota archaeon | reverse complement strand
TTGATGGCCTCAGTTGTGAGTATTACTCCTGGTTTATCGGGGCAATCTTTACTGCCGAATAATATTAGAACGCGAATTTCTGCATCTGCGAATATTTTAGCGGGTCGCGTGCCGAAAAGCGCCATTTTACTCGTAGACATTTTCTTTCGGATCAGTTCTCTTGCTTTGTGTGTGCTTGCGTTTATAGCTATAGCATTAGCTACTATGAGACCAATTTGTCCATTTTTACGAGTTATTTCTAAGCATCTTTCAATGAAATTAGCAGCTATCTCACTAGCATTGCTGGTTTCAAATTTGATGATCATCTTTTTTTCCGCGTTTTTAAGTATATTCCCGTACGGCGGATTGCCAATAATCAGGTCGAATCCATTCTCCTCTAATTCTAAAGAGCCGAAAACTTCTGGAAATTCGAAGCCCCAGTGGAAGGGTTTGAGCTTTTGGAATTCATTAAATTCAAGCCTTATTTTTTGACCTAAAAGTTCTTGATGAAAACGGAGGTCGAGTAGCTGCCTTATTTTTTTACCGCTTTCTTCTATTTTTTCCCTTAATTCTTTGGCATTATCGCTGGTTGAATCCTTATAGTTGCGAATTAATTCACTTCTTCTAACAAGAAGCAGGTTAAGTGATTCTTCGCCTGGCTCACTTAGCCAGTCGTTCAAGTTGAGTTTTTGCTCCTTAAATTTACTTACATCCGCGTATCCAATAAGGCTGTTTCCTACTCTTAGATTGTAGTCGATATTCGGTAATGGTTCTACTCTATTCGGTTCGTATGCGGTTACTAGCCATAGCCAAAGTCGCAGTTTTGCTATTTCAATGGCATTTGGATTACTATCTACGCCATACAAGGAATTCTTCAAAATAATTTTTCTCAGTTCAATTTCTGAAAGACCCAAATTAAGTTTCTGATTTATCTTTTCGTAGATTTCGAGCAGGATGCCTGCGGCGGCTAATAGAAACGCGCCCGACCCGCATGCATCATCGCAGATTTTTATTTTTATAAGAACGTTGTTTAGTACTTCTCTCAATTCGTTTGGCTTTAATTCAAATAATTCGTCAATAGTGGTTACTAATTTGGTTTCTTTACTGCCTTTTTGTTTCAAAAGATTGTTTGTTTCTTCGATTATTCGAGGATAGATGGTGTTCTGTGATATAAATTGCGTAATCATTTTAGGGGTATAGTACGCCCCCGTCCCCTTTCGGTCTCCTGCGGTCATCGCTTTTTCAAAAATATATCCTAGGATTTCTGGGTCGAGAGTTTGATGTTTTGAAGAATTTTCAAGATGAACAAACTTGAAAGAGTCTAAGAATTTTATAACTTCATTTAAGATCCGTGCTTTTATTTTATAATCGGGATTTCTTATTTCTATATCTGTTCGCAGGAATAAACTTCCATTGAGATAAGGAATTTCTTTAAATTTTATGTTTACGTCTATCCTTTTGGATTTTTCAGTATTTAGTACTGTGAAAAAGAGCTGTTTTAGTTCGTCATTAAGTCTATTTTCATCGAGCTCGGATAAGTATTCTAAAATATCTTGCCCAATGATTCCTTTAGACTGTAAAAACTTTATGAAAATCAACCTGTCGAGAATTGTTTGGGCTATGCGCTCTTTGTCTTCGCTGTTGTCTACGAATAGGATATTTTTAACAAGGCAATCATTTGCTGAAATTCTTTTTGTTTTGTTATTGTGGTCTTTGTAACTTCCGCCGTGTAGTAGGGCATTATACCAAACATAGAATTTTTTGCTTATCTCCTCTTCAATTTTTTCGACGGATACTTCTTTTTCCCCAGTTAATATTTCTTTTATTTTTGAGAAATCTTTGGTTATGCTTAGGTGGTACGCAATTCTCGCGCTCTTATCGATGAATATCCATTGTATTCCGTCCGTAGCGATGCCAAATTCATAACCTTCTTTTACTTCAGCAAGTCTAAAAAGTCCCTTAATTTGATTAACCCCGCCATCTGGACTTTTATCGAATAAGTCGGTATTGACTGGTTTTGCTTCAAGTAAAAAAGATAATTTTTTATTATTCCTTAAACGGTAGTCTACTTTTCTTTGTTCTCCTCTGATTCCTTGAAAATGTTTTTCGGGAAGTTTTTCCAAATTTAACTTGCGCGCCAATGGTTCGATGATGAATTCTTTTGTTACCGCTTCGGGATCGGCTTTTTCTATTAAGTGACTAGACTGTAGAACTTCTCCGTCTTCGAATACTCTTTTTCTGCCATCTAGGTTTAAGTTTGTCTTGAGGTTATCTATAAACTTCTCGACGTCAGTATCCATTCCCATCAGTTTTCTCTCGTTTGTACCTTCCTATTAGAACGAAACACAAAGCATATTTAATGCTGCTAGCTATCGGTAAGTAAGAGGCAGATTAAATGGGTAAGGAAACGCAGATTTTGGGTAAGCAGGGCGAGTTTTTTGTTTTTCAGAAGCTTTTGGAGAGGGAGCTTCCGGTTTATGCGCCTTTGTTTGACATTGAGGGCATTGATTGTATAATTCGGACTCCGAGGGGGCAGCATATAGATATTCAGGTTAAGACTCGCGAGAAAGACGCTTTGTTTGATATTTCGGGGCGTTTTGAACCTCGTGATGATTTCTTTATAGTGTGCTTTCTTGCTGGTGAGGAAACTGCTTGGGTCCTTCCCTCTAAAGTTTTCTACAAGTACTGCATCAAAACGAGCGTAAAAGGAAAGCCGCTTCACCGTCTTATAGTTGGTAAAGAAAAGCGCAAGGAACTGGCGCAGTACACTAACGACTTAGGTTTTGATTCGCTGGTAGAATACAGCGGCGTAGGAAAAACAAAAGTTGGTAAAAGCGGATGGGAACGGCTGAAAGAGAAGTACCTGCGAGAAGGAGCTCCGAAAATCAGGGTCTCAAAAAAATATTCAAAAGGAACACAATACGTTTACCGCCGAATACAAAAACTTCAGAAAAAAATGAAAGTTGTTTAGTCCGTCCGCGTCATTAGAAATAAAGGTGGAATTGTAAGGGGGTTGTGGCTAGTTGAATCCTAAGTTTGTTATTAATTATTCGGAGTTTAGAGTCATTGAAGAGTTGACTAAGTATTTTAGCAGAAAAGACGGCTTTGTTATTCTGATTCCAACAAGCTTACAAAACAAGGGATTTGACGTAGTTATTTTTAATAGTAAAACCGATCGCGGTGTTAAAATTCAAGTAAAAGGAGGCCGTTCTTTTTCTACAAACCGCGGAGAGCGAAATCGTGGATTGGGCAACTATGTAATATGGCATTCGAATTTTCTTTTTCATAAAGGGATAGTTGATTTTGATACGGATTGGGTTGTTATTCATGCGACCGTTCCCGTACCCAGCTCACTCTTGCACCCGAAGAAAAAAAATGTTTGGAATGATATTTTCTTTTTAGTTAGAAAGGAAAAGTTGTTGGATTTTCTGCACGAGGATAAGGAGAAAACACATTACCGAATTTATTTTAATTTAGATGAAGGGGGAAATGTCGTAACTGCAAGTAGCTTTGATAAAACGGATAAGCTGCAGTATCTTTTTGAAAATCAAGTCGAACAACTACGAAATGAAATCGAAGCTTAAACCTAATATTTGGTTATTATTTTTTCCAGGGTCTGGTTCAAAACTCGTTTTTGTCTTTAAATAGTATGCGCCAGTGGCTTGCCGGTGGGTCTTCCCGTTGTTTTAATGTTGCGTTTATAACGCGGGTTATTGTTTCGGGAGCCGTCTTTTGTGTTTACTACAATTGCTTAATTTGTCGTTTTATCTCAAGCCAAATGTTCTCAAGTTTTATTCCAATACTCCTTACCGTGCGGTTATGCCTGGTCAATATTTGTTTTTGCTTTGGCGTTAACGGTCGTTCGGCAAGCGGATTTTCTATCAAAAAACTTTTCCGAGGTATTAGATATAATTTGTCTTCATCGAAACGGTACTGTTTGTTTTCTTTATATGCGAACTGTAAAAAGTCATTTCTGTCGTATCCGTAGAGTAATACTGCGCTTAATTTTGGTTTGAGAGAAAAATCTTGCTTAAATGCTTCTATTACATCTTGTGGTGTTCTTCTTGAATTGAAGCCCCATATCAAAAGTATTAGAGGGGCATCCAACTTGTCCGCTTCCTTTTTCTCAAGTTTTTCTTCCAAGATTCTACTCATTCCGCGGTCTGCACGTTTGTATTTAAGTTGGTTCTCTAATTTTTCGGAAGTAAATAGAGGAGCAATTGCTTCTACAAAAACAATTTGGTCGTCGAGTTTTATTTCGAGATCTGGTCGCTTGTTTGTTGTAGCTAGCTTAACATCTATTCCAATTATTGGCTGTTTTTGTTCTATTAGGTAATTCATTAAAACAAGTAGCGGAGATGCATGATGAAAATCTCCTTCTAGAAGTTCGCGCAGCTTTTTCCTAAATTGGGGGTAGCGGAGAAGGATGTTTTTTATGAGATCATTTATTTTGCTAAAAGTACTCTCGCTGTTTTTTACTACGGGCCACGCGAGAGATCTTGTGATGGACCTACTTTCTTTAATGGGATAGATTAGATGCGCGCCTGTTTCTTTATCATAATTTTCTGAATAAATCTTATCAGTAGTGAATCCAAGTTCCCTGAACGCGTCAAATCGCTTAAGATTTAGTGCAATGCTATCTTTTTGCCGTTTAACAAGCGAATCATTCAACCGTGTTTCTCCCCCGTAATATAATCAACCAGCAACTAAAAATAATTGAGTAATCAAGCAATAACTATGGTTTCTAAAATTGAGCTTTTGATTAAGGAATTTGTTTTAGGTTTTGGGTTTCTAGGCGGCCTTTTCTTAAAATTCAACATCGATCCTGAAGGTGCGGTTATAGCTGCTTTTACAGCAGTGCCGGGGTTTTCCTCGCTTACTCAATGGTCTTTACTGATTACTATAGCGGGTACGGGCAGTTCTATTTTAGGAGCATGGGTTCTTGGCGGAGGACTTGGTTTAATAGCAGTAGGACTAGCCTTCGTAGGCGGTTTATTGCTTCCTTTGCCGATAGGGATATTTTTTCTAATGGGGGGTGTTTTGTTAGCACCATTCGCAGTGAGACTTAATGAGTAGTCACTAGATTGTCTATCGGTTTATCTTTTCCTTGTGCTTTTTGACTTTTTTAAAGAGTTATTCAATTGCCTGTTCTTAGGTTTTTTCCGGGGTAGTGGTTGTTTCGTATTAACGGGAATAGTTTTATTGGATAACCCGGGATAAGCAATCAGAGTTTGATTATTTGTTTTTGTCTCGATTGCTCAAGTTGAACAATGAAGGAAGGTTCCGATAGAAGCAGTTTTAGACCAGATTCAGTTAGTGCTATGTGATATTCTTCTTCTATTTTTTTATTGATGATTAATTCTGGCATAAAATTACCTTAGTAAGATTTCGTCCGGGATATTTTTTATCTCTGACGATTCTTCTTCGATTTTGTGCCGTTCGGCGTCATACAATTCTTTGAGTTTATCCAGATTTATGGATTGCGTTCCGGAAGGGTTGATGACTAACATATCTGTAAGTTCGCCTACTCCCGGCGCTGCTTCGGCCCTTTTTTTTGCTTTGTAAACTGTGTAAAGAGCGCACGAAAAAGGTAGCGACGAATGATACTTGTCTCCAAGGAAACTGCTTAGCGCGTGAACTGCACCTATTCCTATTGCATGAAAACCTATTCTGTCGAAATTGCGGTTGGTGTGTCTTTCGTTGATGTAGTGAATGTGAGAACCTCGGCTGTCGACTCCAGTGACGAGTACTTCGCTTCCAAGACTTGCGGTTTGAGATTGTTGGTCTATCACTGCTGCTAGTTGGGCGGGGAATTGATTAATCTTTCCTTCACGATAGAATTCATTCATTGAAATCTTTCGCGTGAGAAAATATTCCTTTTCAATTTTTTCTAGTCTTAATTCTTCAAACACATCCGCTGTTATCTTTGCTATCTCGTGTATCGGTTTAATTTTCGATGCGGGAGCAAGTCGCCTTTTTAATCTTTCAGAAATTTTTATGCTCGCGGTTTGAAAAGCCTTATTTTTTACTCTGTCCGCAATTTCGCGTTGAATTAGTGAGTCTCCAGCAAACAAGAGCAGCGTATGCTCATCTAGTTTTTCGAATTTCGGATCCTTGTGTTCAAATTCCATGCTGACAGATCCAAATTGGCTGGTAATAAGATGGTCTACGGCTACAATAATTGCCTGTTCACCGTTTGATAATTTGGTTATGGCACTTATACAAATTGTCAGGGGTAATCACCGCGCAATAAATTCTGTTTCCAACCCTTTTAAGTTGATTGCAGTACTTGTTTCCGGTGCTTGCAGCCCTTATTTTTTTGGTGGTTGCGTTAGCTTAAAAACTCGTTTTTCGTTGTGAGTTTATGCCGGTTTTTTCTCATTCGCGTTTGTCGACGTTCGAAAACTGTCCCCTCAAATACAAGTATCATTACCTCGACAAGTTGTCGCCCGAAGAAGAGTTGGAAGGCATTGAAGCCTTCCTCGGAAGCAGGTTTCACGAGACGATGGAATGGCTCTACCGCGCTAAGAAGCTGTCCAAAATCCGTTCGTTCGAAGAAACCCTTGATTATTTCACGAAGATTTGGAAAGAGAATTGGCACGAGGGCGTTCAGATTGTGAAAAAGGATTTCGACGCCAGGGATTACTTCAACCACGGAAGAAAAATGGTCGAAAATTACTACGACCGCGTGTTCGTTAACGACGATTCAACTACAATAGCGTTGGAAAAACTGGTTTTGTTCGATTTAGGCGAAGGAGTGAAAGTAAGGGGTTTCATCGACCGCTTGTCTCAAGCAAAAGACGGAGTATACGAAGTGAGGGATTACAAGACGTCCGGTTACTTGCCGACTCAAAAGGAAGCGGATGAAGACAGGCAACTTGCTTTTTACCAGATTGCCGTCCAGAACGATTACAAAGACGCGAAGAAAGTCAAGTTAGTCTGGCATTACGTGGCTTTCGACAAGGACGTTCAGTCGACGCGCAAGCGCGCCGAACTCAGGCAACTCAAGGCCGCGACTCTCGCTTTAGTCAAGAAAATAAGCAAAGCCGAGGAAAAAAGCGTTTTTCCGGCGAAGAAAAGCGCTTTATGCGACTGGTGCGGCTTCCGAAACATCTGCCCCGCCTGGAAACACTTGATCAAAGTAGAGTTCATGCCGGAAAACCAGTTTGCGCAAGACAACGGAGTCCAGCTGGCCACGAAGTACGCGGAATTGTATTCAAAGCAAAAGGAATTGCAGGAAAAACTCGAGGAACTAAAGCAAGCAATAGAGGCCTACGCAAAGAAAGAAGGCGTTGAAGTCATTGTAGGCAAAGACTGCAGAATAAGCGTCAAAACCACTGAAGCCACCCGCATTCCACCCAAAAACTCTGTTCAAAGACAAGAACTGGAAGAGTTGGTGAAAAAAACCGGGAAGTGGCTGCAACTCAGCGATTTAAGCCCCTCTTTACTCAAACAAGCCCTGGAATCAGGAGTTTTCGGAGACAAAACCGCGCAAGCCATCCAAAAACTAATGCAAACAACGCAACAAACCACGATCCGGCTCACGAAAACAGAAGAATAACTCTCTTCAGGCATTTTAGGTGACTACCTTTCGCGTCTTCTTTTGAGTTAGGTGACTACAATTCCGTTAAAGCGTAGTCACCTAGACCCACTGGCAAGCCACTGGGAACGTGGTTTTTATAGGGGTCTTGCAATAACCTTTTCGAGGGGAAAGGAATGGCTAAAGTGATTGCGTCGACGCCGTTGTTGACGGGGAAGGACGCTGAAAAGTTTCTTGCTTTTACTGAGCGCGCTGAAAAGGCGAGCGACAGCAAGCGCGCGGGTTTTCTTGAAGAGTGCCTGCACTTGTATTTGAGCCACAAGTTCTAGTTTTTCGGGGAGATTTTGTTGAGGATAAGTCCGCAGGAGCTTACCGTCGTGGCTTTGAACAAGGGCTTGGACTTGAGTTCCTTTGACTGCGGCGACTCTGATTTGAACGAGTTTTTGAAGAAAGACGCGTTCGGCCATGAAGAAAAAAACATTGTGAAAACTTACGTCTGCCTCAACCAAAACAACGCCGTCGGTTTTTTCAGCGTATGCAACGACGCCATAAAACTCTCGAAACAAGAGAGGCAAAGCGAGTTCGGCGAACCAAAGGCGTACTCCGACTATCCCGCGATTAAAATCGCTCGCTTAGCCGTTTCCAAGAACTGCCAGCGCAAGGGAGTCGGAAAGTTCATGGTTCAAGTCGTAGTCGGCAAGGCAATAGAACTGTCGAAAAGCGTGGGCTGTCGCTTCGTAACCGTAGACGCATACCCTCAGCAGGCCGAGTTTTACGAAAAAATGGGTTTCATAAGAAACATTGAAGACCGCGCGGGCGACAACGTCAGCATGCGCTTGGACCTGGTCGAAGCACTTAAGCCCTTCTTGTGAGAACTATGGCGGGAGAGTATTCTTTTTACCTGAATTCCGACTTCAGCCAGTACGCAGGCCAGTGGATTGCGTTAGTCAGCAGAAAAGTAGTCGCGCACGACAATAACGCAAAAAAGGCATACTGCAAAGCCAGGAAAGAGTTTCCCAACAAAATTCCTTTCCTCGCCTGCGTGCCGCGCGAAAACATTGTTCTCTGAGGTCGAATCGAATGCACGAGTTCAAACAAGAGTTCGTCAAAGAGATTCTGCGTCGCAGCAAAGACATAAAACAAGGAAAAACCCATTCACTCGAACAAGTGACGAAAACAAAGCGCAAGAAACGAAAGAAGGCAAAGTCTTTTTCCCAGTTATTCGACGAAGTCATTGCCTCAAACCGTCCCGCCCTCGTCGAACTAGCGAAGCACTAGCTGCACTCCTTTTTCAGACCCACCGGCAAGCCACTGGGAAGGCTGTTTTTAAGGCGGGCATTCGTCTTTTTTTTGCGGTGAAGTGCGGCGGAGGAACCAAAAGCCTTTTATTTATGTTTGAGTATGTTTTTGTTACTAGTTAGTAATAAAGGTTGTTTGGTTTGTATAAAGCGGTTCAAGTGGAGAAGTTGAGGCACGCGCCTACTTTGAACACGGTTTTGATGGTGGAACAAGTGCTGAAGAAAAGCGGGAAAAGCGCGGTGACCGTAGCTGAGTTGAAGAGAATGCTTCCCAAGCAAGTCAACCACTACGCGTTGAAGGCTATTCTTGAGTACTTGGAGGAAAGCAACAAAATCGCGGTTTCAATGAAGGGCATTACCTGGATCCACAACTCCAACCCCGTCCTGCGGCGCGCCATCGCCGAAGGCAGGGAATTATGAAGAAAACAAGGGTCATTCTTTCGCCAGAAGCCGGGGAAGCATACGATCGGTTGCTCAAAGGAGAGTCGAAGCACGAGCGCATGATTCTCAAGTCCGTAAACCACAAAACCGAGTTGCTGAAACTCGATTTCCAGGCCGGCAACCCGATTGCAAAACACTTGATTCCCCGCGAGTACGTAATCAAATACGGCGCGACTAACCTCTTCCGCTTCGAACTCGCGGCGTCATGGCGAATGGTCTACACAGCAGTCGACGGCGAAAACGACGCGGAAGTAATCGCCTTCGTACTCGACATAATCGACCACCCCACTTACGACGAAAAATTCGGTTACGCAAAAAAGTGATGCCAAAAAAGTTCAGCGTGTTTTTGTCGCTTGCTTCAGCCAATCCAGCAACTCTGCGTCAATCTCGTCGGCAGTCTCTATCTTCATTTCATGCATTACGCGGTGCGCCGAGTACTGCGCGGCTTGCCCGATGCGCGGGCTGGAGAGCTTTCGTTCGAGCGCAAAATGCAGTTTCAAGCCGTCCCGCAGCGCGTAAGCCGCCATGAAGTCGACGCCTTTCGCGTGCAAGTGAATGCAGCACGGAAGCGAAACGACTTCAAAAGAACCGATTTTCTTCCTCAACGCCTTCTTCAGTTCCCCGAACAGCTTCAGCGCATAGTCCTTGTTAGCAAAATGCTTTTCCAAAGGAAAAACCCGGCACGAATGCAGTTGTCCTTCTTTCCTGAATTTTCTTCCGCACTTCGGGCACTTCCAGTTCATGACAAATCACTTCCCGGCAATTGCTTTCTTGTGGAAGGCGCGCGCTATTTTTGCGGCAGTTTCGTTGTTCAGCCGGATTGGCTTGTGGATGCGGATGTACTTGCGGTCGTCGCGCGAGAGCTTCAAGCCGGCGAGTTTTTGCTTCCAGTACGGCGGCAGCGGCGTTGTTTCGGCCGGGAGTTCAAGCGTGTATTCACTGGGCCACTTGCCGGGTATTTCAGGCCAGCGCGCGAAAAGGACTACTTCGCGGGCTATCCTGCCCTTCGCGTCCTTCTGCGTCTCTTCGTAGGGAGGGACCCACTGGTAAGTCCAGTCTCTCTGCCGGGCGTTGGGCCGCGAAAACAACTTCTTGTCCGTAGTGTGCACGTCCAAAATCACGTCGACTGCCTGCCTGTCAACCGCACGAACCAAGCGCGCCACGCCGTGGTCGCGGAAGCCCGTCAGGCGGCTGTCGCCCCTCTTGTGTTCAAGCAACGAACCCGTTGACAAGTGGCTGCCTTCAAAAGGCAGTTTCTCGAACAACACCTCGTGCCCCAAGCCCCGCAGTTTTTCGGCAATCTGACGCGCAGCAAGCACTCCTCCTTCGTTGGGATGAAAATTTGCTACAACAAGAATCCTGGCCAACTCGATTACCTTTTTGTTTTCAACCAAGTAACTACAAACAATCTATTAAAAACTCCAAGCATTTGAACGAACTTCAAGCGCATGGGCAGAAGCATAAAAAAAGGAGTTTCTTAAACCTACTAGAGGGGACGGGTATGATCAAGAAGAAAAAACGCAGCAAAGAACGGCAGGAGGAAGTGCGCGAAGAACGCATGGCCCTCGTCGAAAAGCCCCTGCCGGAAGAATAGCTTTCAAAGTCGTTCGGCGGCGCACACGCGCCGTCGGCAAGATTTAAAAACAGGGTTTTTGTAGAATTTGTTAGGACGCTAGTCCTGAACGAGGTGTAAGAATTGAGTAATTCTAAGTTTGCGAGCGGCTTGCTTTTGCTGCTCGGTTTAGTAGTAATCGCCGGAGTTTCGTACTTTATTTCGGCTTACGCGAGCAACGCCATCAGCTCGCTGGCCGGATTCGTTACCAGCAGCGACTTCACGACGCTGCAAGCGTGCGGAGTGACTCCGCCCGCGGGATTCGCGCAAATGACGACTGACTTGACTAGTTGGGTGCTGCCTTTCCTGTACGTCGGCCTTCCAATCACATTCCTGGCAATAGCCGCGATAATGTTCGGCGCAGGATACTACTACCACAAAGGCAAGCAGGAAAACGAAGGCGTCAAAAAACGCGAGCCGAGCCAATAAGCGCAGCGGCCGTCGAATCCGTTTCCCGCATTTTTTTGCGGTTGCAGTCGCTACCCTAGGACTTTTAATACCGGAATCGGTTGTCTCTGGTGGTGCGATGCTAGAAAATCTCATCTAAGGTGTAAACATGGCGAAAAAAAGCAGGGGCGGAAGAATGACTGCAGCTAAAAGGCGTGCAGCAAAGGGCAAGGGCGGAAAAGGCATGGTCAAAACCCGCCGTGCAGGAAAAAGAATTATGTGTACCTAGGCTTGCCGTAGCCTCGTCAGGGATGGAAACGCGCTTAACCGTTTGCGGGGGTAGTCTGTTCATGTCAAAGAAGTACATTGAAGTCGGGACTTTACTAGTTGCTTTGATTCTAGTCTGGTTGCTGTTCGTGTTCGTCCAGAACCCGATTGCGCTGATCGTCAACTCGGTCATAGCAATTGTTATCCTGTTCCTCCTCAACGCCCTCTTGGGCTTGGGGATTCCGATCAACCTGCTCACCATTCTGATAGTGGCCATCGGCGGCATTTTCGGCCTTCTGCTGGTAATCATATTGAAGTTGATGAAAATAGCGTTCGTCTGAGGTGTGCATTGTGGCTGAGATTGTGTTAGGCGTTGGATTAGTAGGGCTGTTACTCGCGCTCTTCATTGTCTACCTGATATACCGGTTCCTGAAGAACCCCCTATACATAATAGCGAACTCGGTCGTTGGCATCCTGATATTCCTCGTCCTGAACTTCTTCTTAGGGCTGAGCATACCGATCAACATCTTTTCAGTCGGGATCGTTGCAATCGGCGGCGTCCCCGGCGTCCTACTGGTCCTGCTCATCCACTTCCTCGGACTCGGATTCTGAGGCCAGTCAACAAAAAACGCTTCCGCCGGATGACCAGCCGGGGGCTCGGAACAGAACCCGGTTTCGACCTTTTTCCGAACCCACTGGCAAGGCACTAGGAAAGCGGTTTTTAAGGAAGCGGCTTTTATTTGAAGTGAAAAACGCTTCGTTGGGGTTAAACGGTTGTCTTCTTTTGCCATTAAAGTAGAGAACTTGACGAAGGAGTTCGACGGCTTCAGGGCGCTTGACGAAATAACTTTTTCCGTGAAGAAAGGCGAGTTGTTCGGCTTGCTCGGCCCCAACGGCGCCGGCAAGACCACTACCCTCAACATTTTGTCGACTTTGTTGTGCGCCACTTCCGGAACCACTGAAGTAGCCGGTTTTTCGACTGGCTGCAGCGACGAAGTCCGGAGCCGGATTGGAATGGTTTTCCAAGAGCCAGCGCTGGACGGCGAACTCACGGGAAGGGAGAACCTCGAGTTCCACGGCTGGATGTACGGAATGAGCGACTCGGAGATTCGCAAGCGTTCGAAGGCCGTGCTGGAGCTCGTTGAGCTCACGGACAAGGCAGACGTTCTAGTAAACAACTACTCCGGAGGCATGAAGAGGCGGCTCGAGATTGCGAGGGGCTTGATGCACGAGCCGGAAGTGCTGTTCTTGGACGAACCGACTCTCGGGCTGGACGTTCAGACGAGGCGCCACATTTGGGAGTACGTCAAGAAACTCAACGAAAAAGAAAAAGTGACGATCGTTTTGACTACTCATTACTTGGAGGAAGCCGACTTCTTGTGCGGCCGCGTCGCAATAATCGATAAGGGAAGGATAGTCGCGTTGGACTCGCCGGCCAAGCTCAAGGACTCTATTGGAGGCGACGTGGTTTCGCTGGAGGCAAGCGGGTCGGAAGCCGAGTGGGCGAAGGCGTTGAAGGCCGCGGCTTGGCTGAATAGCGTCAGCAGGCACGACGGCGTCGTCGACTTTGTAGTCGAGCGCGGCGAAAGGCACATTCCGGAATTGCTGCGCGTGGCGCAAAAACTGGGCTTCGAAGTTTCGTCAGTGACTCTCCACAAGCCGAGTTTGGAAGATGTTTTCGTTCACTTCACGGGAAAAAGCATTCGCGAGCAGGAGGCAAGCTCTGAAGACCGCGCCCGCGCGTTCGCTAGAAGGCATTTTAGGCGTTGAAAATGGTTGGCTGGAAGGCAATCTACATTCTTTGGCTCAGGGAAATGAAGCGCTTTGCTCGCGCGCCCTCGCGCGTCGCGGGAGCGGTTGCAATGCCCCTGCTTTTCCTCGCGTTTCTAGCAACGGGCTTCAGCAAGGTTTCGTTCGTCCCGGGCGTCGACTACTCGACTTTCATCGTGCCAGGCATCATTGGCATGAGCCTCTTGCTCAGCTCTACCATGGCCGGCATGTCCGTGCTTTGGGACAGGCAATTCGGCTTTCTCAAGGAAATAATGGTGGCGCCAGTGCGCCGCGTCTTCATCGCCCTCGGCAGAATAGCGGGAGGCGCAACCATTGCGTTGCTGCAGGGCCTCGGAATTCTACTGGTTTCCGTGCTTTTCGGCTTCAAACTCACTGGCTTGCTTGGCGTGGCCGAGGCCGTGGCATTAATGCTCCTGGTTTCAATGTCCTTCATCAGCGTCGGCCTCATAATCGCTTCGCTAATGCGCGACATCCAGGGATTCGGCTTCATCGTCAACTTTCTCGTTTTTCCCTTGTTCTTCCTGTCGGGCGCGGTTTTCCCGCTTTCCAACCTGCCCTCCTTCGTGCAGCCCATTTGTTTCGCCGACCCCTTGACTTACGGAGTCGACGGCCTGCGCGCCGCGCTCGTGGGCTCCTCGGTTTTCCCCTTGTGGCTGGACGCTGGCGTCCTCGCTTGCGTCGCAGGCGCGCTCGTTCTGCTGGCGGCTTTCTTCTTCGAGAAAAGCCCGTCGGTCTAAGACGTCAGTATCTTTCGCGGTACTTGCGGCAAGCAGCGAAGTAAACTATTCTCCCCTCCTCGGCTACAAAGAGTACGCGTTACAGGCTGGTTCCGGGAGTCTGGTAGCCGGCTAAACAGCGACTTTTCCCCGAGTTACGCCGCGACCCCGCCGTAGCGGAAGGTTTTTCCCGAGACTGCATTAGATAATCATATCTGGGGTGGGAAGATGGAGAAAAACGCTGCGTTCTGGAAGGCTGCTGCAAAAAGAGGCGGACAGATCCTGTTCAGTCTTGTTCTCATGATGGTGCTGTTCTTTCTCTCCGCGGGAAGAACCGACCTTCTGCTGGCCTGGCTGTTCTTCGGGCTTTACTTCGTGTCGCTAGCGATAAACATGGCCGTCTTCCTGAAGTACAACCCCGAAGTCATAGAAGCGCGCAGCGAAATCATCACGGGCGAAATGAAGTGGTGGGACAAAGTTTACGCCGTGCTCTACATGCTGTTCATGCTCGCGATTCCAATCGCATGCGGCCTCGGCGTGCGGTTCCAAACTGCTCTCCTCGGCATTGAGTACTACGTTGCAGGCGTTATTTTGTTCGTCGCAGGCTGGAGTTTCGCCTCGTGGGCCATGGTTGAAAACAAGTTCTTCGAAGGCGCAGTCCGCATCCAGAAAGAAAGGGGGCACAAAGTCATTTCAACAGGGCCTTACGCCATAATTCGGCATCCCGGCTACGCAGGAATGATAGTGCTCTACCTCGCCATGCCATTCGGCCTAGGCTCGCTCTACGGATTAATACCCTGGGTTCTGCTTCTTGCCGCATTCGTTTTCCGCACCCACTTCGAGGACAAGATGCTCCAGAAGGAGCTTAAGGGCTACAAGGAATACGCGAAGAAAACGCGTTACCGCCTCGTTCCGGGCGTGTGGTGAGAGAAAACTTTTTTCAGTAGTGCAGGTCGCGTAATTCCGCTTCGAAAGAGTCTTGCGGTCTCCTGGTTTCCAGTGTCTTGACGGTTTTCCTGGCGTCGTCAAAGAATCTCTTTCTTGAAAAAATAGAAAAGAACGTAAAATTCGCGGTTCAAACGGGGATGGCTGAAGACCAGGCGAGAAAACTGGCTTCCAGCGTCCTGCTCGGGCCGAAAAAGGGGAAAAACCAGTTTACTCGCGTTTGGCGATTTTCCTTGCGTAAGTTGCGTAGCGCTCGATTTCTTCCCGCGGCTTGGACCTCATTTTGTAGAGCGTCTCCAAATGCCTGTCGAGCTCCGGCAGGTGCTCGCTCAAAGGAGTGGGCCGGACGTCAAGCGCCTCGCTCAAGCCCTCCGTAATCGGCAGGTTTTTGTCAAACCCTTTCTCGTGCAGGGAATGCCTCATTTCCTCGTACCTCTTCAGGGCCTCCAGCACCTCTTCCTTGGCGTGGCCCGGCAGGCCGTGAAACGCTTTTACCGTGTCTTCATCGAAGTAGTGCGCCAGGATTCGCGCGAGCCCCTCGTCACGCATTTTCCTCAGCTCGCGCGGCTCTCGCCACACTCTATTGCGCGAGTCCTCCCAAGCGAGCCCCTCCAACGCCCTGAAACGGTCGATGAACGTCGTTTTGCCCCGCGGCATCTGCGTTAACGGAAGAAACGCGTGCGGCGTAGGCACGCCGCGCGGAAAGCCGTGCTGCTCCAGTTTCTCGACCATGCGCGTTTCCCACCGAATGGCTTCCACGAAACGCCGCGCCGAGTCCGCGTTAACCGGGTTGCTAAACTCCTTTACCAAAAGAGGGTCTTTGATGCGTTGCTGGATGAGCTGTTTCTCGGTTTCCGAAAGCTGCGCGGCCACGGGACTGCCGCGCTGGCCGTAGCCGATGATTTCCAACGGCACGTGGCCGAAAAACTCGTCGGAAAGCGTTTTGCCCCCGGCCTTCACCCGGGCCCCCGTTCCTTGAAGCGTGTCTTCATAATTCGCGGGCGGCGGCACGGTCGGACGCTCGTGAATACTCTGCAGGGGCGCCCTGGGTTTTTTCGACTCGCCCAAGTAATCGCGCAGTGCCTCGGAGACGTCAGCGCCCCTTCCTACGGGCTCGCCCCTGAAAAAATACGTGCCCCGCTTCTTTTTTTCGTCTGCCACGACCAAAATATTGTTCGGACAACTATAAAAACGGAAGCGGGAGAAAAAGACGGCCGCTTACGGCCTGAGTCCCGTGCAACGCCAGTTAACTTCAGCGGTTTTTCCGTCGATGCTCACGACGCACGCGGGGTTGCAGCCCTCCGTCACGTTGAAAGGAATCAAGTCAATCCACCACGTGCCCGTCACGTTGTTGCAGACGTGGTTATGGGCAAGAGCTCCGTCGGTAACGCAGTCGCTCGCTTCTGCAATGCTTATTGCCTCGGCGAATTCCATGCTTTCGCTGGTGCCGGTTTTGACGCACACGTCTCCGGCAACCTCCGTCGGAACCGGAGTCGTTTCAGTGCAGTTTTCTTCCCAGGGTCTAAAGCACTTCTGCTTGGCCTCGCACCAAGAATAACCTGCGGAAGGAATACAGCCATGCACGTCCCTGTCCCCGCCAACCAACTGCTGCGGAGTCGGCGTAAGCAAAGGAGTAGGCGTAGGCGCACTTTGCTGCTGCACGCAGCCGAAGAGGGCCAGCGAAACGGCGGCCAAAAACAATACGACCAAGAACTTGTTCACTTGAGCATCACCTTCTCTGCATTACGCGCCGGCAAATTTAAATCCTGCCTAAAAGGGGCTTTTCCTATAGTTGTTTCCTGAACAACGACAGCTGCACTTCCTTCACGTAACGCAGGTCGTCCCGCATTCTCTTCTGCAGGTCGCCGAAGAAGCTCGCGAAACGCGTGCCGTCCACGTGCTTTCCCGCCTGCGTCGACAGTTCCAGGAACTCGCGCGACGAAGGAACGTACAACGGCTTGTAAGAATACTTTCCGTCCTCCTGTTCGTAAGTCACGGGAGTGGACGGGTTGTCCATCGTAACTATCTTGTTGGTGTCAACCTGGGAAACTATTCCCTCGTCCTTCAGCCTCGCGTAGCCCAGGGTGGTCACGAAGTTGTCTATTCCGTGCAATCCGATCATTCGGAACTGGACTTGCGTTACGTACTTGCTGTGTGCCTTGGCCAGTTCCTTCATTTCGTCGCGCAATTGCGCGATTCTGCCGGCGTCCGGCTTTTTCAAACCAAGTTCCATGACCCATTCTTCCTTGAGTCGCGCGATTTTTTGTCCGACTTCCCGCTTGCGTTCGTCGTTCTGCTGCCGCGACCTCTGAATGAGCGTGCCTATCGAGTTCTGCAGCGCCTTCGAATCAAGCTTGACCCTGCCGTGCAGGCCGCGCAGTGCCTCGAGCAACGAGTTCAGGCGGTAGTTAGTCAGCGTCGCGAAAGAGGCGTCGTACAATTCCTTGTTGGCCATGATGTGCTCGTGAGTCTGCGTGTTCGGCAGAAGGTGGTCGGCGCGCTTGACGAACTCGTTGTTCGCCACTTCATCCAAATCCTTCGCGAAGTAGGGCGCAAGCAGCGGAAAAACTTTTTTCAAGTCGTCGGCCGTCTTCAACGGCTCGGAAATGCGCGCCTTCGTCCGCTCGGCGGCCGCGGCGCCTTCCTCTCCGGTCAGCCTCAGCTCTCCCTTGAAACGCGGGTTCAGCGAAGCCGCCAGCTTTTGTTCCACCAGCAGCCGGTGGCTGAACAGGTTTTCGGCGTCGAAACCCGCGTACTTCTTCAACGCCTTCAGCAACGCAATGCCTTCAATGGTGTAGTCCCCGTTTTCCTTCACCAGCGCAACGTCCTTCTTGTTCAGCACCTGCTTCAACGCCACTTCTTCCCGGCGTTGCTCGGAATCTATTTTCTTTTCGGCCTCGCGCGTGATTTCCTCAAAGCACGTGAAGTCGCGGTTTTCCAAGAAGTCCGAGCACTTCTGTTCCGCGTCCCGCCTCGCCAGGTCCTCCTGCACTTCCTTGAACTTCTGGTGCAAGCCGTACATCACGCGGCCGCTCTTGGCCTCGTCGACGATGACTATATTCAACGGACTCTTCGCCTTTGCCACTGCCTCGTCCAAGTAATTCCTCAAGTAACGCCTGATAGTCTGGCCCGACTCGAAGATGAAGCCGCTGGCGGGAATGAAGCTGAAATTGCTTTTAGTGAAATCCGGGCGGTGCGAGTAAACGAACGCAGCCGGCACTACCGCCCCGCGCAGCGGAACCAGGATTTTCGCGTCGCGGGACAGGAAAGGATGGCGGGCGACTTTCTTGAGCGCCTGGAAGTAAGACGGCAGGTCGTAGGGATGGTACTTGAAACGCTGGCTGAACGGCATGAAATAAAGTGGGGCGGCAAGCCTTTATTTATTGCGGCACTCTTGTTTCCGCACAGGGTTTTTGCATGACTGACGGCCGCAATCCGAAAATACTCGCTGAAATGCAGAAAAAAGCGGCTCACTCCAAAGCCGTCGAACAAGCGGCGGAAGAACTCAACGAACACGCCCAGCGCACCCCCGGCGGCTCGCTCCTTCGCCAAATCATTTTAGGCGGCCAAGACGGGCTAGTCAACGTCCTCGGACTGGTTCTCGGAGTAGCGAGCGCAACCACCGACCCACGCATCGTCATAGTCGCGGGGTTGGCGGGAACTTTTGCGGAAAGCATTTCCATGGCCGCAGTTGCCTACACTTCTTCTAACGCACAGAAAGACCATTACGAGGGGGAAGTCGAGCGCGAAAAGTGGGAGATAAAGCACTTGCCCGAGGTCGAGCGCGAGGAAATACGCTTGATTTACATGAAGAAAGGCTTCCGCGGCAAGACGCTCGACGACATAGTCAAGAAAATCACTTCCGACAAGCAAAAGTGGCTCGAAACCATGATGTCCGACGAACTCGGGCTGGGAGAAGAACTCAAGAAAATAAAGCCGGTCCGCGAAGCAGGCGTAGTCGGCTTTTCCTCGCTCATCGGTTCCCTGATTCCCCTGGTTCCGTTTATCGTCCTGCCCACCAGTCCGGCAATAATCGCTTCCCTCACAGTAACAACTGCAACTCTTTTCGGAGTCGGATTCTACAAAGCCAAGACAACAATAGGAAGCCCGTTGAAAAGCGGCGTTGAAATGGCATTAATCGGAA
>JACCLL010000039.1 GCA_013425325.1 Microcaldota archaeon | reverse complement strand
TAACTGTAACAAGTAACGCACGCTCTTTTTTTCTTTTTTCCCGGCTTAGCAGTGCTTAGTGTAAACCATTAAAACTCGTTAAAGCCAAAATTCTTGAGTTCAGTGCCGGGTTGGCAGAGTGGTTATCGCGCACGCCTTGAGCGGTTTTACCAAGACAGCGTGTGTCCGTAAGGACTCAGGAGTTCGAATCTCCTACCCGGCGTCCTCTTTTTTAGTGCAGGTGCGGTTCGTTTGCTTTTCTGTTTAGTGTTTTGAACAGGTTTATAAGCGCCTGGCGGTCCGCTGCTTTCAAAGGCGGCTCGCCGACGGGATCTATGCGGAACTTCGTCCAGCCTTTTTCAGGCAAAGACTTGCTGACTGCCACGGACCACGCGGGGTGGTCAAAGTAATAAGAATGGCTTCCCGGGCTGGTTGGCGCGATTTCCAGTCCTTGTTCTTCCGCTGCGGTTTTCAAGTGCTGATGTTCAACAGGGTGTTGCAGTTCCACGCGCAAGACATCCGGTTTGCCGCGGGGCGTTTCCCTTTCGACGCTCACCGTCATTCCCATTCGCTCGAGTTCCCTCTTGACCGCTTCCATAATCTCCCTCTATTCAAATCTTGTTCTGCTTGTTTTTAAACGCACGGCATTGCTCTCCAGTTCCTTTATCGCGTCTGCGGCAATCCACTTTGCCGCCTTAGAATCGAGTTTTTGGATTTCTTTTGCTGTTTTTATCGCGTCTGCGTTCAAGCGCTTGTTTCGCTTGCCGATTTGCCGAAGCGCCCAGTTCACTGCTTTTTTGACGAAGTTGCGGTCGTCCGTAGCGCCGCGTTTTACTGCTTCAAAGAAGGCAGTGAATTTTTGGTCGGAAGCGGTTTTGTCGTGAACGGCGAGCGAAGCCATTAACGCGAATCCCGCTCTTTTCACGAACTCTTCGTTAGCCGCGCTCCATTCTGTTGCTTTCTTGTACGCGAAAGGTGTTTTGTCGAATAAGTTCATGCAGACTTGGTCGCACACGTCCCAAGAATCAAAGTCTTTTGCCCAAGCGTCCATTTGCTTTTCAGTGACTTTCGCGGGTTCGTCAACTAATCCGGCGACTATTCGCGCTTCGTGGATTCCTGTTTTCCAGAGTTCTTGAGCGAGCGCGTGGTTTTTTCCCGCTTGCTTGGCCAGCTTGCGCATTTCCGGCACTGAAACGCCGAGCGTGTTCTTGGGGTTTATTCCGAAGCGGGCCATTCCCTCGATGTTCTCAGGGTTGGCGAGCGACTTGAGTTTGGCCACTATTTCGCGGGCGTTCATGTTATTCGCCAGCACGACAAGGTTAATTTAAGTGATTCGAGAAAACAATTACTGGGATTCAATGGGCAGTTTTTACATTACAACTGGCAGGAAGCCGTCGCAGAACACGCGGCGTTTGGCCAAGTGGCTTGCAATACTTCTAGGCGGAGAGTCGGAGAACCGCGGGCACAGGAGTTTCGACGAAATGGCCGGACGGGCTTCGTCCAAGGGCTTGCGGAGGATTGTTTTCGTTTACGAGTCGCACGGAAACCCGTCGCGAATAGCGGTTTGGGAGGACGAGTGGCTCGAGCCCGAAATAGTGCTGCAGTCAGTCGAGTTTCCGGAGAAGGAAGCGCACCGGCTTTCCGGCGAGTTCAAGGTAGTTGCCGAGGACGCGGCCGGCGAGAAAATCCGCGAGCTGTTCGAACTGGAAGAACCGGAGGGCCAGCCGGTTGAAGTGCACGCCGGCGCGAAAGAGATTTGGTTTGAGTTCGACGGCAAACGCGTGGGCCCAACGCTTGCGTTGAAGGCGCTTGAGAAAAACGCTCAGCATTAAATACTTTCAGCGCCTTTCCTATTTTCAAAACCCCGTTTTAGAGGAGACGCAATTTGCAGATAGAGGTATTCGCACAACTTGCACTGATAGTCGTAGGAGGCATTATCGCCGCGAGAGCCGGGCAAAGGCTCCGTATTCCGGCGGTAATTCCGTTGCTTATTGCCGGCTACTTGCTTGGCCCTGATGTTCTCAACTTGCTCAGGCCGGCCGAACTGGGAATAAACCTTGAGTTGCTTGCCGCAATAGCGGTTCCGCTGGTGTTGTTTTACGACGGTTTGAAGACCGACCCCAAGCAATTGAGCACTTCTTTCCGCGCAGTAGCCGCCATAACCACCGTTGCCGTGTTGTTTACGGTATTCGGCATCGGAGTGGTCGCTCACTTCGTGTTCGGATTGTCTTGGGTTTCTTCCTTCTTGCTTGGAGCAATACTGGCTTCAACCGACCCGGCTGCAATCATTCCTGTGCTGCGGAAGCTCAACATTTCGAAGAAGGTTTCGGGAATTCTTGAGGCTGAAACTGCTTTCAACGACGCAGCGGCCATTTCTCTTTTCATGGTCTTGATCAGCGTGGCGGCAGGCCAAACGCTTTCACTGACCGAGGCAGTCGGAGAGTTCCTGTTGATAGCGATTTCAAGCATTGTCGCAGGACTCGCGGTTGGCTGGCTGTACGTGCAGCTGCTGCGCTTCCTGCGCGTTGAAAGCGACTTGCTGATGGTTTCCCTGATAATCCTGGCTTCGTCTTACGGCGTCGGCGAGTACGTCGGCGGAAGCGGTGCAATCGCTGCGGTGGTCACTGCAATAATTGTCGGCGCTCACCTGCGGGGACCGCGAGTCGAGCCCCTTGCAAGGGCATACACGTTCAGCGCGTGGGACGAACTGAACTTCATTGCAATTGCGCTGGTGTTCATCGTTCTCGGCGCGGAAATAAGTATTGCGTCGATACTGCCGTTCCTGCTGATCGGAGTGGTTCTGTCGCTTGCCTTCGTTTACTTGGTAAGGCCGATGACTGTCTTGGCAAGCATGTTTTTCGAAAAAGACTTTTCTCTCAACGAAAAACTCTTTATTTCCTGGGTGGGCGGGCCCCGCGGGACGGTCAGCGCAGCGCTGGCCGCAATGGTTGTTTCGCGGGCTGCTCAAGGAACTTTTCCGTTGGCTGAGGCAAACGCCATTTTCGGCATCGCAATAGTAGTCATTTGCTTTACCGTCGTAGTGACTTCGCTCACTGCAGGCGCGGCCGCCAAGGGATTGTTAGGCGCAATGGAGGACTCCGCCGCCGAGCGCTACCGAATGCTTTCAGTAGAGTTGAAGGCAATGCGCATTGCTTCAAAACGCCTGCACGACGACTGGAACAAGGGAATCATTTCAACAAAGATGTACAACGAATTGAATTCAAGGCACATGGAAATGATTGCCAAGACCGCGCGGGAGATGTCCGAACTTACTTTCGAGAATCCGGCGCTCGAGGACAGCGAGCGCATGGCTCACGTTAAACTAATGCTTGCAACCCAAATCAACACCGTCAACGACGCCTTCGACAACAAAGAAATTTCCGAGCAAAGCTACCGCGCGCTGATGAAAAAATACGACGAAATGCTGGGGCGCCTGAGCGAAGTCGAGGCAAGCGCGCCAGACTTTTCGCTGCAGAAAGAAATCTCGGAAGCGGTAAACGCGGGGCCGAAGCACGTAAAGAAATTAATTACGGGCAGGAAGGGATTGAAGTGAACGCACTGATTGAAACCGGTTTCGCCGACGAAAAAACCGCTGAAAAGGCGCTTGCCGTCCTGAAGTCGGCTGCTCCGGAAGCGGAAGACGAAGACGACGCGGAAGCACTCGGCAGGGCGAGCCTGCGCGTGGAAAGGCAGGGAAAGCAACTGCGCTGCGAAGTGTCGGCAAAAGACTTTACCGCCCTCCGCGCGAGGGTTACGAGCCTGTTTCGCGACTTGAGGATAATCTACGACTCCGAAGCCGCCGTCCGCGGAAGCAAAGGCAAATAAACTGTTTTTCCCAGAATATTGTCGCTCGTTTTTCGAGAAATAGAGGGATGTTCAATGGAATTACCAGAAGAATTGAAGAAGGACGTAGTCGAGTTCCAGCAGTTGCAGCAGCAGCTTCAGTTCGTCGCCATGCAGAGGCAACAGACGATGCTGCAGTTAGCCGACCTCGCAAAAGCGGCTGAGGAAGTGGAGAAAGGCAGCGGAAAGTTCTTCCGCTTCGCCGGCCCGGTCATGGTCCCGAAGGAGAAAGACGCGCTCAAGAAAGAACTCGTTTCCGAAAAAGAGTCTCTTGAAGTAAGGCAGGGCATGTTCCAGAAGCAGGAGGACAAGCTCAGGGAGCGCATGACCTCAATTCAAAAGAAGTTCAGCGAATTCTCGGCCAAGCAAAAGCCCGGCGCAAAAGGCGCGGCGTAAGCCTGTTTTTTATTTCCGCGCAGCCTACTTTTTTAATGCGCAAGCTGTTGGCGGACTTGCTTCGCCTCAAAGGCAGGACCCTGATTTCCTTTCACTCTCTCGCCGACGTTGACGCAGTAGCCAGCGCGTACGGCCTGGCAACTCTTTTGCCGAAGGCGGTTATTCGCGCGCCGGACAAACCGAATTCTCCCAGCCGCAGGCTGCTGGAAGCCCTGGGAGCAGAAGTGTCCGTGCTGGGTGAAGGAGAGCTTTCCGGCTTCGACAACTGCGTTCTAGTTGACGTAAGCAGCGCCGAGTTGCTGGCGGGCTTTGGAAAGGCGTTCCGGAACTTTGCGAAGCGAAAGAAGCTAGTCTGCATCGACCACCACCTGCACTCCAAGAAAATCGCGGGCGCGGTCCACCACTC
>JACCLL010000022.1 GCA_013425325.1 Microcaldota archaeon | reverse complement strand
TATACTCCTGTTCCGTTGGTAGTATTCCCAAAAACACCACCGCCTAAATTCAGCAAGTCAGTCACGTGATACCCGACGCCGTAGCCGTAAACGCCGTAAGAAATGAGTTCGGCGGTGTAGCCTTTTACGCCGTAAGCAGTGCCCGTGAGAGAAGTGGAGTTTGCGTTATAGCCATAGATAGCGGATAGATTGCCAGCGCTGGTTTGGCCATACACGGCATAGCTTTTTTGGCTGGCGCCGCGAACTCCGATGCCGGTAGGGCTGTAGCCGTAAACGCCCCAGCCGTACGAACTGTTGCCGAACACGCCTATTCCGCCGGCGGGGTGCATGCCGTAAACTCCGGCCTGGCCGTCATCGCCAGTGGCTCCGTATACGCCGTAACCAACGTCTGGGTTGTAGCCGTAGACTCCCGCATCGCCGTGGATTGTAGCACCGTAAACGCCATAGGAATTATTGCTGTTGCCGTAAACAGCGTAGCTGTTGTTGCTGTAGCCGTAAACGCCGTACCCATTGCCAGCCGCGCTATACCCGTACACTCCGCTGCCGGACGTTCCTGCGCTTTCACCGTACACGCCGTAGCCGCTGGTTGAAGTATTTAGAAAACTTCCCGTTACACCCGACTTGGTTGAGCCGTGTGTGAGGCCGCGCACGCCGTCTGAATTGCTTGAATAAGCGTAAACTCCAGATCCCCACGTGCCCCTTGCGTCAATTCCGTAATAGCCAGAGGCGAATATTCCATAAGAACCCATTCCGGTACCGGAAGTCGCGTTCAACGCAATTCCGCTTGAAGGAAATATTCCGATGTTCCGATCCGTAACATTTCCTATTTCAGCGACGTCATCCAAACTCATGTTCGCCCAGTCGGAAGTAGACGTGTAAGGCGCTTGGCCGAACGAGTAACGTGGCGACAGGGTTTCACCATCAATTGTTATCTGTAGGTAAACGCGGTGGCCGGAAGTGGTGTTTCTCACTGCGTAGAAAACCGAGTTGCCCAAGTCAGGCGCGGTGCCCGTCTCTCCGAGGAGGACGTCGAAGTAACCTAGGTTGAGGGAAACGGTTGGATGAGTCTCGTTCCAAAACATTGTTCCGCCGGAAGACGCGTTCCAAATCGAGAAGTTCATTGAATAAGAGCCGTCCAAGTAGTCGCCGGTAGTCGAGTTAGTCAATAGTCCCTGGACCGAGAGAATGTCGGGAACCACGTCGAAGTAAGCGCTTGCGCTTCCGAGTACGCAAAACGCAATCAGCAACGACAATATTTTTTTCATGAACAATCACCACGCGACAATAGTTGGAATGGAGAGAGGGAATTTAAATAATGTTGCTGCAATGCACTCTAGGCAATTGAAGGAGTCAAACATGTTCAAGAAGTGGGACGGCGTCCTGGCACTCAAAATCCTGGCGGCAATAGCCCTTATTCTGGTTGCGTCGAACGCGTTGCTTTGGGCTGAATTCATTTCATTCAAGAAAGAGGTAGACAACCGGCCGCCCGTAATAGTTCCTTACTACGCGCAGTCGACTCCGACGCCTTCCTCCTCGGTTGCTCCGACTTCCGAGCCGGTGAGAAACGCTTCGGAAGACCCGTTGTACGCCGTCTACGGCGGCTCGGAAAAGTACGCGCAGTTCTTGTCAGTCTGCCCGCAGTACGGCATTCAAAAACAGTTGCTTGGCTCGGACCAGGCAG
Organism: Microcaldota archaeon; assembly: GCA_013425325.1. Classification (GTDB taxonomy): domain Archaea; phylum Micrarchaeota; class Micrarchaeia; order Norongarragalinales; family UBA8480; genus UBA8480. The sequence continues at coordinate 11,008 of JACCLL010000022.1, read as the reverse complement.
CGGTTCTCGCGAACGCGACTCCGCTGGTTTACGGCGGGCTCGAAAACGCGTCTTTTCCGTTGACTGAAGTGCGGCTCGACTGCATTGACGGGCCGTACGAATTGTTGTTGTTGGTTGACGCGGCGCAAGGAGTTTTATTGAAGGAATTCATTATAGAGAAAATGAGGATGGACTGAATTTGAAACGCGTTCTTGCGGCACTGTTGCTTTTCTGTTCCCTGGCGGCGGCGTTCGAGGCGTCGAGCACGAGTTATAACCTGAGCGTGTTCGACTCGGCGTCAGTCGCAGAGAACGCCAGCGGCTCGAACTTCGAGTTAAAGCTGCTTATGCCGGAACAGCCGGTTGGAATAAGGATAACCCCTGATTTTTGCCTGTGTCTGGGCGCGTTGTGCAGAGAATGCGCTTCAACTGCCTTGATTTCGTTCAGGGACTGCGTGGCAGTCAAGGAAGAGCCGTTCAGCTTAACCGTCAGGCTGATAGTAAAAGGAAGGCTGACTTGCGACGTGCCCAACATGCGGCTGGACGTCGTAGAGCCGGACGGGGGAACGCAAACAGGCCTTTCGGCGTTAAGCTGCCTCAACGGCGACCACGTGTTCCAACCAGTCATAAGCGAGGGAGGAACGTACCACTTTACGGCTTACTCGCTTAACTCGTCTTACGCAGCGATTCCAGCAACTTGCACCACCACATACGTTCCGAAGCCCAACTACCTGGTTTTCGTGAGGGACGACGGAAGCATCGGCTGCCCCCTTTCGGTAAACCAGGCGCTTAACCAGACCCTGCGCTTGCAAGTCAACGGCACGCTCTTGTGCGACGGCCCCAACGTCAAACTCGACGTAACCTACCCCAACGGAACGACTAGGCCATCAATCCTGTCGACGACCTGCGCAGGCGGCGACCACCACTACCCCCTCGCGCTGACGGACAACGGCACGTACTTCTTCTACGGCTATTCGACGAACGCCAGTTATTCCGTCGACCCCGTCAGCTGCAGAGTATCCTTCATTCCCACCGAATACCGCGTGAGCGGCAACGTCCCCGAACTCCACTGGCTCCTCGCCCTCGCAGTGGGAGCGGCGGCGTTGTGCGTGCTGCGCTTCAAGAAAAAACAGTGATTCCGCTTTGAAGGCAAGCGACTTCTCCATTCGGCCTGCTTCGGCAAAAAACTTGTACAGCATTACAGTCATGACCAAGCAGTACTTTCCGTACGCGGGGCTCTCGATGGAAAAAATAGCGGAGCGAATGAAGAGCAGGCAGTTCAAGTACTTCGTCGCGCTGTTCAAAGGACACTCGGTAGGTTACGTGGACCTGCAGATGAAGGGAAAAACCTGCAAGATCCTCGGCCTCGCCGTCTTACCCGAGCTGAGGGGAAACGGCGTCGGAACGAAGTTGTTGCGCGCTGCAATGCGCGAAGGCAGAAAACGGGGGGCAAAAAAAATGGTTTTGCTCACCACCGAAGGAAACGCGGCGCGCGGAATCTACGAAAGGCTGGGCTTCGAGAAAACCGGAAAGCTGGCTAAAAAACTCTGGGACCAGACCATCATAATAATGACGCGGCCCGCGTAACCTATTTTTTGAAGAACTTGGCGTCGGCCCAGTAGAACAGCACGAACACGATCCAGTACGCGACGAACGCGTGGAAGGAAGTCCAGCCGTTCAAGTAAACCAAATTCCCCGCCGTTACGAGCATGGACTCGATGCAGGTTCCCGCAACCGCGACAATCATGCCCGCAGGCAACGCAAAGTTCCAGTCGAACTTCTTGGGAAACAGCAAGTCCAAGGCTGCGCCGGCGCAAAACGCGATTACGAACACTTCAAGGGGAGGATAGAATATTCCGGGGCCGAGGGGGAAAACGCTGCCCGTGCTGTGCCAGTAGCCGAGAAACAACCCGGCCGTTTCGAAAATCCAGTCGAACACTGCGAGGAACAAACCCATTTTCAGCATCGACGACCCGGTTTTTGCGTTCGGCTTAAGCAAAGCCTTCAAAACCCAGATTACCGCGACTGCAGTAAGAAGAAGGAATATCCACAGACTCATTGAAACCAGTGCCAAGCTCTCTTACCTCCCTCAGCGAATGTAGGTTACGGCGTCCTTGCGCGCTTCCGACGCAGCCGTAGTCGAAGACGCTTTCGAAGCCTCGGCGCGCGCCTGTTTTTCAATCTTTTCGACCAAGGACTGGGCTTTGCGCGCCTGCGCTTCCAGGCCCTTGGCATCGAATTTTTCTCCGAGCCTCTTGCCAATCAAGTCAAGCAAGGCTGCGGCGCCGGTTGCGTCGAAGTTGGTTCCCGGCGTTTCGACTAGCAGGCAGGTTCCGCGCATTCCGTACAACGGCGAAAGCGCGGGAACGAGTCCGGCCATGCCTACAATGGGAACTATTGACTCGGTTTTCTTGCAACCAAGTTTTTCGAACGACTCGAACACTTCCTTACTGGTGCTCGCGCAGAAAATCCGGGGCTTCTCCGCTTTCTTGTTAACCGCGTAGCCGGCCATTGCGATTACCTCGGTTCCGCCCGAAGCCGCGAAGTGCTTCAACGCCTTAGAAGCAACTTCGTACTGTCCCTCGACGGTCAACGGCTGGATGTCGCCCCGCAGGACGAACAAATCGCGTTTCCTGACGTGCTTGTGGTAAAACTTCAGGGTAAACGGCTTCAGCATGCCGGACGGTTCTGCGAGAACCTGGTTCGGAAAATGAGGGGAGTAAATCGTTGCAACGTGCTCGGCCCCGATTGATTTCACGAGATGGTCGGCAGCGAGCTTGCTCACCAACCCTATTCCGGGCAGTCCCATCAACAGCACTGCGTTCTGCGCCTTGACTTGCTTCCTGACGCGAACGCTGGACTCCGTGAAAGACGGGGCGAGTGGAACGCGAGCCTGAATCATTTTGAATCACCGAATTTTTCTTTTCTCCTGTACGCCGCGTACTTGTCGGCGAACGAAAACCGCGGCGGGTGCGCCACGCGCGTCGCGCCGCCGCAGCCGCACTTTTCCTTCATCGAGTAAGAGCCGCACGCAACGCATTTTTTCATCAATTGAGTCAAGAACATCACTTTTTCTCGCGCTCGAAAGACACTTCCATCGCCTTCGGCGCCTTCTGCAGCAGCAGCTGCTCTATCTTGCCCATCGTCTTTCCGAGCATTTTCGGGTCCGGCGCTTTTACGTCCACGTAGTACGAAGGCGCGCCGAGGTAATGCACTTCGACGGAAACCTTGTCGGACGAAACTTTTCCGATAGCGGCAAGAACGTCTTTTACCTGGTTTATTCCGTCGCCTGCAAAGCTCTTTAGCTTGAGCAAACCGCGTTCTTCAACGAATTTTTCTTTTATCTCGGCTTTGGCGACTTCGCGCATTGCGTTAAGCCAGGCGGCGGCAACCTTTGACTTCGGTTCCTCGCCTGCTGAAAGCGCTTCAAACGCGGAATACAAGTCTCCGAATTCCTGGGCAAGCGGGTCTCCCGCCTCCGTTTTAGCCAACGCAACCGTCTTGCCGAGTTTGAAAGCGACTCTTTCCAACAGTTTTTCGGCGCGTTTGCCCATTTGGTGGCTTTCCAGCTTTCTCTTGCGGTCCGCTTCGCCGACTTTCTTCAAGCTGACGTCGATCTGGCGTTTTTCCGCGTCGACGCGCGTCACCATTAAAACCAGTTTCTGTCCTTCCTTGACGTGCTCGCGGATGTTGCGGACCCAGCCGCTGCTGACTTCGGAAATGTGGAGAAAGCCGTCGCAACCGTACTCGTCGAGGAAAACGAACGCGCCGTAGGGCACTATCTTCTTGACGGTGCCCAGAACGAATTCTCCTGACTCTGGGTACGTAGGCATAAGCGGAACCTATAGCACTTCTATTATCTTGCAGTCTATCCTGCCGCGGCCGCCCTGCGGGTTGATTATTACCTTGCCGCATTTGACGCACTTGACCGGCATCTTGGCGTCGCCGTACACTATTGCGTCGGCGCCGCAGTCGCATTCAACGTGCAAAAACCTGCTCAATTCAAATCACCGTATAATATTACTTCGCGGTTTCCGCCTTCTTTTTCATGCGGCCGCTTATGGTTCGCTCGTGCTTCTTGTGGCACGCGCTGCACTCGAGCATTATCTTATTGCGAATTCCCTGCTTCTTTACTTTCTTCTTGCCCGCGACCTTTCCGTGGTAGCCGGCCAGCTTGCGCGCCTGGCGCAAATTACCCCACGCGAGAGTCCGCCCCTTCTTCGCCTTGGAAGTGGATATCTTGACTTTGTGCTTCGTGTGCTTCTTGCAAGTCGGGCAATACGACTTGATTTCCTTCGGAACAATCACTTTACTTCACCTGGTTTTTCAATGCGTGGTTTCGCCGCGCGCCAACAACGCAACTCTCTCGCGTTCGTCCATCTTGGCCGTCTCTGCTTCCGAAATTTCTTCCGCGACTTTCCTCCGCACCAGCGAAAGCGCCTGGTCCCTCGCCAGTCTCACGACCTGCGAAGCGGAGTAAGGTCCGTATTCCTTTCCGTCCGAGCCGACGAAAGCCTCTGGAATGTCGGCCAGTATTCGGACGCTCAAGAAGCCGTCTGGAAGCGGCTCGCAGTTGACGCCGCTGCCCTCGGGGGCGACTGCGCGGCCCGCTAGCGAGCACTCGAATTCCTTTAGTAACTTGACCGCCGCCGTATATAACTGTTTTTCCTCTTGCGCAAGGCCGTCGGAAGAAACTTCCCCGGCGCGAATGTCGCGCAATGCCTTAAGCAAGATCTTTTGCTGCCTAAGCGAAACGATTTCCTCAAGAACCCGCGACGCGTTGTCGCGCACGCGCGCGCCTTCAAGCGAAAAACCGTTTTTCAGCGACTCTTCCTGCCTCGCCATCCAGTCGCGGCAGTCGGCGAAAAAAGTTTCCGGCAAAGGCGCCAGGCTGGCGCTCTTTTTTTCAAGCAACTGCACCTTACGCAGTTCGTCAAAACTAATTTCAGCCACTAGCCCACCTAAAGTGTTTTGTCAAAAGAGGTTTAAAATCAGTTAGTCACAAACAATCCGTGGACTATTCCTCGCTTGCGCAAAAACACGGCACGCCCGTCTTCCTGCTCGACGCAGGCAAGGCGAAAGCAAACCTGCGGGAACTCAAGAAAGCACTTTCAGTGCTTCCGAAAAGCCGCGTCTACTACTCGGTCAAAACCAACCCGCATCCGGCGATATTGAAGGCGGTTGCAGCCGAAGGAATGGGCTTCGACGTATCGACTGCCCTCGAACTGGAAGCCGCGCGAAGCGCTTCAAAACAAGCGCCGACGGTGTTCAACGGCCCGTGCAAGCGCGAAAGCGAACTCCGCGCCGCGCTTGACTCAAACGCGCTGGTCAACGCCGACTCTTTATCCGAAATCGAGAAACTTGCGGCGCTGCGCAAAGAAGCAACGATAGGAATACGCGTCTCGCTTTTTCCCTCCAAATTCGGCTTCGAACCAAGCCAGCTAAGCAAGGCGTTCGAACGGGCGAAGGAACTCGGGTTGAAGCCGATTGCCCTGCACTCGCACCCGGGAACCCAGCAGAAAAACCTGGTAAAGTATTCGGAATGGCTCCAGCAGTACGCAACCGAAGCCGAGAAAATCGCTGAAGAATTTGCCTTGGAGGAAATAAGCGTCGGCGGAGGCATTCCCGACAAGCTCGTGCTTTCGCAAAACAATTTGTCGCTCCAAGACTTCGCGAACGCGGTTGAAAACGCCTTCAGCAGCAACTTGGACGCAACAATCATTTCATTCGAGCCCGGCCGCTTCGTCTGCGCCGACGCCATGAAGCTGTTGACCCGCGCGCACTACCTGAAGGAAAGCAATGGAAAAAATTACGCTGTTTGCGACGCGGGAATAAACTACCTGCCCGCCATCACCCTCGCCCAGTACAAGATTTCTCCAGCAACGCCCCGCAACGGCGTAAAAAAACGCTTTGCAGTAGCGGGACCGCTGTTGTTCGCCAACGACGTCCTCGGCGAAATAAACGCCGACTTGAAGGAAGGAGACTTGCTCGTCGTGGAAAACGCTGGCGCTTACTGCACGCAACTGGCGTGGGAAATCGGTTACGGAAAGCCAAAAATAGTAGAAACGGAGTTTGATTAGCATTATGGCAATGACTGCGGAAGAAAAGTTTTTCCGCGAGCAGGGAATCGCGGCTCACAAGTACTTGCCAGCGGAAGCAAAAGCTCTTTTTCACGGCGCCCACGAACTCGGCATGCTTTCACTCGACGAGATCAGGACGCTGGGGGAAAAAATCAGCGCCGTCGCAATGCCGTATGAAAACCGCGGAAGAGGCCACTACTTTCAGTCCGACTTGAGAAAAGTGTGGGAAGCCAACAAGCCAAAAACCGCGGTGACCCCCGAGGCAGTCAAGAAACTCGTTAAACTAATCGGACACCACGTGGAAGACGGACCCAAGCACGCCAACTACTCGCCGGAGGAATTCAAGGACGCAATAGACGCGCTGGCCCCAGACCGCATAACCATGAAAACCCTTCCCGGCGGCTTTACCACTGCAGTGTTGTTCTTCAGGCCGACGAGCGCAGGAAAAGCCCAGAACGCCCTCGAATTCATACTCCGAAACAAAGCAGAACTCGAAAAAGCGCTGCACATGGGCTACGAACCCCAGGAAGACGAGGAAGGCCACCGAGCGCACGTGTTCTCGCTCGTACCCCGCGGAAGCCAGGCAATAGACTGGATACAAGAACTCTCCGGCACCAAAAGAAGGACGCGCACAGCCCGAATGTACGCGCTGCCTAAAAAAAGAAGCTAGCTTACAATACAGTCCAGAACCACGTGCTCCTTCTTCGGTCCGTAACTCTTAACGCGCTGAACGTGCTCCAAAACGACATTTCTTCCAACTGCCCCAGCGGCTCCGCGAACGTCTTCAAACAAGCCGCTGCCGTCGCTTTCCGACGAAACGACTCCCTCATAATGAAGCCAGCCTCCTTCCTTCAGCACATCAAGCGCCGCAGGCAACTGCGCTTTCGGCGCAGGCAAGTAACCCATAACGACCCTATTGGCGCGAACTCCTTCTTCCGCAAGCCTCTTTGCTTCCACGCCGCAATCACCGTTTATTGCAACGACTTTTTCTTCGACGCCGTTCAACGCCAGGTTTTTGTTCAAGTACCCGAAAGCAACCGGATTCAATTCAATTGAGTAAACGCGCTTCGGCTTGGCGAGCACTGCAATCGGGAGAGTGAAGTAGCCGAGGCCCGCAAACATGTCGACAACAGTCTCGCCATCGCGAACTAAAGACGCAAGCCGCGCTCGCTCTGAAACATTTCCTTTCGCGAACATCAAACGCGAACAATCGAAGCAATACTTGACGCCGTTTTCGACTACAACCACTTCAGTGCTTGGCTCGCCTGCAACGACCTTAAGCTGCGGTTCGCGGAAAGTGCCGGTAATTTCCCCCGTACGCACGCAAACGGTCTTGAAGCGCGGAAACAACTCGAGGAAGGCGTCTCCAATTTCTCCAGCCTTCGGCACAAGCTCGGGCTTGAGGTTAAGGACGGCTACTTGCGCGAGCGCCTGGTAGCCCGAAGGAAGAAGCGAAAGCTCGCCCTCCGAAAGAACGGCGCCGAGTTCGCCCGAAAGCAGTTTTTTAAAATCGGCCACGTATTAGTTCTGGAAATGAAATTAATTAAACGAACGCGAAGCGCAGCGTGGTGGCGCGCGTGGCGCGATTTCGAACGGGGTTCACGCAAGTGGCAGCGCGGCGTCGAACTGCCCACCATTGCGGCACTCTGCAAATTCTCGAAAAGCAAGGACGCGCTCGAAGTGGGGGCGGGCTCGGGAAGGCTTGCCTCTAAGTTCGCGGCCAAGTGCCGCATGTTGTGCGCGATTGAACACGATGAAAAAGCGCTGGCGACGCTGCGGAAAGATAAGCAGGTTAAAGTCGTAGACGCGGACTTGCATGCACTTCCTTTTGCGGACGAGAGTTTCGACTGCGTCTACAGCGCTTGGGTCCTCCAATCGCGGCGGCTTGAATTGCCGACCGCGGTGGCCGAGCAAGCGCGCGTGCTGAAGAAAAAAGGCAGACTAGTTGCTGTAATCGAAAACGAAGAAGGTGACGACGCCGAGCTCATGGAACTGCTTGGAAAAAAAAGCCACGACAAACGCAAGCGCAGGAAAATAGTTACCGACATCAAGAAACTGCTTCACGCGAATGGCTGCCGGAAAGTCGAAGAAGAACGTAAAAGGGTTTGCTTCGAGTTTCACTACCCGGTTGAACGCACCGCGGAAATCCTGCGACAAATAATTATAAGCGGGGAGAAACTAAACGAAAGCCAGCAAAGCAAGTTGCGCAAATTTTTGGAAAAACGCAGGAAGAAAGGCAAAGTAATTTTCACGCAGGGCGCCAGCTTCATTTCGGCGGAAAAATAGCTTACTTCAACTCGGCTTTTTGCTTGCACAAAAGGAAAACAACTGCGTTCTCAGGCAGTTCAGTGATTTTTCCTTCCTTGAGCTCGAACTTTTGTTCCGCTATTTCAAGTGTTCCCGTGACTTTGCTCTTGATCCAGTGCGATTCGTTGGGCGAAAAAGCGAGTGCGTCGCGCTGGGGCACGAAGTCAGGCAAGTCCTTCAAAGAAACTTTTTTGGCGATGAAGCCTGTGTCGCCGTGCAAACTGTTTTCCAAGCGAATTAGCCTGGCCAAGTCAAAGGTAACCGCCTTGTCGACTTCCAGGGAGTGGAACGCAACGGCTTTTCGCAGCAGCTTCTGCCACACGGGCTCCATTCCGCGCAAGGAATCCCAGTTGCCTTCCGTCATTCTCTCGAGAACAAACGCCTTGTTTTCCATTATCTTGTTCGCTCGCTGGACGGAAATGCCTTCGGCCTTGAAGTGAGGCAAGTCGGCCTTGTCGACGAACGCGTACGCCGCGTCGAATAACTTCTTGGCCCAGCCCCTCGCCCGCGCGGAGGGGCCGCGCAGCACGAAAGAGTCTTTAGACTTTGCGAAAAATTCTTTTCTCAGAATGCGCCCGAGGTCCAAGTCTGTCGCGGTAATGTAGGAAAGCAGCTGCTTGCGTCCTTCCGCGGAAAGCTGGCGCACGGCCTCCGAGTTAACGTGAATGTGGTAACCCTTCGAGCCGGAGTAATTCACGAACAACTCCTTCTCCGAGAACCCAAAGTCCTGCACCAGAAAACGCTCGACTAACGCAATGCAGTCCTGCTTCACTCGCTCCAAGCAATACGGACAAAGGATTGGGTTGTGCCCGTGTTTTTCCTTCTCGTAAGAAGTATCCAAGTCGAAAACCAAGTCGGCGCCGAGAAATCCTTTCTTGTTCATCGGCGTTGCGGCTGGTTTTTCGTACAAAGCAGCGGAATAAGACATGAACAAAGGAACTTCGAGTTGCACGTACTCGGCGAACTCGCGTTGGGAGAGAAATGCTTTGTGGCGGAAGTCAATTTTCTTCGTGAAACCGAAGCCGAATTCCCTCCGCACCAGCTCGGAGGGAAAAGACTGGCTGCGGCCGTAGTAGGAACGGAATAGCGAGCGCACTAGCTGCCTGCCTTTCGAGTCGTGCGGCGCCGCTTCCATTAGGGGTTCCGTCATTTGGCGCGCCTCCTCTCGAGCGCAAGCGAACAACCTGCGCAGTCGACTGGCAGGCCTTGCTCGCGCATTTTATTGCATGAAAAACCGATTGACGAATGGCGGTAAATCCAGTCGACCGAAGTCTGTGCCTCGCGGACGGTGAACGGCGAACTTCCTTTTGAACAGTTTTCGGCGTACGAGGAAACGAGTTTCACCGCGTCCTCCTTAGACAAACCGTCTTTAACGCAAGCGATTGCCAGCGCCATTGCGCCGTAAAATCTCTTGCCTTCAGGCAGGCCCTGGAGAATCTTTTTCATGCACGGCAAGTCCAAGTACTTTCCTGCGTGAGCAACGCGCGCCTGCTCGCGCGGAATGCGGGGCTCGATTTCCTTCGCAACTTCGGAAACAAACGGCGGCAGCGTCTTCAAGGAAATGGATGACAAATCGCATACCCGCGCTTCAATGGCTTTCTTGAGCAGGGACTGGATTTCGTTGCGCGAGAAAAAAACTTTTCCCGCTTCAAGAGGCGCGTAGAGCAAGCCGCTTCCGTTCTTCAAGTAATCAGCCAGCGAAACGACGTACTCGCCGCCGCTTTCCTGAACGGATGGAAAAAAGTCTTTCGCGAGTTCGGCGAATCGTTCTTCGATCGTTTCGTCGCCGATTTTTTCCAGCGCCGCTCTTGCGACGGACGACGCGTACTTGCGGGCGGCCGAGGGCCTGTCGATTGCGGCTAAAAGAATTCGCGCCAGGACGTAGTCGACGACGCGTTCGCGCGCGCTTTGCTCGCGGAAGGGCTTGCGGCCTTGAATTGCGTCAAGCAGGCGTTCTCCCGCCGAGCGCAGCCGCTGGGGAGAAAGCTCTTCCTTGCCAACGCTTTTCAGCAGTTCCCTTGCCCGAGATGAAAAGGGATAGGCTGCCGCAAATTCGTCCACCAACCCACCTTAGAGAGAAAGAGGAAGGCGGACTATTTTATTGCTGCCGCTTACGCCTGTTCTACTCTCGGCGCGAGGTAGTAGGCGAGCTTGGCCTGGCCGACGCCGTAAGTCACCCGGATGGGGGCGTCGTTCTTGAGTTCCACCACGGCGGTTCCGTCGTCCGGACACGCGCGGGTGATGTCGTCCAGGTACTCGAACGGAAACATTGCACGCGATTTGCCGGAGGCCTTGACTTCTTCGACGGATTCTCCGCCGGCCTTTGTTTCAATGCGCAGGTCTCCCGAGTCTCCGTGCGCTTCTACAACCAGTTCCGAGTCGCTGGCTTGAAGAACGACGTGCGAGCTAAGCAGTCCGGCGTCCTTCAGCATTTCCTTCAACGCGCCGCCCTTGATTTTTACTGACGCATCGAACGGAATCTTGGGCTCTCGCGGAACCGAGGCGGTAATGTCTATCAACGGCATTTTGAAGCTTCTCTTGCTTTTTCCGGAAAAGTCGAGGACGAACTTGCTTGCCTTCTCGTCCAGCGAAAGGGCGAGTTTTTCGTCCGAGCGGGCTCGCGCAAGGATTTTGCTGAAGTCC
>JACCLL010000021.1 GCA_013425325.1 Microcaldota archaeon | reverse complement strand
TTGAATTCTTTTCGGTCAAGGAAGCTTTGGACGCTGTTGTTTACTATCGACGCTTCGTTTGAGAGCAGTCGGTTGTAGTCGGCCTTGAAGTTTGCATAGCGCTTGAGCTGGTTATAGCGGTTGGCTTCGCTGGTTCCTTCGGAAAACGTTAGTAGCAGCAGTTGTTCGGTTATGTAAGACATTTGAGAGGGATAGTTTGCCGTCGCAGACTGTGAAACGCCCACCAGCGCGTCTTCGTATGAATCTATTTTTGAAAGAAAATTGTTGAGGTGGTTGAAAGTGTTGTTGTATGCATTGAGCAGCGCGTTTTGCGTTTGCGAGCTTACGTCACTCTCGGTATACGTTTGTTCGGCTTCCAAACCCGTGGCAATTCCTTCGTCTAGCGTGTCGTAGTATTCTCTTGCGCTATCGAAGGTATTCATTACTTCCGTGAAATCCAATTCCGTGAAGTTTCTTTCAAGCGGTGAAGAAACTACGGAGATGCTGTTTGGGTTTGCCGAGTTGTCGAGGGCGTTTATTCTAGTCTTATAGTTTTCTGCAAGGCCGCTGAACCGGCTGAACGATACTGAATTGTCTTTGGAAAAGCTGGACAGTTTACTTGCTCGGAACTCTAAAGTGTAAATTTGCGTCAGAATTTCGCGGTCGGAGACCATTTCGCCCGTTTCGGCGTTGACTGCAACTCTGAGGTTTATTGTGTCGTAGGTTTCCGGGTTAAAATAAATGAGCCAGTATATTGAGTCGCGAACGGCGTATTTGCCTGCAATGCTTGCGGCTTCCCTTGTATTCAGGTACGGCTGGGTCGCGCTTACCGCGGCTTCGCTTGAAACTTCTGCTGCCGCAAAGGGAAGAAGACAAAGTAATAGCAGTGCGAACAGAGTCGTTTTAAGGAGTTTCATCGAACTATATCTGGTGCTGTCTTGTTTAAAAATCGTGCCGAGCCGAGCCTCCGCAAAGTGCGCGTAGTGCTGGTTGAGCCCGAGTACCAGATCAACGTGGGGATGGCGGCGAGGGCGTTGAAGAACTTCGGTTGCCGTGACTTGGCGCTTGTCCGGCCGCGCGCAAAGCCCGGTTTTACCACTAAAATGTTTGCAAAGCATGCCGAGGACGTGCTGGCGCGCGCGAAGACTTTCAAGTCATTGCGTGAAGCCGTCAAGGGCTGCGGAGTCGTCGTGGGAACCACTGCCGCAACCGAGCGTTTTGCGCACCGGTTGAAGAACTGCGTTTCGGCACGCGGGCTGCCAAAGAAAATAAGGGGGCGGGGAAGGGTTGCCCTGGTTTTCGGGAGCGAGGGAACGGGTTTGCGCGAGGAAGACGTTTGCGCGTGCGACTTGGTTGCAACAATTCCTTCGGCGGCCGAACAGCCTGTCTTGAACCTGTCGCACGCAGTTGCGGTTTTGTTGTACGAGCTTTACTCTTCGCAGGCAAGCGAGAACTTGTTTTTCGAAACCGCTGCGGCGCACAAGCTGAAGAAGTTGGAGCAGATGTTTGCCGAAGCGCTTGCGGAAGCAAACCGCGCGCCGGGCGGGAGAAGGGTTCACGACGAGCGCAAGGTCGCAACTGCCTTCAGGAGGGCTCTGCAGAGGAGCGAAGTGGCGGACGACGAGGCCCAGGCGCTGTTCGCTGGACTGTCGAAAATCGTTTCCGCGTGCAGAAAGCGCTAGCATTCGTCGTACTTCAAGTCGAAGTTCGTTCCTTCGACGTTCGTCCAGTTTAATACAAAGTTCTTGACTACTGGCGTGTTCGTGTTTGCCGGAATGGGGTTCTGGGTGTACACTACTGCATACGCGCGGGTTGGCTGTCCGTCGGCCAAAAGCGTTATTCGGGCGCACTTGACTTCTTCTTCGTTGGACGGATTGGTGAACGAGCAGGTGCCTCGGATTTCGTAGTAGTCGTTTCCAATTGAGTTGGGGAGAATGCCTCCTGCTTCGAAAAAGCCGGGTTTTTTGGCGTACAGTGCGTCGGGGGAACAGGTTGTCTTGCCCGCGGGTCCGCCGAGTATTGCGAAGTAGGCTAGTCCGGCGATTATTGCAATTAGAATAATTGTTTGAACTCCTTTGTTTGCAAGGGGATTGCCTTTGTCTCCTTTGCTGGACACTGCCTTGCCGGCTTCGCCGATTGTTTTTCCGCCGAGTTCCATCCAGCCGCCGGGCGTCTTCATTTTGTCGAGCGTTTCGGTTGTTGCTTCGTTCCATCCTTTCTGGCGCGCGGGAACGGCTTCTGCGCCGAGAGGCGCTCCGAGGGACGCGTCTACGTCTATCTTGTAAGTGTCGTCCGCGACGTCGACCCATACTCTGAAGAAGGGAATGTAGATTTTGTTGACGGCTGAGATTGTCACTTGGTCTTTCTGCGCTCCGACCTGGGCGGCGACTTTGGCTTGGGCGCTGGCCTTTGCTTCCTGCGAGGAAATCGCGCTTGCCTCCACTTCCGCCTCGAATTTTTCAGCGGTGTTCCGCGTTTTCTTCAGCGGTCGGTCCATTAGTACCGGAACGAAGTCGCTCAATTCCCCGGAGTAGGCGTTTAGCGCGGCTTTTCCGGAAGGGTTTTGCTCGCCTGCGGAAATGTCGAAGGTAAACACGTAGAAGGGGGTGTAAACTAGTTTGATGTCGGAAACGTCGTATTTCTTCCAGCCTTTCGAGTTCACGCTTTTCTGCACTATTCCTAGCGCTACTTCTGGAGTTAGAGTCAATTCAAACGTCGGGGCGTCCAACAGCATTTTGCTTTACCTTGAAAGAAGAGAGGCGCTGAATCGTTTAAAATGTTTGCCCGCTTTAACGGCTTCATGCCAAGCATCAACCAGGCGGTGGTCGCGGCCGGAGGAAAGGGCTTCAGAATGGGTCCGCTCGCCGCTCAGTACGGCAACAAGAGTCTGATTTTGATCGAGGGCAAGCCGATAATCGCGTTTACTGTCGAGGCGCTGTTGAAAGCCGGTCTCAAGAAAATAGTGGTTGCCGTCGACGGCGAAAGCAATTACGACCAAATGTGCAGGATATTCCGCGGAAAACGCCGCGTGCGCGTCGTGCAAGACAAGGGAACCGGCGAGACGGGGGGCATTCCCGTAAACTTCGACTACCTGCTTGAAAAAAAGTTTTTGTTCATCTACGGCAATGCTCCTCCGTTGGCTTCCCACGTAAAAGCCATGGCGCAGCAGTCGGCGGACGCGGTGGTTTCGCTTTTCCCGTTTTCTTCCTCCAGAACGCCAATAGTGGCCGAGCTCGACGGCACGCGCGTCAAGCGCATAAAAAGCCAGCGCAACGTCTTCGGCCGCGAGGCGTTCGTAGAGCCGCCGTACATTCTTTCCAAAGACTTTGTTCCGTTCCTGGCCCAGCACCGTCACTGGTTTGACGCTTTAAAGGCGTACGCCGAATCCGGCAAGACCATGGTTGGCGTTCCGGCGCTCATGCCGCCCAACGTCCACTACCCTCACGAAGTAAGTCTTCTGCTGTCGCATTTGCTTAAGTACGCGGGAACCGACTACGAGCTAAGAATAGAGTAAAAAACGAGGCGGCAGACCGCCCTTAAAAAAGTAGGTTTCTAGTGCTTTCGGTTCTTGACTATCTTTACGTTCTGCGGAGTCAACAGAATCTTGTCTTCGTCGATTCTGGCAATGTCTCCGTTTATTCCGTGCACGAACGCCCTCAAGTCGTTTACGGCGCTCTTGAGTTTCGGCGCGTTGCGTGCCATTGGCGAAATGTTGAGCAACACGATGTTCTTCTGCTTTAGTTCTTCTTCGACCATCTTTATGTCTGAATCCATTTGCAGTGCCACCGGCTTTACGTAAAAGTCGGCTGCCTGGTGCATTACGTCGACTTCCTCGGCTTCGCTTGCCGTCATGAAGTCGTCCAAACTCATTTCCTTAGAGATTCCAAGTGCTTTCCCGAGTCCAGTGAGTACTCCCATTTTCCAATCACCCTTCGCAATAAGCGTTTTTCGAGTAACTAAGCGGAAGCACTCTTATAAATGTTTTGCATTTCCTTCCCCCGTCGGGAGGCGAAAAAAGGCTCGCCGACGCTGTTTGGCGCGCAAAAAGATTTAAACGCGCTGCCGTCCAAATACAAAGCGGTGGGATTTTACAGTGCCTAGTTTCTCTGAGCTGGCCGGTGAACAGAAGGTCTTTCGCGACAAGGGAGTGCTGTCGCCCCACTTCGTGCCATCGCAATTGCTTTACAGGGAGAACGAGATAAGGAAGGTAATGCAGGCCGTTGCCCCGGCTTTGCACAATTCGAAGGCGCGCAACCTATTCGTCTATGGAAAGACCGGAACCGGAAAAACCTGCGTTGCCAAGCACGTCCTGCAGAAGCTTGACGAAGAAAAGAACCTGCGCGCACGCGCAGTGTACTTGAACTGCCGCATTTACGACTCGCGCTACAAGGTGCTGCAGAAAGTCATTTCTTCCTTCAGTCCCGGCAGCGCCAAAACCGGTTATTCCTTCGCGTTGTTGTACGAACGGTTTCTCGACTGGATTGAAGGACTGGGCGACGACGGAGCCGACGGAAAGCACGTAATCCTCGTTCTCGACGAAATCGACGTCGTAAAGGACTTGGACAACTTGATTTACACGCTGACCCGCGCGAACGACGACCTGAAGCGGGGAAGCGTTTCAGTTCTCGGCATTTCCAACAAAGTCAATTTCAAGCAGCGTTTGGACACGCGAAGCAAGTCGTCTCTCTGCGAAGAGGAAATGGTTTTCCAGCCGTACGACGCGGACCAACTCAAGGGAATTCTAACGCAACGCGTTTCAACCGCCTTCAACGACGGCGTCGTCCTGCCTTCGGCAGTAAACCTGGCTGCGGCAATTGCCGCGGGAGACAACGGCGACGCCCGCTACGCGCTTGCGCTCTTGCTGCGCGCCGGTGAAGTCGCTGAGAAAAAGAAAGTCGAAAAAGTGTCTGAAAAGGAAGTCGAGGAAGCGAGAAAAGCGGCTGACGAGGACAAGGCCGCTGAAATAGTCAGCTCCCTTCCGGAACACCAGAAACTCGTTTTGTACGCGCTTGCAGTGGTTAGCGAGGACGTTCACTACAAGAAACTCGTCGAGGAAGAAGGGGAGAAATACTATTTTTCGGGCGAAGTCTACGAGCGCTACCGGGCGATGGCGAAGAAAATGGGCCAGGAACCCAGGACTTCCCGCTGGTATAGGGAATACTTGCACGAACTCGAAACCCTTGGGCTGATCAACAGCGTGGAGAGCGGCAAGGGAGTGCGCGGCCACGCGACTCTGCTGCGCTTGTCTTACGAAGCGCCGAAAGTAAAGCACATTCTTGAAAAAGCGCTTTTGGCGGAATAACCCGCTTTTTATACGCCCTGCTTCTACTTTCTGCGGTGGTTTTAATGAAGTTTTATGCAGCGCTGCCGCTGCTTGCGTTGCTGGCGTTAGCCGCGCCGGCGTTAGCAGTGTTGATTTCCACGGGCGAAGTCGTTTCGGTGGATAACGGCACGGTGGCAGGCCAGTCGGGAACAATTGAATCAGCGCAGCCTTCGGTTCGGTCTGCACTTGTTGCGGAAGCAACGGCCATCAGTTCCGCGATAGTAGTCCCCGTTTCAACTACCGAGGCTACTCTAACTGTTGAAAAAATGAGGGCGCTGGAAGTCAAGCCCACCCAAATATTCTCGCCGGTCCTCGCGCAGGCAACCAACATTCAGGTAAACACCGCAGTTGAAGACGGCAAGGTAGTATACCGCTTGGCGCTTCCCTACAACATCAGCGTCTACAAGGCCGCTGTTCCAACCGCGGTTTCAAGCACTGCGTTGTTCAACCTTGCGGTAGACCAGCCAGTTGAATTCAAGGTAAACAGCCAGGAGATAGTCGTCAACAACGAGCAGGTAATCAACTACCACGAAATCGCCGCCGCGTCGTCGTCCTCCTCCTCGCCTACCGCCGTTTCGGCCAGCGTGCCGCTGGTCAGCATGCAAGTCCAATCAACGGTAACAACTGAATTACAGTCGGTTACGGTAGTGCCGCAGCCGACCGCCACTTCCGTTCAAGTAGTCAGCGCGGGTAAAGAAGGTCTAATGCCGATCCAGTCAGACTTCAAAGTGGAGAACAAGAGGCTGTACTTGGTTGAAAACGCGTCCTCTCGGCAAGTCAACGTAATGCCCGCGCAAGTGTACTCGTCAGTCGAAGCCGGCGGCGCTTCGGTAAAGACTGCCGAACTGAGAGTCGAGAACCAGAAGGCGGTCTATGCGTTGACGGTGGAAGAGCCGTTCAACCTCTTCTGGGTCATTCCGATGAAGGTCGAGTCAACGCTCAAAGTCGACGCGGGCGAAAACAAGGTGCTTGAAGTCAACCGGCCGTGGTTTTCCTTCCTCGGAGGAACAACTGCCCCATTCGTTACCGGCGCTTCGGCAGTGAGCGCGGTCGCCCCCGCTGCGTAAGAAAAAGCACTGAACGAGAGCGTTTTGCGCGCTCTCGCCTTCTTTTTATTTTTCCATACCGCCCCAGCGCAGCCTTCCGGCCAGGCGGGTTATGAGCTGGCAGAATTCGTGTTCAGCCCTGTCGTAAGCTGGCTTGGACTTTATTCCTATTGCTCCAAGTTTCTGGCGCACCATTCCGTGAAAAGTAGTGACGCGGATGTTGAACGCTTCCTGCGTCATCGAACTTCCTTTTGCGCCGAATTCGTTTGCCGCTTTTTCAAGCACGCCTTTGAAAGCCGGCTGGTGCTCTTTCGGAATTCCGTGTTTTCCCAACAAGACCTCAAAGTCTCTTTTCGCGGCGGTAACTTGTTTCTCATATTCCTGCGGGGCAAGCGGCATTTGAATCACTGCAAGACTATTCTGCCTTGGGCTTTAAATTAGTTAAACCAGGAAGAGAAACCCGTTACATAAAAAGAGCGCCCTGGGCAGGATTCGAACCTGCGACCCTCTGATTAACAGTCAGATGCTCTAGCCGGCTGAGCTACCAGGGCAAAATAGCGAAAAGGGTTTTGTTTGAAGAAGTTTTTTAATGAGTTGGACTGATGGTGCCGGTGATTTTGAACACTAGCACGAGATCTTTTTTTGCGTCCGCTGACGGTTTCGGGAAGGTTATTGAAAAGGGTTTTGTGATGTCCACGTTGGCGACTTGTTGTTCTTGTGCTAGCGGGTGGCTGGCGTTTTCGCCCGAGATTTTCGAGTAACTTATTTGAGGCAAGTCGTTTGAGCCGACGGAGGTCACGACCCAGCCCGGGCGGTTGGAGTGCTTCGTCAGCATCAGGTGCTGCCGTGAAACGAGGTCGACATGTTTCATGGCTTCCTTCAGCGTTGCGGCGGGGACTCTCTGTTCGTTTTGGGCGTCTTCAATCATGTGCGCTAGTGAAATGAAGCAATTCGGCTGTCTTCCGATGTTTATTGGCTCGTTTTTCTCGAGCTTGCGCGTTTCTATTTCAGCCGAGTGCAGTTCCTGATTGCCGAACATCAGGCGGTACGAGAGACGCGGCTTTTCTTCGGGCATGAGTTACGTTGTGAAAGGCGTACTTTTAATCCTTGCGGGTTTTTGGTTCGCTGAAGAAGCAGCGCAAAAGCGAGTTAATGAGTCGGCTCTTCGATTTTGAGTCTCAGCACGAGCAATTTTTCCGTGCCTTCGAACGGCTTTGGGAAATGTATTTCGACTACTTTCGTGGCGTCTATTCCTGGAATCTGGTCGTGTTGCCTGAGGGGCGCCTCGGTTTCGCCGCCGCCGTGCGGGTGAAAGATCAAGTGTGCCTGGTTTGCGCCGTGGCTGGTCAGCAAGTATCCTTTGTGCTTGGCTTGGGGCGCGTGCTTCAGGAGAGTCATGTGGTTTCTTGAGATCATGCGCAGGCGCTCCGTTATCCCGTCCTGCGTCTGTTGGTCCAAGCCTTTTTTGACGGCTTCTTCGACCATTTGCGTAATCGACAACTGCACGTTTGGGTGGCGGCCTATTTCGATAGGGAGCATTTCTGGTACTTTGACGTTTCCTGCATGAAGGACTTTGTCGCCGTATTTCAGGACGTAGTGCACTTCCGACATTTCTTCTTCGCGCATGAAAACACTCTTGCGTTAAGTGGTTTAAATAAATGCGAGTTAGAGCCACTGCTTGAGCCGGAAGTAGGTGAAAAGCGCCAGCGCCGCAACCGCCATTATCGCGAGTGCTTCGAAGAACCCGAGTTCCGCGCGTAGTTCTGGGATGTACGAGAAGTTCATTCCGTAGATTCCGGCGATTAACGCCGGAACCATTATTATTGCCGTGATTGCAGTCAGTTTTTTCATGACCGCGTTTAAGTTGTTTGAAACCACTGACAGGTACGCTTCCATGGTCGAGGCCAGGAGTTCGCGGTAGGTTTCAATCATGTCCGTTATGCGGATAAGGTGGTCGTAGACGTCGCGGAAGTAGGGAACTGCTTCTTCGTGAATGTAGGGAACGCGTCTTGACAGCAGCGAGTGAATGGTTTCGCGGTGTGGCCAAATGACTTTCCTGACTTGCAGCAGGTCTTTCTTCAACCGGAATATTCCGTCGACTATTTTCCTGTTTTGAACTACGCTTGCGCCCGTGCTCTCGAAAATTTGTTCTTCAATGCCGGAAATGCGTTCCTCGAAGTGGTCGAGAATCGGGAAAATGCCGTCCACGAGCTCGTCCATCAGCGCGTGCGCCACGTAGTCCGAGCCCTTGCCGAGAACGTCGGGCTTGGACTTTACGAGCGCGAGCGTGTCTTCGATTGCCTGCATGGGCTTGCGGTGGATTGTTATGATAAAGTTTTCTCCGAGAAACAAGTTCAACTGCGTTGCCGAAAGCGTTTCCGTCAAGCCGACTGCGTGAATGACGAGGTAAGAGTATCCGGGGTATTCGTCGAGCTTTGCGCGCTGGCGCTCGTTCAAAGAATCTTCCACGCTCAGCGGGTGCAGGTTGAACGCTTTGCCGATTGCCTCCGCTTCTTCGCGCGATGGATTTTCACAGTCAACCCAAACTTCCTTCTTTTCCGACAGCTTGGCCGCCTGCTTCAAATCAGTGGGCTGTTCGAGCCTGCCGTCCTTGCCACAAGCGAAGATACGGAGAGACATGAAACAGGAAAGGAGGGAGCTGGATTAAAGTGCTTTGGTTTCACGAGCGCAGGTGGGGAAACAAGGCGGTAACGTCTTTTTGGTGGTATCTGAACACTGCGATGGCTTTTCCTTTCGAGGTTATTTGGATGCGGATGTCTTCCCCTACTTTTTCCGGCTGTCTTTGCACGTCCTTGAAGCCGAGAAGCATTGCGAGCGAGCCTATTCCGGGCGCGTGGCCGGTGATGTCGATTGTGTGGCGGTCGGGTAGAATTGCGCCGCGTGCCGAACGCTTTGCGTTGAAGGTATGAAGTTTTTCGTCTAGTTCAACGATTCCTTTCAAGTGTCTTTGTCCTATTTCTTCAGGCGTTTCGGCCGCGCCCACGTCTTCGCCAGCATAAAAAGCCTTCAGCAAGCCGTCTTCGCCTCGTTCTTTCGTGACTTCGCCTATTTTTTTGGCGTCTTTTACTTTGATGCCGAAAAAGGGAGGAAATTCTCTAGCGTTTGCGCTTACGGTCGCGGCTCCCGTCGATCGCAGTCCTTCTGCTACTGCTTGCGACATTTCCTTAGTGCGGCCGACGTTAGTCGTCTTGCGCAGCACTACTGCGCGGGTTTTGACGGTCTTAAGAAGCGTGCCGTACTGCTTGCCGGCGGCCTCGCCCTGCTGCCTTCCAGCCGGAGCCAGTTCTCCTGTCGCGGTTTTTTCGCCGTGGCGCCGCAGCACGTATTCTCTGACAATTCTTTCTTCAGGCATATAATCACTAACTAACCACGGAAACACGACTTCTTATAATTTTCGCACGACGCCTTTGGACGCGTCTACTTCAACGAAATCCCCATCTTTGAAAGCCTTCGTGGCTATTTTGGTTCCAACCACGCAGGGAATTCCGAGTTCGCGGGAAATTATTGCAGCGTGGCAGGTAATGCCTCCTTCGTCGGTAACTATTGCCGCGGCTTTTTTCATTGCCGGAACAAGGTTGGGGTTGGTTGCAGGGGAAATTAGTATGTCTCCTTGATTCATTTTCACAATGTCTTCGATGTGCGCGACGAGCTTGACAACTCCTTTTGCGTAGCCCGGCGAAGAAGGCGTGCCTTTGAGTTCGCGGACTTCGCCTTGCGGCTTGTCTTCAACTACTTGCGCGGCCAGCCGGCGGGCTTCTTCGCCGGTAAAGACTTGGACTGGCTTGTTTCCTTCGTGCAGCCAGCAGCTGTAAGCAATTCTTTCGTCGAGTTCGCGCGCGTCAACGCTGGCCTTTCCGATAAGCGTGGCTTCGATTTCTTGCGGCGTCAGGTGCCTTACTTGAATTACGTTCAGCGACAATCGCGTGCCTATTTCTTTCAGCAGGCACTCGGTCCAGCAGCTTGCTTGGAAGACGGCGTCTTTGCGGAGGGCTTTCAACAGCATGAGAGTGCGCGCAACCAGAATCCAGTGCGTTTCTTCCCCGCTTAGCCTCAGTTGTTTTTCAAGCCGTTCCTGGTTTTCCGCCAACGCGCGTTGTTTTTCCTCTGTTTCTCGTAGCTTTTGCTTTGCGTCAATTCCCTGCCGCACTTCCGCAGCTAGTGCTTCAACGAAGTACTCTTCGTTCAAGACTATTGGGCCGTCATAGTGGAACTGCAGCCAGTTGTAGTCGTAGGCGTGCTCGTGGATTGCATGGTCGATTTCGGGAAATTCCTCCATTTGCCTGAGCACGACATAAGTGGGTTGCCTGAACACCTCTAGAGCCAACGGGTCGGATTGAATCATTGCGAGAACCCGGAAGAAATCTTGGTCCTGTTGCAGCAGCGGGTTTTTCTCGCGTGGAGTGGTCAGGACGGCGAAAGCGTCTGGAACCGTTGCGTCTGCATTGCTTTCCTTGATTCTTTTTTCAAGGAAGGCGTTGATTTTTTGTGTGAGCATGAAGTGCTCGAAGTCAGTTACGTTGACTACGTGGCCCCACAAGTTCATCTCAACCCACGCGTCGAACAAGCGGGTGAACAGGGCGGCGAGCTGCTGGTTGTCCAGTGAATAAAGCGGTTTTTCCCGCAGTTCCCGCGCTAAATCGAGCAAGTCCACGATGGTACGCCTGCTTTTGAGGTCTACTTTCTCAAGAAAAGCCTTGTCCTCGAGCTTGTACAACGCCGCCTTTCCTTCTGCGACGAACACTTGCGAAGCGCTTGGGCCGGAGTAACACCACCTGGCCACGCGGTTCTTCGACTCGACGAAGACGCTTGCGGTCGCGGTTCCGAGTATTGGGGTGGTTAGGCAAGCTCCCGTGTTGTACGCGACGGGGTGAATCATGGGACTTGCCTGGTCTTCAACGAGTTTCTTCCAGATCATGGTTATCGAGAGTTGTTGCTAGCTTATTTTCTTAACTATGCCTTCGACTGCGTCTACTTCAAGCAAGTCGCCGTCCTTGAATACTTTCATAGCCGTGTTTGTTCCAATGACGCAGGGCTTGTTCATTTCCCTTGCTACAATGGCCGCGTGACAGGTTATACCTCCGGTTTCCGTTACGAAGGCCGCTGCCTTTGCCATGGCGGGCAGTAGGTCGGGGTTGGTCATCGGCGAGATGAGAATGTCGCCGTGCTGTACTTTCGCGGCGTCTACCGCGGTTCTGACTAGTTTTGCCTTGCCGGTCGCCCTGCCGACGCAGGCCACTTGGCCGCGTAGTTCGGTAACGCCTTCGTGCTCGTGTTTTGCAATGCGTTCATTCAATTCGGTTAAGGCCAGTTCGCCTGTAACCGGTTTTATCGAACTGCCTTCCTGAAGCCAGACGCAAAAGTCAATGCGTTTCGCCAGTTCGTCGCGCGTCGGCGAACCGCGTTGGTCTAGCAGCGCAAGTAATTCGTGGAAGTCGGTTGCGTGAAGTTCTTGTTTTGAGTAGCCTGTTCTTCGCGCGGCTTCTTCAAGCAAGAGGCCGAACGCGTAGTAGGATTTGTTGCGCACGTCCATGCGGTAAGCCTTTGCGTACATGAAGTCACGCGCTGCGTCGAAAAGCGTCAGCTCGTCTTGCGTCAGGCTGAGCTTTTTTTCCAACGCGGCCTGCTGCAGCCGCAGGACCACGTCTGCTTCCTTCAGCCTTTTTTCCTCGTCCTGCGCGTTGTACTGCCGTATCGTGCGCAGGAGTTCTTTCACGAAGTCTTCCTTCGAGTAAGCTGGTCCGACGTAACCGTGTTCTATCCAATTCCATTTCCTGACGTGCTCGCCGAGCTTCCTGCGGAGCGCGGGGTCGGCGTTGATTGCCTTTGACAAAGCGTTTTCGTCAGCAAAGTTTTTTCCAAGCCCGTGTTCCACTGCCGCGGCTAGTTCGAATAGCTCTATGTTTTCCTGTTTTGCTTGCGTGTCGTAGTGGCTGGCGGCCAGTACGCTGAGTGCCTCTGGCGGCTTTATTTCTTTGCCGAGTCTTTGCTCGCCGATGCGGCGCTCGAGAATCTTGGTTAACTCGGTTGAGAGCGCGAAGTTGTGGAAGTCGATTACTACCGGCAGGAAGCCGAGGCCGGTTATGCCCGAGAGGCTGCGGTAAAGCTCCAAAAAAAGCCGCTTGAGTTCGGTGATGCTCTCGGCCTGCAGTTCTGCGGTTATTATCGAATCGGCGGTTTTCACGGCTTCCCCGCCGTAGCGCCTCGATTCCTCGACTATTTTTTTCGACTGTATCTCGCCGGTTTTAAGGCGGTGGAGAAGGCTGGAGCTGATACTGCGCCAGTTTTTTGGGTCAACGGCCCACTTACCGTAGCCCTTCTCTATTTTAATGAGCGAACGCTCGAAAGGCACGCCAGTCAAGGCGGCCGTGGCGCTGCTGCAGAAGGCATACAAATGCATCAGCCAAAGGACGTGGCTGGCGTGGTCTTCCTCCAGAACGAATTCAAGCTTCATTGCTGTTTCCTCAGAAACTCAGGTGCTGCGGTTTTTCTCTCTGGTTTTCCTCCGGTTTTTGGGCTTCGGGCAACAGAAGAACAGCTCCTCCCGCGAGCGCGGTCAGCACGAGGTCCGCCGTCAGTACGGCGGTACCGCAGGCCAGCGCTGCTGCGATGAGGATTCTTTGCGCTTGCATGCTTATTAATTTCTACAGCCTGCGATAAGAGGAATGAGTTGGCATTTGCCAAACAAGTGGTTTAAGGCATTTGCGTCGCAACTGCGGGCAAAATCTTTTTCTCCGCTTGGCGGAGGCGGTACTGCAGGGTCGTGCGGTTCAAGCCGGTTCGTTTCGCTATTTCGGACATGCTTGCGCCGCGCGGAAAGTCGTAGTAACCGTTTTCCGCGGCCGTGGCGAACGCCTGGCGCTCCAAGTCGGTCAGGCGCGACAAGATTGCGGGCATGAAGAGGTTTACGTCCGCTTTTTTGACTGAAAGCATTTCAATTGTTGCGTAGCCCTTTAGTTTCTTGATTTTCTTGTAGAGCTTGAGGAGATTGGCTTTGTTCCAGCTGCCAACCGTCCACGAATAAAAGCCGCGGTGCGCGATTGCCGGCTTGAGGAAGAAAACGCTTTTGTCCAACACCGTGCAATGGAAGCTTATGTTGGCGGGGTGGAAGTAAATCCACTGGTCGTTTTCTTCCGCTACTATAGTGACCACTTTTTTTCTTCTAACGCGTTTTTTGAACTCGTCTTTCTGGGGGCCGAAGAAGTAGATGGCGCGCATTACCTGCTGCCTTCCTCCCTTCGAGAAGGCGTTTAGGTACCAGCTTGCCGAACTGGCGTCCAAGTCACCGCACTCCTCCAGTAGGTGGGAGTTCTTGTGCCAGACCTTGAATTCAGCTACCCACATCTGCTCACGGCAGGAAGTCTTTTGAATTTATTTTATCGGGTAGGTAGGTGCTGGAAATGTATTGCAGGCTCTTTGACGAAAGGGCTTGGATTTCGGCCTTGATTTTCTTGTCCAGGAACTTGTTGATTTCGCTTTGCCATTCCTTGGCCTTGAACCAGTCGTATTCCTTCATTTCCTGCGCGCGCTTAATGTCGACTTCCTTCGCTTTTATTGTCACGCTGCGCAGGTCGTAGTGTTCGATGTCGGACATGCTCAGGCCGAGAAACTTCAGCTGCGGGCAACCAAGGCGGTCGCTTTCGTGCGCCAACGCCATTGAACCGTACTTCATTGTCGAGTAGATGTACCATCCGTAGGGGTCGGAGTCGGTCAACGCGTACGCGGGAAGCTTGAGTTCTTCAGTCAGTCTTTGCAGGAGACGGCGTGCTCCGCGGGCTGCTTGTCCTGCGGTGGTCATGAGGAGGCACTTGTTTTTCTTCCAGTAACCGTCTTCGTTCAAGCGGTCGAAAATGGCGTTTTTTTCCGCAACCAACACGTATTCGACGCCCACGTCCTTGAACTCGATTTGTTCGACGATGGAGGGCACTGCCCAGCCGCCGGAACCCATTCTGCTCAGGTCGATTGTGTCGACCTTGTCTTTCACTCGGTCGTTCACGACGACGTCGCCGGCCATTCGGCCCTTTGGTTCTGCGCGCAAGTGCAGTCTTTCGCGGAATGTATCCAAGGAAACTTCGAGGTCGACTATTGCCATGTCGGATTCTTTTTGTTCTTCTATCGTGTTTTCCTTCGTGTTTGCAATAGTGCGTTTTTTGGCGTAGTACAAGTCTCGCAGCGTTGCAGTCAAGTTGTTTGCAAGCAGGTCTTTCTTTACGTACGACGCCACCAGCATTGTTTGCATGAAGCGCCTTGCGTGCGAGACGTTGAACAGGTACCTGTGGGCGACTTTGTCTCCCAAAACGATTTTCTTGCCTTTTTCGTCGTAGAAGACGTTGCTGGAGCCGCGGATGGGGATTTCGATCGATGGATTGTCTTTTGCTTCTATTTGGCCGACTAGTTTGTTGCCGAGTTTTTCAATGCTGTCCGCGACTTGCTGGCGGCCGGCAGTCATTTTTTCTTCAGTGGTTCTTTTTGCAGTCATTTAGCATCACTCCTCTTTCGACTCCCCTTCTTCTTCAAAGCCTTTTTCCTCGGTTTCCTCCATTTTTTCCAGGAGTTTTTCGCCTTCTTCTTCCTTGGCGTCCATCAAGGCGGTTTTTTCCTTGGCGAGTTGCTTCAGTTTTTCTGCGAGGAAGGCTTGCGGCTTGCCGGTAATGTCGTGAAGCGCTTCCGCGACTTCGTCGATGTAGCGCACGAAAATGCTGCGCCTGTGTTCCTGGTCCTCCACTTTCTGCATCGAGTGGAGATAGAGCGCGATTTCGCGCGCGCACTCCATTAAAGCAAACCTGATTTCTTCGACTATTTCTTCTTCGGCGCTTATTGCCAGCTTTCCTGCGCCTGTGTAGGGAACGTAGACTGAAACGAAGTTGACGAAAATGGATACGGGCTGGTTTTCCAGGTCCTTCAAGTCGTAGCGGTTCCAGTCAATCGTCTTGACCGCTTCGGTTATTCCGCAGTTTCCCGAGTCGAACAACAGCGGAGTCCGGTTGGCGTACCGCAGTATCTCGAGTTTTCCGGCGGCGTGGCCTTCCCTAACTTCTTCTCCCGCATATCCGGCGCCTGCGTTTCCTCCGTATGCGATTGCTGCTTCGACGAGGAAGGGAATTCCTCCTCGGAACACCTTGGGCTTTCTTGCAATGACCTTCATTTTCTCGGGTTTAAGCAGGTTTTTCAACGCCTTTTCGATTTGAGTGTCTCCGATCGGCTGCAGCACGTCGGTTTCCGGCGCAATCCACTTGATTCTCTGGATTGCTTGAATGAGTTTCTCGGCCTCGGGCCAAGCCAGCGCCTTTGGCGCGCGCTCCAAGTTGACTTGGGGAACCAGCGCAGCTAGTTCCTTGACTTTGTCCGAGCTGAAGCGCGAGAACTCGCTGGTTAGGAAGGAAGAGATTTTGCGGGCTTGGGTTGACTGCGCCATTTCCATCAAGTCGTTCGTCGAAATGCCGAGCGGATGCGGGAGGCACGGCTCCGGTTTTTTGGGAATGTCTTTCGTCACGCGCGGGAAGACTACTATGTTCTTGTCGGGTTCGATTAACGTAATTTGGGCGTGCGGATTGGCCAGCGCCGTGCGCCGCAGGTACTCGTACACGCTGTACTCGCTGCGGTTGTAAGTGACTTCCGAGAACTCCGATTCGACGCGTACGCCGCGGAATTTGCCGGAGTACTCCCGTTCGTTCAGGATGGCTGGCTTGTTGAGCTTGATGTCTATCGAGATGTCGCATTCGTAGACTTTTCCGTCTCCGATTCCTGTTTTGACGTGGCTGGTCTTTCCGGTGGTTATCTGCGCGAACAGTATGGCGTAACTGGCTCCAATCCCTTGCTGCCCGCGTTTTTGCCTGCGTTGGTGGAACTTGGTTCCGGCCAAGAGCATGCCGAGGGCTTGTCCCACGTTTTTCTTGGGAATGCCGGTTCCATTGTCTTCGGTAATTACTTTTAGGTGCCCTTGAGCAAAGCGGGCGGTGATTTTCGCGCCGGCTATCGGCGCGTTCTTGAAAACGATTGTTTTAACGGAGTCCTTGCCGCGTTTTTCGCTGCGCAGGTCGTACTCTTTTTTCTGCGCTTGCTTGATTCCGTCTATGAAGAAGTCGAGGACGTCGGCGTCGTAGATTTCGAGCGGCACGTCGAACTGTCGGGTAGTGGCATCGCCGACTGCAATGACTTCCTCGCGTGGCAGGGCGGCGCCCGACTGCACTTCGACCGTGATTTCGGGCAGGATTCCGGCTTCTTCGCACGCGTCCAAACTGTTTGTAACGTACTCGTGGACTATTGTGGTCAGGGAGCGGACTTTCGACGAGTAGCCGAGCATTTGGCGGTTGCGTTTGAAGAATTCCGCTACGGAGTATTCCCTGAATTCTTTGCTGAGCTGTTCTTCGCTTAGGACCTGCTCTTTTTTCGGCGCCGCCGGCTTGATCGGCGCAGGCGGCTGAGCTGCTTGTTTTTCGGGCATGCTATGACCTCGTTCACGCGCTTTCTTCGCGTTTCTTTTTTCTTTCCAGGAAGTGGAACACGTTTGCGTGCGGCGCGCCTTCCAAAAGCCGTATTACGGCTTCCTTGGCGTCTTTGAGTTCCTCGAATTTTCCTATTACCGCAACGGACTCGTCGCCCACTGCGACGAATGCTCCCGTAATTTCCTCGATTTTTTTCTTTGCCCGGCCTTCGCTTCCGATTACGCGGGCTTTGTAGCGGGTGACTTGCGACTCGTTTCCGCGGAAGGCTTGTCCCAAGTCGATTTTTTCCATGAAATAGTCTTCCTTGAGAAGCTTTAGCGCCTGTTTTGCCGGAAAGCCAGCTTCCAGCGCGAGGAGCACCTGCTCGGCTTCCCACTCGCTGCCCGGATTGTCGGCGCCTGCCTCGATTTCCGCGTCTTCTTCCGACAACTTGATTTTGACGCCGGCGGCTCGTTCGACTTCTCGTAGTTCCTCGCGATTGTTTTTGGCAAGGAGGTTGAGGGTCTTTTTTGGAAGTGCAACTAAACGCATCGTTTTTTCACGTGGTAAACTCGTCAAGAAAGCGAGTAGAACGCAACTATATTGCAAGAAGTTATTTAAATAGGTTGCCTCTGTAAAATGGTGTTTTAAGCCTTAATTCGAGCAAATTCGCTGGAATTAGCTGGTAGAAAACGGCGGTTCTGGGCGTTATTTGAAGAGGTTTAGGAAGAAATCGATTATCGACTGCAGGAAGTCGCCGACTGCTTCGAGCACCCCTTGCATGGGTGGCGCCATGGGCACGCGGCACAAAAGGTCTTGGCAGGCGTAGCTTAGGCACTCGTAGTTCTGCCGGCAGCTTTCGCCGGTTGCCTTCTGCAAACTCCACGTTCCGTCGGGTGAGCAGTAGGAAATCGCGCCGTTGACTATGTCGACGAAGCCGTATTCTTTGCACTCGGCTCCAAGCGCGCAGCCGTACAGCGTTCGGCGTACGCAGGTATTGTTTACGCAGTAGTCAGCCGTGCAAGCCAGGCCGTCGCTGCACTGGCCGTCGTAAACGCATTCGGGGACGGGCGTAGGAGTCGGAGTGGGCGAAACCGACGGCGTTGGAGTCGGCGGAGTGCTGGGAAAGACGGGCGGAGTGGGAGTTACGTAGCCGGAACAGCTTCCGGAGCACGAATTGCTTACGCACTCGTAGCTGTTCGAACAGCTTGCTCCTCCTTGTTTTTGTTTCTTGAAAATATTGTCTTGGCAGTACCAGTAGTCGTAAGCGTCCGCGTATCTAAAGCCGGTGTTCGTGCAGTTGCTTTGGTAATCGCAGCCGGTCAGCCGGCTATAGACACAGGTTTTGCTCGTGTTTCCCGAATAATTGCCTATCGTCAGGTTTACGGTCTCGTTTCCGGTTCCGGTGCACGAGAAGGTGGTGCACGAGTCTATGTCGAAGTTGCAGTCGGAGTTGTTGAAGCAGTACCTAATTCCTTTCGGCAGCGTACTGTTTGAATCGTTTTCTTCCGGCCACGGCGGGCAGTTTACCGTAAGGTTCGTCGGCGTAGTGGCCGCGGCCGCAATTTTTCGCGTTATGTTCCAGTTGCAAACCATTTGCGGGGTGTAGATGCAGTCTCTCGACAGGTTGAATTCCTTTCCCGTTCCTGTGACGGTGTCGTAGTTGAAGCCAAAGCCCTTGAAGTCTCCGTCGGGTTCCCAAAAGAGTCTTGAAATGCCTATTATGCTGTTGTTGGGTCCGTAAACCGTTTCGGCAGCGTAGTCGCCGGCGCCTGAAACGTTGTAAACGAAGGAAAAGAACGACAGCGAAAAGTTTGTTAAGTTGTCTTGCACGCCCGAGTAGATTGACAGCGGGCTGAGTATCAAGCCCGTCTGCCAGTGTTTGTAGAACCCGCCTTCCTCGACTTCGAAAGACTGGTTGATGAACCCGCCGCCGATGAAAGTGAACTCTATTTTCTTCTTAGGCTGCAGAGTGGTGGTGTTGCGGTATACTTTGCTTACATTGAAAGTGTATCCGCCTATCGTGAAGTTGCAGGCGTACGTGACGTTTGCCGCGTAATAGGTTTCTTTGCCGAAGACGACGTTCTGGTGCGCGTGGTTGAAGTCGAGTAGCAAATAGTTTTTGCCGCGGAGGTAAAAGTACGTCTTGTTCGCCTTGTCTTCCAGCACGCTCGCGTTTAGCACCGGGCTGAATTCGTTCAAGTAAAAGCTGTTGGTGCGCGCAAAGCCGTTTTCGAAAAACAGTTTTTCAGCGTCTGTGCTGATGTTGTTAACGCTTCCCTTGGGCACTTCGTAATTGAACATTACGGTAGTGTTTGCCCGCGTTAGCGTTGAATTCACGCTGCCGAAAGTCGAGAAACTGTAGTTTACTTCGTCGGCGGCAGCAAGCTGCGCGAGAACGAGGACTGCCAAGAGTGCTGCGAGAAAGCGTTTCATTATTTCTCTTCAACTC
>JACCLL010000097.1 GCA_013425325.1 Microcaldota archaeon | reverse complement strand
TTGGAGAAGGTAAAGGAAGCCAGCGAGGAACAGGCGCTCGAAAAAGCAATGGAAAGCGGCGAACTCAATTACGAAACTTTCCTGGCCCAGATGCGGGCAATGAAGAAAATGGGGCCGTTGAAGCAAGTAATGCAAATGCTCGGAGCCTACGACCTGCCTGAAGAACTGGTCGGCAAAGGCGAAGAAAAAATGGCGTCCTTCGAAGCAGCGGTTCTGAGCATGACAACTAAAGAACGCGAAAACCCGGACTTGATGCACAACAAGAGCCGCCAGGAACGCGTTGCAAAGGGAGCCGGACTCAAACCGGACGAAGTCCGCGAACTGGTCAGCAACTTCGACAAAATGCAGAAAATGATGAAAGGAATGAAGAAAAACCGCGGGCTGCTCAAACGCTTTACTAAAATGTCGCCAGACTTGGGAAAACTAAAGGGAATGCCCGGCTTCGGTGCTTGAAAGTGAACTTCGAACTGATTCGAATAGCAATAGCGTTGGGAGGAACCACCGCGGCCGCTTACGAAGACGCGAAAACTAGTTTCATCGACGACCGAATCACGATAGGAATGCTGGCCGCCGGAATAATCCTCGACCTGCTCACTTTCGACGCGAACTTCATCGCGTTCAGCATCGGAATCAGCGCAATCATTTTCGCAATAGGCTACTTTGCGTACAAGACGGGACAATTGGGTGGCGGCGACGTGCTGTTGTTCGCAGGCCTGCAGGCTTTGCTTCCCTTCTTTCCGTCGACAATACTGCCGTTTCTGCAACAAGTTTTTCCAGCGGGGCTGGGACAAGCGGTTGAGGTCATTGCCGGGCTGCAGTTGTATCCCTTCTTCCTGTCGGTTTTCATCGCCAGCTCGTTGTTTGCAATGGTTGGCAGCGGAGTCCAGTACGCGCTTGCCTTGCGCGGAAAAAAACTCAAGCCGGACAAGCTTCCGCTTGCGCTAATCGGCGGGGCGTGCATTGTTTCGCTGGCGTGGCTCTACGCCGCCTTCGGCTTGACGCCGGCGCAAGTATCGTTTATAGCAGTGGTCTTCATTCCGGGAATTTTTTTGGTCGGCTTCAAGAAACAAATCCTGTCGCAGGTGATAATCCAACGCGTTCCCGTTTCGAAGATAGAGGACGAGGACGTGCTTGCCGTTGAAGCAATGCCCGCCGGCATAGTCAAAAGATATGCGTTGGGAAGAGTCTTGACCAAGAAAGAAGTTGCTAAACTCAAGAAAATAAGGGCGGCGGGAAAAATGAGTTTGTTCCCGGTCTACAAGAACCTGCCGCGCTTCGGCCCGTACATTCTCGCCGGCTTGATTGCCTCGCTTTTGTTCGCGGACTTGTTCATGTTCCTGCTTTTGTTCTAGCCGCTTTGAAGCCAATGCCGTCTACAGCGACTTTCGCTAACCCCGGCGAGTGTTCTACTTCGAACTTGACGGGAAGAAATTGTTCAAGTACCCACATGTTCGACTCCAAGTGCTTTGAAACGCGCGGGCAAGTGAATTCAGACCGGCCTTCCGCAAGAGCGCAGTACGACGCAATCTGGTCGGCAAGCCTGTCGTCTACCGCCGCCTTTCCGTCATTAAAGGAAGAAAACGCGACGCAGGCCTCCTCGGCCACTTTTTCGGACGGCTTGCCGCGCTCGCCGATTGAAGTAAATCCCGCGTGCGAATGCTCGTACCTTCCTTCAACGAAAAACATCGCGCCCTCACCCAAAGCAGGCGCGTGAACCAACTCTACTTTCGGCGCGACTCCCGCCGGCTTTTCAGCAAAGTGCTTCAAAGCAGTTGACTTCAGCCGGTCAAGCACGTGTTCCGGCAGGTTTGACACTGCGGCAATGCATTCAAGCGAATCTAGCCGCCCCCTTTCGACCGAGCAAAACGCCCCGAGGCTCTTGACCGGATGGACGACGGCATGCAACACGCCTCCGCCTTTGGGGTACCAACCCCATTTTTCCACGTCCATTTCAATGCACAAACCCATTTTTTCAACAGCCGGAACGAAAACGCGTTGAATGTACAACTGAGGCGGCGCAAAGTGCGCGCACGTCCCTCCCCGCAACTCTATGCGAACGGGTTTGGGCGCGAAGGCAAGCGGAGGCAGCAACGCCTGCAGCAGCAACAGCGTCGACCCCGCAGTGTGCACGTCGAAAAACATCGACTCCAAGCCCGAAACGTCGAAGCGAAAAACATCGTGGTTTACGCCGTGCGGCTCGAACCACAGTTCCTGCGAATGCAGTTCCGCGCCTTCGACTTTCGCTTCGCTTAGCTCCGCAAGGGCCCGCACGCACGCCAGGTGCTGGTGCTGCAGCCCCCCGTGGGGCCGGTTGGCGCGGATTTTAGTCACGTGAAACGGCTTGCGCAGCAGCACTGAAAGGGAAAGGGAAGTGCGTAAAAGTTGTCCGCCTCCTTCGCCGTGGCTGCCGTCTATTTCTATGAAAGACAAAAAAACAACCGCCTCAGAACAGCGAGAAAAAGTAGGCAAACAAAGCGACTGCCATCGCAAGCTTGGAAGTCTTCTGGGAATCCCCGTAGTTTCCTACTGCCAGTTGCGTTATGCTGAGGCTGAATATTCCGAAGGAAACCAACAGTAAGAGCATGAACTCGACGCTCGGAATCAAAAGCAATCCGTAGGGAACTACGGCAATGATTATTGCGGCAAAGTACGCCGCGAACGCAACCGCCTTGCTGCCGTCCGCGCCTAACAGCATGGGCAGCGAGCGTTTGAAGCCCTTGTCCGTCTTCACGTCCTCCAAGTCCTTGGTAATCTCGCGGCCGACGTTGGCCAGCGTTGCAACAACGCCCACCAGCAGCGGAATAAAGTACTCTCCTGAAATGGCTGCGCCGTAAACGAAAGTCAGTCCGGTCAGCGCGCCGACAACCCAGTTGCCCACGAACTTGTATTTCAGCAACGCAGCAGAGTAAGCCAAGAGGAACAACGACGCGAGCACGGCGATGATGAAGACGGCGTCGTTTACCAAAATCGCTAGAATCAAGCCGATCAAGAACATGGACAGGGAGTAGTAAAACGCGGTCCTGGCGTTAATGCGGCCTGAAGGAATGGGGCGGTGTTTCTTGTACTTGACGTCAACGGTTCGGTCAAAGTAGTCGTTGACGGCCTGGCCTCCGCCGCACACGAAGAACGCTGAAAACGCGGCTAGGAAAAGGGGAAGCGAAAACGCTATTTGACCGATGGAAAGCCAGTAGCCTAGGAAAACGCCTACTGAAGCCATTACGCAGTTGTAAGGCCTCAGCAGCTCCAAGTAAGCAGCAATGTTTCCCTTCATTTTCTATTCACCGAGCAGGTAAGGAAGGGTTTGTTTTAATCCTTTCTTGAAGGAAACGCGTGGCCGGTAGCCCAACCGCTTTCTTGCTTTCTGAACCGAGAAAATGCGGTCTTCGGAAAGAATGTAGACGTGTTCGCGCAACAAACGCGGCCGCCGGCCAAGCAGCTGCGCCA
>JACCLL010000077.1 GCA_013425325.1 Microcaldota archaeon | reverse complement strand
CGGCTTCACCCACGTCGAACTGTTCACCAACAAAAAACTGCTTAATTCCTCTACTCTCGAAAGTCATTCGACCGAAGTCAAGGCCGCCCTGAAAGAAAACGGCTTGAAGGCAAACTCAGTCGTAATCCCAAAATCCGCTACCTTAGAAGAATTCGTTGAAAACGGCAAGCTCGCCATTCAATTCGCGAAACGCGTCGGCGCCAAACTCGTCGTAGCAGACTACCCCAAGTACAGGGGAGGAGAATTCAGGGAACCCAAGCTCGAAGGCGCGGACATCGCTGCTCCCGAGCGAGTCAAAAAAAGCGTCAGGGGCCTGTTTTACGCAATGCCAAGCCCGTTCGAAACCGCTGAAAAACTCCGCGAACTAAAAAAAATTGCGGCAAAAAACGGCCTGAAAATAGTAATCGAACCCCCCGGCGGCTCCGACATTGGAGCAAAACCCCTCGGATTCAAGGCATGGCAGCAACTCGCGAACTCGGCTCACGGGCTCGTGCTCGACTTGGAACACGTTGCCCAGCAAACTGTAGTCCAGCCCCTGGAGGAAGTGCACAACCCAGTTCTGCGCGTAATGAAGGGAACGGCTTCCGCCGAAGACTTCCTGCTCGTGCGAAGTTTCTACAACGACTACGCGGAACACATGGACCGGCCGTCGAAAAGACTGTTCGAAGAGTTCCTGTCGCAGGCGCAAGTGCTGCAAGACCCCCG
Organism: Microcaldota archaeon; assembly: GCA_013425325.1. GTDB lineage: Archaea > Micrarchaeota > Micrarchaeia > Norongarragalinales > UBA8480 > UBA8480. Next base: position 1,454 of record JACCLL010000077.1, on the reverse strand, counting down.
CGAAAGCGCAGAACGGAAAGGCAGGGCGTGGACTGCGCTGAAAAAAACAGGAAGCGCGCTCTACGTCCTCGTCAAGCCAAAGCTCGAGGGATTCGACAAGCCGGCGCCCAAGCCCAAAGACCTTAAAATAACTCCGTCTCCCTGGGCGTACCAATTATTCGTAAAAGCATGGGGCTCGCTTCCAATACAACACGTCCACCTCACCGGCGGGCACTTGGGAGAATTACTGAAGCCGGAAGAAGTGGTTTCCACGATCCTGGGAATTTCCGACAAGGCATTCGAACACTCTTACACAATAGAACAACCTTCGGGCAAACCGTTTTACATCGGCTCGAAGCCCGGCCAAGGACTTTACGACTACCTGCACATCCGCATGGGCGGACGGCTCTACCCAACCAGAAAATGGAACAAGTTCGCGAAAGAACTGCTCCGCAACTCGCACGTGCAATCCATTAACTTCAAGCCCGGCGCAAACTTCGAAATCGACCCCAAGCTCGTCAGAAGAACTGATTTCGCCAAAGCCGCGAAAATCTGATGCTCCCCCCACCGGCAAGAGGGTGGCAACTCGTTTTTTAATGCGTTCGCGTGAAAAAAGAGTTCGTGAAGAATTTCAAGCGAGAGTTCCTCGCCAAACTCGAGTCCCGCTTCCAGCACCTCAGCTTCGCCAACGCAACCGAACACCTGCAAGGCGCTTCCCCGCCCTCGGTGTTTGTCGGCAAATTCGGTTACCCTAAAGTATTCGTCGGGCCGTTGATTCCTGAGAAATTCGGCGACACGAGGCTCCTCGACGCTCCCGAGCAGTGGATTCCCGGAAAAAAAACGGCGGCAGACATTCTCGAGTACCGCCTCGGCCTCGTCCGCGGAAAAAAAGCGATAAGCGTCTACGACGACTCGCGGCAAGCCGAGCAAATGCGGGAAATAGCGTTGTCGCAAGTCTCGCCGGAAGTCGAAGCCCTCTTTACCCACAAGCCGACGGGAGTGTCAATGAACGACGACTCGCTTGCCTTCGGCCCCTCTGCTCCCCTCAAAAGCCTGAGCATCTGGAGCAGCAAGTGGGACGCCAAGCTCGAGAAAATGCATTGCGACACCGACGCAACCGCAAAAACGGCAATGCTGGAACTCTACGAAAAAGGCTCTCCCGTGTCGGCGATAATGCGCGCGCTAAGCGTCGGAGCCTTCGGGCTGGAAAAAAACCGGAAATTCGTTCCCACGCGCTGGAGCATTACCGCAGTCGACTCCAACGTCTCGGAAACCCTGCTCGACGAAGTCCGTTCCCTCCCCCTGCTTGACGAAACAAGGGTTTACGAACACGCTTCGCTCTCACAGAAATACGCGGTAATCCTTTTTCCGTCGCAGTGGCAGTACGACTGGGTTGAAGCCTTTTTCTCGCCTTACGGCAACGACGAATCAACCGTGTTCGGCGACGGCGAAGGCTACGACAAGAAAAAAGAGTA
>JACCLL010000035.1 GCA_013425325.1 Microcaldota archaeon | reverse complement strand
TACCGGTTTTCCCACCATCACTTCGGAGTTTACGGCGGCGTCGAATCCAAGCACTCTTACTTCGTCAAGAGACTCGAGCGGCAGTAGGAACGCTTTTTATTTTTCCGCGCCCTTAGTTTTGCGACTGCTTTTTGCGGTGTTAAACCAAATGGCTTCAGTTGCAAGAATTGCGAAGTACGACTTAAAGCAAATCGAGGCTAGCGTGCGCGACTTCTGGGAAGCCGAAAAAATTCCGCAGGGACTCGCCGCGGCGAGAAAAGGCGCGAAGCCGTTTTATTTGCTTGACGGCCCGCCTTACGTTAACAACGAGTTGCACGTCGGCAACCTCAAGACCACCATTTGCAAAGACGTTTGGAGCCGCTTCAAGTACATGCAGGGCTACGACGTTTTCTTCCAGCCTGGCTTCGACTGCCACGGGCTGCCGGTGGAAGTGATTGTCGAAAAAGAGCTCGGAGTTACCGCCAAGAGCGACATAGAGAAAATGGGTGTCGAAAAATTTGATGCCATTTGCCTCGACAAGGTTTTGAACAACGAGAAAAAGTTCATGGAGCTCTACAAACAAGTAGGGGCTTGGCGCGGCTGGTTCGAAGGTTACTTTACTTACAAGGATTACTTCATCGAGAGCGCGTGGTGGACCGCCAAGCAGTTGCACGAGAAAGGACTGCTCGTAGAGGGGGAAAAGTCGATTCACTGGTGTCCACACTGCGAAACCGCGTTGTCCGGCTATGAAGTAAGCGATTCCTACAAGGACCTCCAGGCGCCGTCTATTTACCTCAAGTTCAAGGTAAAAGGAGCCGACAACGAGTACCTCGTCGCTTGGACAACCACGCCGTGGACGCTTCCCGCAAACGTTGCGCTCGCGGTTCATCCCGGGGAGTATTACGTGCGCGCCAAAGTCGGAAGCGACGTCTTCATAATCGCGGAAAAGCGTTTGGCGCAGGCGCTCGGCGAAGAAATCGGCGTCGGCTACGAAGTGATTTCACGCGTCAAGGGTTCGGAGCTGGAGGGAATGCAGTACGAGCCGCTTCTCGACGTTCCAATACAACGCGGACTCGCTGGAAAAGCGCACAAAATCATTCTCAGCCTGCCCATAATGACTAACAAGAAGTACAAGAAGCACGTCATGAGCGCCGAAACCGACAGGGCTGGCGGCGCGAGCGGCGAAAAACAAGCCGTCCAGGCAGAGGAATTCGAGGAATTCGTTACAATGGACGCCGGCGCGGGAATAGTGCACACTGCGCCTGGCCACGGCCAGACCGACAACTTCATTGGAAAGCACTACGGCCTGCCGCAAGTCTGTCCAGTCGACGAGCACGGCAGGCTCACCAAAGACGCGGGAGAATTTGCGGGCCTTTCAACAGCGGAAGCCGACCCCGTAATCGTCGAAAAACTCGAGGCGGAAGGAAAGCTTTTGCACGCCGACAAGTTCACTCACCGCGCGGCGGTATGCTGGCGCTGCAAGACTCCCTTGATTTTCCGCTTGAGTCCACAGTGGTACATGAAAGTCGATTCCGTAAAGGAAGAAATTCTTTCGGCGAACGAGAACATCAACTGGATGCCTCCGTTCGGCCGCGTCAAGTTCCAGAACTGGATTGCGGACCGGGAAGACTGGTGCCTCTCGCAACAGCGTTATTGGGGCATTCCAATGCCTATCTGGGTTTGCGGCAAGTGCGGCGCAAAAAAAGTAATCGGTTCCAAGAAAGAACTAGCTGAAAATGCGGTCAAAAAATTCGATTCATCCGCGTTGACCGACTTGCACCGGCATTCTGTCGACGGAATTGAAATAAAGTGCGCCGCGTGCGGCGGAACGGCAAAGCGCGTGAAAGACATTTTTACCGTCTGGTTCGACAGCGGAGTCACGCCGTGGGCTTCGCTTGGCTATCCGTTCAAGAACAAGGAATTGTTCGAGAAAATGTTTCCAGTTGCGTTGATTTGCGAGTCACAGGACCAGATCCGCGGCTGGTTCGACTCCCTCATGCTCTGCTCGATGGGCGCGTTCGGAAAGCCTTCCTACCAGGCGGTTGCGTTGATGGGCTGGGTGCTCGACGAGAAAGGAGAAAAAATGAGCAAAAGCCTCGGCAACGTCATTCTAGCCAAGGACGGCGCTAAAGAACTCGGGTCTGACGTAATACGTTTGTATTACTGCAGCGAAATCGCGCCATGGGAAGTACAGAACTTTTCGATGAAGAACGCGAAAGAACTGCAGCGCGACCTCACGATTTTCTACAACATTCTCTCGTTCTACCAAATGTATGTTCCGTCCGGTTTTACGCAGGTCGACTTTGCGAAAGCAAAGCTTGCAATTGAAGACAAGTGGCTTTTGTCCCGCGCGAACACCGTTTCCTGCGAAGTTACGGGGCACTTGGAGAAATTCGAGTTCCAACTGGTTGGACGAAAGCTGTTGGACTTCATTGTAAACGATTTTTCGCGTTGGTACATAAAGCTGGTTCGCGACCGCGTTTCGCCCACTGCTGGCGAAGAGGACAAGCGCGTTTGCCTGTCGGTAATGCGCGAAGCCCTGGAAACTTCTGCAAAGCTCTTGGCCCCTGTTTCGCCGTTCTTGAGCGAATACGTGTTCCAGCAAATCCGTTCGCCTTCCGACGAAAAAAGCGTGCACTACTGCGGCTATCCTGAGTTCGGAAAGGATGCTTCCGACGAGAAGCTCGAACAACACATGGCGCTTGCGGCGCAGGTGACCGAACTCGCAGCTTCCGCGCGGCAGGAAGCGGGAATAAAGCTGCGCTGGCCGGTACGTGAAGTGGTGGTAGTCGGAAGCGACGCGCACCGCGAGTCCGTCCGGCAACTGAACGAGATTCTGCGTGCTTCGACCAACTCGCTTTCGGTACGCTTCTCTGAACAAGTGCCTCAAGGTGACTTCGTTTCGCGCGAAGCAAAGGACGTCAAGGTCTTCGTGTTGAAAACGCTCGATGAAGAGTTGAAGAATACCGCCTTATTCCGCGAGCTCACGCGCGCCGTTCAGGAAAGCAGGAAGAAAAACGGCTTCAACGTCAACGACTCCATTGCGCTCTCACTGTTCGCAGACCCTGCCACTGCCGAGTTCCTCGGTAAAAAAATAGCGGAAGTGAAGTCGGCAGTGGGCGCTTCAAGCGTCGCCTTCGCTTCATCCGAAACCGCGCTCGCCGGCCAGTTCGTTGCCCAAGCCGAGCTTGAAGAAAAACGCGTTTCGGCCAAGTACGCGCGCGCATGAGACTCTCCTAAATAGTAAGAGAACTACTGCGCAGTGGGAACAAAACCGAATACTTTATATATTAGAGAAGTAACAATAACTGACATTGCCTCGCGGGTGGGATATGCGGGGCGGTGTTTACATTTGAAGGAAGGGGGTTTTATGACCAAGTCGAATTCTTTGAGGCTATTCATAGCCATGTTCGTTTTGTCGGCCTTGTGCCTGACCGTTGTCGGCGCAGCTTTTGCCGACGCGGCTTTCCTGCCCGTCAATAACCTGGCGGTAAAGAAAGTCGTTCCAGCAACGCAAGTGCGCGTGCAGAAACCAGTTACGCTTCTAACGGATGTTTCCCCCTCTCCCACGCCAAAGGCAGGTCCTGGCTTTGACCCTGGAGACATTTATCACCCCCCGATTATTCCCACTGCCATTACTATTGATAGCCCGATCCTTCCAGACATTGATCACGGTCCTTTCGACGGAGACTGTCTTCCGATAGGCCCGATCGATCACCTCGTAATAAGGCTGCCTGAAAGCATGCCTTCGACGATTCCCGCTGGTCGCACGCACTTCTCGATTGGCGTTTATGCCTACAACGCGGACAACTGTTCTCTTGGATTGCAGGACGCTGACTGGAACTTTAGCGGAACCGGTTCCGTCATGATAAACGAGTACCTTCAGAGTGGAGTCGCCCACCTCGTGTCAATAAAGGGAGTGCGCGCCGGAAGCGTAGTTGTTCAAGCTTCGATGATAGTTAACGTCAGCGGCACTAACCGCACTGTTTCTGCAACCGTTCCGCTGACCGTAAGGCCTTCTGACGCGTACGTAATCGACTTGACCGCCGAGCCCGCTACTGGCGCAGTGCTCGTTGGCAATGAACTGACTCTCACCGCAACCGTCTACGATCAATTCAATAACACTATCGACGGACTGCGCGTTTACTTTGATTCAACCAATTTTGTTTTCACTGAAACAGGCACCAATTCAACGAGTGCACCGACCGTAAACGGCAGCATAGCCCTGCACATGAACTCCACCGCTCCGGGTTACGCGGTAGTTACTGCTTATCTCGACCGGCCGATTGGAGGCACGAGCTGTCATTTTGTTGGCGACTTCCCTTCCGGCAGGATATCTTGCATTCCTGTAGACGAAATTCGCTCGCCGCGCATTCACTTGCCTGCAAACTTTACTGACGACTACAATCCTGTTTACTCCGACAACGTCACGGTGTGGATTATTAACGGCCAGCCAACTTCGCTCGTGCTTACCGCAAACCCGGCTTCAATTGAAGCCGACGGCGTAAGCAACTCGACCATTACGGCAACAATTCTAGACTCGTATGGCAACCCGACTTTTGCAGTAATCAACTTTTCGACTACTGCAGGAACTCTTTCGGACGACAGCGTTCTCGCCGGTTTTTTTGACAACGGAACCGCGCAAGTCAACTTGACTGCATCGCTTGACGTAGTCGACGCGGTAGTCACTGCAATTGCCTACTGGCCTTCAACCAACTTCACGCCCGTAACTGCACAGATAACCGTTCCGTTCACGGCAGGCCCCGCCGCTTCGCTGGACTTGAATTTGTCTACTCACGACACTTTCCAAGGAGACCCCGTCGACGTTCACATCGCTGTTGAAGACGCCCGCGGCCACGTAGTAACCGATGGAACTATCGTTGCATTCTGCGCAACGCCTGAAGGCGGAGCAGAAGCATGCGCCAACTACACTACGACCAACGGCACTGTCGACTTCGTGTTCACTTGGCCCGACCCCGTGCGCGTCACGGTCAACGCAACCTCTGGAGCCGCAACCGACGGCGACAGCGTCGTCTTCCGCGTGCTTCCTCCGGCGTACCTTTTGATTGACGCGGTTTCGCCCGTTACCATAGGCCAACAGTCTCTCGTAACCGCGACGCTGTTGAACCGCAATTATTTGCCTGTTCCGGACGGCGCAATCATTGAATTCACCGTCCTCGCCGGAAACGGATTGCTCAGCGCACCTGCCGCAACAACTGTTGGCGGAGCCGCGCAAGTAAACTTGACTTCCGACGAAAGCGGCTACGTTACAGTAGGCGCTTCGTGGAATTCAACTCTGTTCAACACTACTCAAGTCTTGTTCGTGGGAGAACCCGCGCACATCGTGCTCACTGCAGACAACTACGCTCCGGTCGCAGGACAGCAAATCGTCTTGACCGCAAACGTCACTGACGAAAACGGCTATCCCGCTGCAGCCGGAACTGTGGTCGACTTCGTCGCGCCCGCCAGCGTAGTATTCACTAACGCCAGCATGCCGACGGCCGACGGAATTGCTTTGACAAATGCTTCAAGCACCGTTGCAGGCACTTATGTAATCACCGCAATAGTCGGCGGACTGCAGGCGAACGTAACAATAACCGTTTCGCCGGCCGCGCCCGCGCAAATAACCATTACTCCGACTGGCGTGACGCTGCGCGCAGGCGAAAGCCAGCAGTTCAACGCAGTTGTTTCGGACGCTTACGGAAACGTGGTTTCAGTCCCCGTTTCGTGGAGCACCGGAGCACTCGGCTCAATAAACGCGTCAGGCTACTTCACTGCAATCCGTGCAGGAAACGAAACCGTTTCAGCTGCAGTAGGCCCCGTCTTCAACTCTACCAACGTGACGATCCAGCCGGGCCGCCTGGCTTCGCTTGAAGTCACTGCCCTTCCGACTTCGATTCAAGTCGGCGGAGCCAACTCTACCATTACAATAACCGGACGCGACTCGAACGGATACCTCGTCGACGAAGCGCTCAACGTTTCGCTCGACTCTTCGCTTGGAACGCTTTCAACCAATCAAGTAACTCTCGCAAGCGGAACTGCTACGGCAACACTCACTTCGGGAACTACAGTCGGCAACGCGACCGTAGCCGCAGTAAGCGGCGCAGTACTCGGACTGGCAACCGTTGAATTCGTTCACGGACCCGCTGCGCAAATCAACGCAACCGCACTGCCCTCGCTTGTTTCGCCGAACGGCGTTTCAATAATCTCTGCCCGCGTCACCGACGCGTTCGGAAACCCGATTCAGGGACAACTAGTGTTGTTCGCAATAACCGCTTCGCCGACAAATGCTTCGCTGAGCGCCGCAAACGCCTCGACCGACTCGCTCGGACAGGCGATAACCGCTTTGACTACCGGCAGCGCAGAAGGCTTCTACAACGTTTCGGCAACCGTCAACGGAACGAGTTTGACTGCAAACGTTTCAGTTGAAGTCCAGCGCGGCATCGGAACAATCGCCGGATACGTAAAGAACTTCTACGGCGTCGGCGTCGCAAACGCAACCGTAAACGTTAACGGAACCAATGTCACGACT
>JACCLL010000024.1 GCA_013425325.1 Microcaldota archaeon | reverse complement strand
AAGAAACCCGAAAACAGGGTCAACGTCGACGTGGTACTGCCGCACGCGGCAAAGCAAGTCAAAGTCGCGGTTTTCGCGGAAGGACAGCTTGCGGTGGACGCAAAGAAAGTTGCGGACGCAGTTTTTGGCTCCGCCGACATCCCCGTTTTCGCTTCAGACAAGAAAAAACAAGCCGAGCTGATGGAATACTCCCTGCTTGCAGCCCCCCAGCTAATGGCAGTAATCGGAAAACAATTAGGTCAAGTACTGGGCACTAAAGGAAAACTGCCCAAGCCTATTCTGCCGGGAATGAACTTGGCAGAACTCGTTGCAAAAACCCGCGCAAGCATTACGCTTAAAGTGAAAGGAAAAATGCTGCCTTGCCTGCACTGCATTATCGGCAAGGAAAACATGCCAAAAGAACAGCTGGTCGAAAACGCAATGGCCGTAGTTGAAGCCATTCTCAAGAAAGCGTCCGAACCCAACGTCGCCAGCGTATACATCAAGACGACCATGGGCAAGCCAGCCAAAGTGTGATTATAGTGCTAACCAAGCAACAAAAACAAGAGACGGTCGCGAAACTCCAGAAAGAGTTCGCGGAATACCCCGTCGTCGCAGTCGCCAGCATAGCCGGCCTAAAGTCAAGCCAGTACAACTCAATCAAGAAGAAAGTCCGCGGCCAAGCAATCCTTCGGATCGCCAGAAAAACCCTGCTGCAGAAGGCAATGGACGCCACAAGACCCGAGCTAAAAGACCTGAAGCAGTACATGGGCGGCGCCGAAATCATCATTCTCTCAAAACTCGATCCCTTCAAGCTCTTCAAGGCATTCAAGCAAAACAAGTCGAAGACCTTCGCCAAGCCGGGCCAACTCGCTCCAAGCGACATAACCGTTCCCGCAGGCGAAACCAACCTCGCCCCCGGCCCAGTACTCACTGAACTCAAGCAAGCCAAAATCGACGCAAGAATCCAAGGACCCAAGGTAATCATTGGAAAAGACTCGCTTGTTGCAAAGAAAGGAGAACCGATTTCCGAACCAGTTGCAAAAGCGCTGATCAAACTCGGAGTCCAGCCATTTGAAGTGGGCGTGGAAGTCAAAGCAGTTTACGACCAAGGCCTGATTTACACTGCGGACGTCTTGAACGTCGACGAACAATACTACTTGGACGCAATCAGAACCGCTTACAGCGAAGCAACCGCCATTGCAATCGCGACTCAGTACTTCGCACCCGAATTCATTTCACCCGCACTCGTGAAAGCAGAGCTCGAAGCCCTCGTAATCGCGGAGAAAGTAAAGAAAGACGAAAAAGTCGCGGAAGCGCCCGCCGAAGCGCAGACCCCGCCCGCGCCAGAAGCCCCGGCAGCGCAATAGACCCGTTTTGATTTTTCAAAAAAAAGTTAATTGGTTGAAAAAAAGGTGAACAGATAATGGAATACGTTTATGCCGCAATGTTGTTGAACGCCGCAAAGCAGCCCGTCAGCGAAGAGAACGTCAAGAAAGTCCTCTCCGCCGCAGGCGTGAGCGTCAACGACACCAAAGTAAAAGCCCTCGTCACTTCCCTCGACGGAGTGAACATCGACGAGGAAAAGAAGAAAGCCGTCTTCGCAGCAGCTGCTCCGGCAGCCGGCGAGGCCAAGAAAGAAGAAAAGAAGAAGGAAGAAGGCCCGTCCGAAGAACAGAAGGAAGCAGCAGCCGCAGAAGGACTGTCGGCATTGTTCGGCTAAACTAAGTTTTCGGAAGGCGGTTTTCGCCTTCCGCTCTCTTTTAATTTATTTAACTCCCTTAGCGTAGCACATGCGCCGCGAAAATCGGGAAATCGTGCTCGAAATAGGCCACGGTGGCCTGCCCCTGGCTTGGCCCCGCAAAATCCTTTCGCCTGAAAAAGAGTTTTACATCGGCATAGAAAACAATCCCGAAACAGCCTATGGCACGAAAAACTTCCGAACCGACCCTCTGACCGTACACCGGCAGGTCCAGACGCGCGTCGGCCTGATTGCCAGCGGAAAGAGATTAATCAAGGCTCTAGGGTCCGACGCCGCTCAGGCAGTAACGGCAGACGGCCGGAACCTGCCGCTCAGAAACGAGAGCGTCGACCGGGTTCACCTGCACGACGTCCTGAACGACCCGCTTACGACCCGTCCAGGCAAATTGATTCACGAAGTGCACCGCGTCCTCAAACCCGGAGGACTCCTAGTAGTGCGCGAGAGGTACGGCGGAGACCGCCTGGGCAACCAGGAACGCCTGCTCAACAAGCTCTTCCATGAAGAAAAAACGGCGGTAGACAAGTTTGCGCGCCTGCTTAAGCAGAACTCGCGGGAAGAAACGCTCGGAGACGTGATAGTCTTCCGAAAAGCGCCGGCGGACTAGCCTCTCCAGACAAACGGCCGTACACAGTCCGTAAACGCGGGCATCGAACGCCGTCGATTTAAAATAGTATTTTCCCTAAGTCCTAGCAAGGAAAAAGGAAGTGGTTTTTTATGGGCGAAGTCGTCGAATGCAGGATAATGGTTCAAGGAGACGTTGACTCGCCGCGCTTCAAGGCAGCGTGCGCCAACGCAGCTCGGGCTCTTGCACTGAAAGGAGCTATTAACAGTTTGGGCGCAGGCTCCGCCGAAATAGTGGTGCAGGGAAGAAAAGAAGCCACTCAAGCTTTTGCAAGCAAGCTGGGCGGCTTGGGAGCAGACACGGTAAACGTGCTGCAAACCATTCCGGCCAACCAGGCAAAGCAGGGCTACCTTAGCTTTACGACCTAACCCGCTTTCGGCGTTTGCTCGGCCGCGGGAGCTATTCTCGCGCGCGGAACGTTTATCGGCGCTTGGATGTTTATGGAAAAAGCCAACAGCGTTCCGGTGGCAGTTCCCGCGTAAGTAATTGCGGTAAGCAGTTCTTCGGCCATTACGGGCTCGAGTTGCTTGGTCTTCTTCCACTTTTCCTCAAGGTCCTTTGCGTTCTTCTCGTCCAAGTAAAGCTCGCCCTTGACCTTGATCTGAGCAACGTTGTTCGAGTAGTCAATAACGTAAGAATAACGAACCGTCAACTGATTTTTTTCCACGTGAACGTCCTCGATGTTGATGTTCACGTTCAGTCCCGAAATTGCTTCGCCTTCCTTTATCCTTCGGGCTTCTACTGCAGTTATTTTTCCGCCAGTAATCATTTTCCAAAACACCTCTCCTAAAAAAGCGTTGAATAATTGTTTCAACAAAACTACTTAAAGCCTTTGGCCACGCGAGTGCATGAACGCAGTTGCGACCCTAACGAACTCCGAGGAATCCGACGAAAGCAGTCGGACGTGCCACTCCTGCTGGTGGCCGCGCACCCAGTCCAAGTATTTCCTGGCGAACGCCGCAGGGTCTTCATCGTTGAACGGAACCCTGGCCTCCATTATGGAATGAATTGATTCGGTCGGAAGCGCCTTTTCGTCGCGGTAACGCAGAACCGATTTAATCAAGTACTCCTTTTTGAGATGAGTGAAAGTAGCGTGGACGACTGAGCACCTGATCTTCTTTCCGCCGAATTCTTCTTCGTAAACCCGGTTTTCAGGCCGGTAGGAAACAAAGCGTTCAGACATTTTGGCTCAGACCGTGAATCCCTCGCCGGGGTCGAGGACAACGGGCTTGGAGTGAGTTCCTTCAGCCACGCGCTTCTCAAAATCGCGCGTGTCGACCTCAATACGGGCAAAAGTGTTGTAGTGCATTGGAACCACGAACTTCGCGCGCATCAGCTTCAACGCCTTCACCGCGCCTAGAACGTCCATAGTGTAAGTCCCGCCAATCGGGATCATTGCCAGGTCGCAGGCGATGCGCGTCATTTCAGACGACTCGTACGTGTCTCCGGCGAAATAGATTCTCTTGCTTCCGTTCGAAACAATGAAGCCGACAGGATTGGTTGACTGCGGGTGCTTAGCCGCAATCACTTCAAGGTCCAAACCAAGTACGCTGAACGAGTCGCCCGGCGAAACAGGCATTTTCAGCCGCGGGTTAATCGCGAGGTTCATCAACGCGTCTTCCGGCGCGATAACCTGCGCCTGCGTGCGGCTGCAAATCGTTTGGACGTCGGAAGGCGAGCAGTGGTCGTAGTGCTCGTGCGAAATCAGGATCAAGTCCACTTTGCGGAAACTCTCGGCGTTGGCGGCCGGCGGAACCAAGCGCTTGGTTTCAACAGGGTTCCTCTCGAACCAGGGGTCGGTCAAAATAGTTCTTCCGCCCAACTGGATTTCGAAAGACGAGTGCCCCAAGAAACGAATGTTGGCCATAGTAAAAACGCCCCCACAAGACAGTAGCTCCAGAAGTATAAAAACCGAGTCGGCCTTCCACTAATCGACGACAACATGGGAAAAATACGCTTTGGCCCGGCCGGCATTCCAATCCAATGCCACGGATCCTCTCTGGACGGCATTCAATGCGCTTACGGCCTAGGCCTCTCGGCGCTCGAGGTCCAATACGGCCACGGCATTAACATGGGCCTCGACCTGGCGAAGCAATGCGGTAAACTGGCGAAAAAACTGGACGTAAAACTCAGCGCCCACGGTCAATATGCAATCTCCCTCATTTCGGAAAAAAAGGAAACCGCCGAAGCAAGCGCCAACAGAGTACTAGAAGCAGCGCGGCGAGTGAACGCAATGGACGGCGAGCGAGTCGTCTTCCACTCAGGCTACTATGGAAAGCTAGGCAAGGAAGAAAGCTACCCGCTAATGAAAAAAGCGTTCGAAAAAATCCTGGCGCAAGCCGAGAAAGAAAAGCTGAAAGTAATAATCGGACCCGAGACAACCGGCGCTTACACCGAATGGGGCTCGCTCGAGGAACTCTGCAAACTATCGCAAGAATTCGGAATCAATAGAGTAATGCCTACTCTTGACTGGGCGCACCTGCACTGCCGCGAAGGCAAGCCAGTAATCAAAGGAAAAGACGATTACAAACGCATTTTCGACTACTTGGAAAAACACTTGGGAAAAAAAGCGGTTGAAAACTTCCATTCTCACGCAACCGGCGTCTTCTTCACTGAAAAAGGAGAAAAACACCACCTGCCGATAAGCAGTAACAGCCCGCCACTCAGGCCCTTGATTGAATTACTCGCCGAAAACGGCTATTCTGGAACAATTATAAGCGAAAGCCCGAACATCGAAGCCGACGCATTATTAATGAAAAAATGGTTCGAGGCAGCAAGCAAATGACGGAATACGAACTGGTTTGGGTTGACGAGAACGCGAAGTACTACGACTTGGAAGGCGCGCTGTTGAACTACGGGCCAAGGTCCGAGAAGAAATTCGGCTTCGGAGTAAAAGACGCATTTACCTTTGGCAAGGGAACGCATGTCGAACTCTATGTAGCGAAAAAAGAACTCAAGCGAGTAGGCGCGGAAGGACGCGCTTTCTTCATGAACCCCGCTAACTTGAAGCGTGTTCTCGACATCTGCAAGACGGCGCGCGATGAAATTACCGCGCAAGCGAAAATAGCGGCGAAGACTGACTTGAGCCAACTAAGTAGTGACGAGTTTCGGAAAGAATCCGATTTTTACGGTTCTAAGATAGGAACAATATTCACTTGCTATGCAGCCACGATTCCTTACGCAGTTGCTGAAATAGAGCGCGAACTGACTACCTTCCTCCTCAGCAAAAAAGTTGATGCCGCGCACGCCCTATCGGTATTAACAACGCCAGAAACAAGGTTCGTTTTCTCCGAAGAAAACCCTCTGTTCAAGCCGTTCAACCAAACCATCGAAAAAGAAGACGGCACCATAGACCGAAGCGCGGTCGAAAACCCCGCTTTCCGCGAGGAAAAAGCAGACGAAACTGAACGAAACAGACTGATCGCGGAACTCAAGCCGCCTGAAGACATCCTGCACGCTGCAGAAGTCCTGCGCACGCTTGCTGAAGAACGCATGAAAATGAGGTTCGCTTGGCTACTTGGATTGTACGTAAACGAATTGTTTCTAGCGGAACTAAAACGCCGTTTCGGAATTTCTAAAACAGACTTGCGGAAGTACGTTGGAGCCGAACTAGACGCCCTCATGTTGTCCGGCCAGAAGCTGGACGCCAAACGGCTTCAAGAAAGAGAAAAGGGCTTGGCAAAAATACTGGTTGGAAGCGAAATAGATTCAATCGAAGGCAGCAAGGCCCAAGAGTTCTTAGATGAAACAATAAAACCAGCGTCGCAGGTAAGGGAATTAGTTGGAGTCGTGGCCTCAAGAGGACGCGCAGTGGGAAAAGTAATACTTCTTTCTTACACGAATCCTGGAGAACACGGCGCAAAAATAAGCAAGATGGAACACGGCCAAATCCTCGTAACGCAAATGACTCACCCAGACATCGTTATTGCATGCAAAAAAGCAGGCGCGATAGTCACCGACGAAGGCGGAATGCTAAGCCACGCGGCAATAGTAAGCCGCGAACTCGGAATCCCCTGCGTAGTCGGAACCAAAGCCGCCACCGCCGTGCTGAAAGACGGAGACGTGGTTGAAGTCAATGCATTCGACGGAACCGTGAAAAAACTAAGATAATTATAAAGAGCGAGAAGCACACGCTATTCTAGGCATATCTGAAGGCAATTCAATGGCAGAAACGGAAGGCAAACGCGTTGCAATAGTATGCATGGCAAACATAGCCCGCAGCAGAACCTTTGAACACGTCTTACGCGAACACCTCAATCGAAGAATGGGGAAAAAAGTAGAAGTACTGTCCTTCGGAGTAGGCAACCCACAGAAAATCGTTGCAGCAGCGCCTCCAAGAAAAATAAACCGTCGGCTACTCGGCCCAGACGCAGAAAGAGGGCTTGAAGGCGCACGCATCGCAGAACCCCTAGCAACAAAACTTTTCAGAGAAGCGCTGATAAGAGGAGGATACTCCTTTCCCGGGTTGTACGGCAGTTCAAAGATAGTAACTCCCGAAACGCCGAAAAGACAACGCGACTTGGCGTCATGCGACTTGATTTTAGCTGTCGGCGAACCAGAAGCGGAACGAGTCAAAGCACTGCTTCCCGCGGAACACCACAAAAAAGTACGCGTTCTGCACGAGTTTGTGGGAGAGAAAGAACCACTCAAAGACATTGGATTCGGCGAAGACCCAAAAGCAGCGATGGACGCGCTAGTGCACACGTCAGGAGAGTATGCGCGCAAGGCCGCCGTAAAAATAGACTCCCTTTACAGACGAAGAGAACTATAGCCACCGGCAAGCCACTGGCTTCCGCCTTTTTATTAGCTTAGAGACACAACCGCGTGATGAGAACCGGTTTCGCGGACCTGCCGCTGCACGCGGGCAAATGCCCGCCATGGCTATTCGTGCGAATGAAGCGCTTAGGCGCGGCCATTACTGCGGCAATTGTTTACGAACACGGCGAAAAAGAGTTCCTGCGCCGCATTTCCAACCCTTTTTTCTTCCAGAGCCTCGGATGCGTTTTGGCTTTCGATCACCATTCGAGCGGCGTGACCACAACCGTCTGCGGCGCGTTGAAGGAAGGACTCTCGCTAGAAGAACACGGAATAACGGTTGCAGGCGGAAAAGGAAAAACGTCGCGGAAAACGCCGTCTGAAATAGTTGAAAAAGCCGAATTCGCTGGCTTGGAAGCGGACCAACTCGTTCGTGTAAGCCGCTTGGCAGCCAAAGTCGATTCGGCGGCAGTGCAGGACGGCTATCAGCTCTACCACCATTGCTTGTTCTTTTCTTCGGAAGGCGATTGGGCAGTTGTGCAACAGGGTTTGAACGCGCCCGAAAACGCGGGCTTGGACTGGCTAGGCGCAATAATTGGCGGAAAAGCACGGCGTTACCACTGGCTTTCCGACGGCCTCGAAAGCTTCGTGAATGAGCCGCACGCGGCAGTGTGCGCCGACGAAAACAAAGACGGCCAAGTGCTTAACCTCGTTGCAACGGAAAGCACTGAAACGCGCAAGGCAAGCGTTGACCTGATAAACGACGGGACGCTGTTGCGTGAAAGCGGACAACGCACGCTAGCCGAATGCAAGGCCAATGCAAAAGTACTAGTAATGCAACGAGAGCACCTGGTCGACCCGAGACAGTACAAGGCGCTTGCAAACGCGCGAGAACTCTGCCCAGACAACTACGAACAATTGCTTTTGTGTCCCGGCATCGGATCCAAGACAGTAAGAGCGCTTGCTTTGACGAGCGAACTGGTTTACGGAACGGAAGCAAGCTGGAAAGACCCCGCGAAATACTCTTTTTCCCACGGAGGCAAGGATAGAACTCCCTATCCCGTCGACAAGCCGGGAATGTATAAAACAGCAGAGTTCATCGAACAAGCTGTTGAGGAAGCGAAGCTTGAAAAGAAGGAAAAGCTTGAAGCACTACGCAGGCTCAAAGACTTCCTGCCGAGTGAAACAAATTGAGAGTAATAGTCAAACGCCGTCCGCTGTTGAGTGCACTGGAAGCAGCGAAGCACACTTTTCCCGACGAGTTCATTGGATTGTTCCGCGGCAAACGCGAAGACGACACGATAACCGTTGACGAACTGATTATTGCTCCGCTGAGTACCTATGGTGAAAGCTATTCCGCGTACAGCCCGTGGTTTCTGCCGCCTAAAATCGATTCAGTAGGAAGTTTTCACAGCCACCCAGTCGGACCCGCGCTGCCTTCCCGCGCCGATAAGGAACACTTTGCAATAGCCGGACCGGTTCACTTCATTGCAACCCCTCCCTTTACTCCGGAAACAACCGCCTGCTTCGACAGCAAAGGCAAGCGCATTGAATTCGAGTTGAAGTAAGATGCAACCCTGCTTTTTCCGCGACGGCAAGTTCTACAAACTCTTGCCCGAACTTGGAACCATTGAAATCAACGGAGTGAAAATGCACCAAACCGTCCAGCGCATGCCGCAGGAGGATGCGGAGAACAAGGTAAACACCCTCGGCGTGAGGAAGGGCGAGAACGTGCTTGACGTCTGCACGGGACTTGGCTATTCCGCTATTGCGGCCGCAGAAAGAGGCGCTAAGGTTACCACTATTGAAGTTGACGAAAACGTGCTTGAACTGGCGAAGCAAACCCCGACTTCGAAAAAATTGTTTGAAAACCCGTTAATCAAAATAATCGTCGGCGACGCGCTACAAGAAGTAAACGAGTTCGATGACGGAGAGTTCGACGCGGTTCTGCATGACCCTCCACGCTTCAGTTTCGCGGGCGAACTCTACTCGCTGGTGTTTTACCACGAATTGTTTCGCGTGCTGAAGAAAGGCGGAAGGTTGTTTCACTACACGGGAAAACCTGGAGAAAAAAGGGGAAAAGGAATCCGCGCGGGAGTAGCGCGCAGGCTCGCGGAAGCAGGATTCAATAAAATAGAGTGGAACGAAGAAACGCTCGGCTTTACAGCAGTCAAGTAACTGCGTCTTGAATGCGCTTGAAGAAACTAATCGAGCGCAGCGGAGCTCTGCCAAGGCGAGACATTAGTCCGAAGAAGGGAACCGTAAAGAAAGTCAGCGCAAACGCAGCTGCAGCAGGCCAAATCAGTTCAGGCGATGGAAGCAGCGTATGCAGTCCCAATCCGTAGTCCATAAAGTCCCCTAAAACGAACCAAGCGAAAACTATTGCGAAAAACGCGTTTGAAACACGCGGCCGCCCCAGCAAAACAAGTCCGCCGAGCGCGAGCAGCGCGTGCGCCGCAAAGAGAACCGCGGAAACCAGGGCGTTCGCGGGGGAGAAAAACCAGTTGCCGTAAAGCGCAAGCGCGAACATGGTCCAAATTCCGTACTTGAATGCGCCGACTGACGCAATGAAGGAAATCGAGTCGTTTTTCACTCCGAAAAACGCGAGGCCGAACACGACGGCCATCAACAGCGAGTAAAGCGGGCAGTCGAGTACGAAAATCCACTGCAGCGCGCTGGTTTGCGAAAGCTGCGGCAAGTAGAAGTAAACTCCGTAGGCGAAGCCCGCGAGGCCGGCGAATGAAAACAAGGCAAGCCAGTTGCGCATGAGAGAAAAACGCGGAAAGAAAATAAAAGACGGCGCTAAGGCGGCTGACCGAACTAAAGGAGAGGGGTTTTAATCTTTTCAAAACCTGTTGATAGAAGGTGGAATTCGTGGAGAAAAACTTACTGTACGCACTAGCAGCCGTCATAGTAGTAGCAATAGTAGCGCTTGCATTATTCGCTACCGCAAAGCCGGCAGTTGACCCGACAAAGCTAGCACAGTGCCTCACGGAAAAGGGCTGGACCATGTACGGAACCACCTGGTGCGACCACTGCAAGGCCCAAAAGGAAATGTTCGGCAACGAGTCGTTCCAATACGTTGACTTCGTCGACTGCGACCAAAAGCCGTTCGAGTGCCAGCAAAACGGGGCGGAGGCCTTCCCGACGTGGCTCAACCGCGACGGCTCGATTAAACTAGTGGGGCGACAAGCGCTGGATACCCTTGCTTCTGAAGCGGGGTGCTGAGGTAACAAAATGATTTGCTTCGTTGCGCTGTTTGTTTTCGTCGTTCTAGCGATATTCAGCGCCAAGTATCGGCCGCTTGCAAAGGAAGCCTTCGACTGCGTTTTCAAGAGGCTTACGCTTCGGCCGTGCGAAAGCGGGCTCGATGAACGCATTAAAGCAACGCTGGTTTCAAGCGTTTTCTCGAAGTCGCCGAAGGCAGCAGCTGCGCTGAACAAGCACTTCGAGCTCTTTTCTTGGGTGTTGACTCTGCTAATGATAGTCAGCCTCGCTTATTCGACGGTAGGCGTTTACAACTGGTGGGCGTACGGCAACTGCAACGGACCCGACCAAACGGGATTCTGCGTATTCAACGCCCTGACCGGAGAGCACACTCAGTACTCGGACTGCGGAGCCAATGCAACAGTTCACCCCCTGACTCCGCCGACGAGCCTGCGCGGAGAAGCAAGCGGCCCAGAGTCTGCGAAAGTGGTTTTGATTGAATTCGGTTGCTTCGAATGCAAGTACACAAAGCAAGCCGAGCCGACAGTGAAACAAGTCCTGCAGGACTATTCCGGAAGAATCCGCTTCATCTTCAAGCCCTTCCCGCTTCCGACTCACAACAACAGCCGAGTCGCCGAACAAGCGGCGCTCTGCGCAGCAAAGCAAGGAAAGTTCTGGGAATACAAAGACGCGCTGTTCGCAAACCAAGACGCGCTCAACACCGGAGAAAGAACTGTTTTAATGGAAGCAGCAGCGCAGGCCGGCGTCAACGAGTCGGCTCTTGCCGCTTGCCTGGATTCGAACGAAACCGCGTCCGAAGTCGAAGCGTTTTACCAAGAGGGAGCGGCAAGCGGCTTGTACGGAACGCCTACGTTCTTCATAAACAACCGAAGCCTGGTCGGACCCAAGCCATTCGAATCCTTCAAGACAATAATCGACGAGGAACTGGCGAAGTGAATTAATGGACGTTGAAAAAATCAGGGGAGACTTTCCGGTTCTGCGAAGCGGAGTTACTTACTTCGACAGCGCGTGCATGTCGCTCAAGCCAACGCAGGTAATCGAAGCGCAGGACGAGTACTACGAAGAGTACAGCGGCTGCGCGGGACGCTCGCTGCACAAGCTCGGCAAGAAAACAGAGGAAAAATTCGAGGAAGCCCGCCAGAAAGTCGCCAAATTCGTTGGCGCTTCGCCGAACGAAGTGGTTTGGACCCGCAACACGACGGAAGCAATAAACCTAGTTGCGCGAACGCTTGACTTTTCCAAGAAAAACAAAGTAATCACGTCGAATATGGAGCACCATTCTGCCCTTCTTCCATTTCTGATTCCCGCGAAGCAAGGCACGCTCAAGCTCGAGTACGTCCTTGCAGACGAGGAAGGCTTGACGCACGCGGAAGACTGGAAGAAAAAAATCGACGAACAAACGCGTCTCGTCGTAGTCCACCAAACGACTAACTCGGTCGGAACCCGCGCGCCGCTGAAGGAAATAATCAAGGCCGCGCACGACAACGACGCGCTCGTGTTAGTCGACGCGGCGCAGGGAGTGCCGCACGTTGAAACCAATTTCAGGAAACTGGACGCAGACTTCGTCGCCTTCTCGGGTCACAAAATGCTGGGGCCGACCGGAACAGGCTGCCTGTTGGCCAAGGCAAAGTTGTTGGAAGAACTGCCTACTTTCATGGTGGGCGGCGAGACAGTTGAACACGTTTCGCTCGATTCAGTGACGTTCTTGAAGCCGCCACAAAAATTCGAGGCAGGATTACAAAACTACGCCGGCGCAATAGGACTTGGAGCCGCGTGCGACTACCTGACGAAAATAGGCATGCGGAACGTGGAAGAACACGAGAAAAAACTGGCGAAAAAACTGTTTGAAGCACTTTCCGACGTGGGAACCAAAATCTATGGCCCCGCCGAAGTGAAAAACAGGAGCGCGCGGGCTGCATTCAACGTCGGAAAGGCGCGGCCGCACGAAGTCGCAATGATGCTCGACAAAATCGCCAACATCGCCGTGCGCTCGGGAGTGTTCTGCGCAGAACCCGCAATGATCCACCTCGGCGCTCCGCAGGGAGCAGTGCGCGCGAGCCTCTACTTGTATAACACTGAAGCGGAAGTGGATTACTTCCGCGAAACGCTTGAAAAAATAGTTAAGCTGTATTGAGCATGAAGCGAAGCCAGCGCCTTGAACGGCACGCGACACAGCCGCCTTCCCTGCGCCAATGGCACCGCGTGCGCAATCCGTTGCGCATAGCCGTCAACTTTATAGTAATCTACGCGTGCCGCTTTCTTCCGTCGCTTTCGCTGAAAAACTTTTTCTACCGCCTTCTTGGAGCGAAAATCGGCAAAAACGCTTCCTTTGGCTTGGGCTCGACAATAGACGTCTTCTTTCCTGAACTGGTTGAAGTGGGCGAAAACGCTACAATCGGCTACAACACGCTGCTGATGACGCACGAATTCCTTTGCACGGAATGGCGGAAAGGACGCGTCAGGATAGGAAAGAATGCATTAATTGGAGCCAATTGCACTGTATTGCCTGGAGTCGAAATCGGCGAAGGCGCCGTTGTTTCGGCCTGTTCTCTAGCAAACAAAAACGTGCCCCTACACGCGTTCTGGGGCGGCGTGCCCGCGCGCGAGATAAGAAAATCCTTTTAATAGCTCGCAGAGAAATTTGTGGGAAGGTGGTTTTAGAATGAAATTGTATTACTTCGTTCCATTACTTGTAGTGGGACTGCTGTTGTTCGGCTGCACTGCACAGCAACCGCAGGTGCAGAACCCGACGCTTGCACCGTCTTACGCGGCAACGCAAGCGCCAAGCGCAACGCCTACCCCGGAAGCAACGGCAACGCCCACTCCGAATCCGACGCTGCGGCCCGGCGGCGCGTTCGTTCCAGAGTCAACGCCAGTTCCTGGCGAAGTCATTTCAACTCCGACGGTAACTCCTACGCCTACTCCCGGCCCGCAAGTGCAGGAAATGCAAATTAACGCAAGCGAGTGGAAGTTTGAGCCCAACACGATAACCGTACATAAAGGAATTACTGTGAGACTTGTTGTGCAGAGCTTGGACCAAAACCACGGCATTGCAATAGTAAACTCGGACTGGGGCTTCCAGCGCGAGTTGATGAAACCCGACTGGAATCCGGCGACAGGCAGGACTAACTTGTATCACCCGGTTACCATCGAGTTCGTTCCCTACGAAACCGGCGACTACCGGTACTACAACTACGCCAGCGCGGGATCCGGCGCAAGCCAAATGTACGGCACGCTGCACGTAGTCGACTAAAGCCTTAATAAAAAAGAGAGAGTAGTGGCTGTAATGGCCGCTCACTACCGCGCCGAGTGGAACGCCCGCCTGCAGAAGGCGGCGCAAACCACTTTACGCG
>JACCLL010000020.1 GCA_013425325.1 Microcaldota archaeon | reverse complement strand
AACCGGCAGGTTCGAGGAAGTGCGCGTCGCTAAAGCGCGTGACCCTTTTCCTTCTTCTTCCAGGCGTTTTCTGGTTGTTCCAGCCGGCAAGGAAGTGCAGGTAGTCGGCCGGGAACTGAATCCGCTTGAACGGAACTACGCCGCTTCCAAAGGCACGGCCGCGCATTACGCAATGGGCGTTCCAAGGGAACTTGCTTCAAAGGTCGCGAGCCAGTTGAAAGGCGTTTTTGCGGGAAAGCAGGTTAAGGTGCTTTCCGCCGAAGCGGTTGAGAGGGCGGTGCGCGAAGGGAGGCTGGATCCGGAAAGCCATTCAAAGACCGAACTCGCAAAGTTGTTGCACAACGAGCGCCTAAAGCCTTCATTGAGCGGCGCCCAGCGGCAGAAGCTGTCTACGGAAATAAATGCTATTCACTCGGCGGAGGCGGCGATTGCTTACGCTTACTCCGCTCAACCCGGCCACAAGCGGGAAATCGAGCAGAAAATCGCTCGGCAACTGAAGTCCCACGTTCCGCCGAAGGGACAGGAAGTCAACGCAGCGTCGTTGGTTCGCATGGTGAAGAGCGCGGCGGCACGCGTTGAGGGAGAAGGCGAAACGCGGCCGTACGGCGCCCGGGCTTACCTTGGAGCCGAGGCGTACGGCGTCGCAAGAGAGAAGCAGGAACGCGGTGAAAAACGAGGCGGCAAGGAAATAGGCGGAGAGTACTTGAAGCTGCTGGAAAAGGAAGCGGGTAAGCCCAGAGAGGGCGAGAAAGGCCAGCCGCACGGCGCCGGGGAAGCCGAGCCGTCAAAGGAAGTTCCTGAAAAGGCCGAGAAAGAAGAGAAGCCGGCGGAAAGACCCTTTGGAAAAGCCAAGGGCGGCGCCGGTGGAAGCGGCAGCACAAAAGAAGAACAGCAGAGGAAAAAGGAAGTGCGGCAGAAGGGCTTGTCGTGGATTTCGCCGAAGGGACTGTGGAGTTCGCCTTCCAACGCGCGGTGGTACATCATCGCCGCAATAGTTGTTTTCATAATCTTTTTATTGATGACCATCTTTTCTTAACAGAGAAACCACTTTTTTATAGGTTGCAAGTAGGTGTTTTAGTTGGTTGACGAAGCGGCTTTACTGAAGAAATGGCAGTCCGCCTTGGAAGAGTATACTTCGGCGGACGTTGAACTCAAGAAATACTGCGAGGAAAACAGCTTCGTGCTGGCGCGGTGCGACTCGTGCGGCGGGCCAATGCTTTCTGAGGCGGAGCCCGAGAAGGAAAACGTGCTGCGCTGGAACTTTTGTTCGGAAGAATGCAGGAAAAACTATTGGGTGAACAAGTGACATGAACGGGTTAATTGCAGTAGCGGCAATCGGAGCACTGGTGCTGGCTTTCGCGGCTTACTTGATTTTCTGGCTGATGCGGCTTCAGAAGGGAACGCCTAAAATGCAGGAAATCTCGGCGGCCATTCGCGAGGGAGCGAACGCGTACCTGAAGAAGCAGTACGTGACGCTCGTGCCGTTCGTAGTGATTTTGTTTGCAGTAATAGGCCTGGCCATCGGCTGGCAGGTTGCCATCGCGTTCGTATGCGGAGTAATTTGTTCGGCGCTCGCGGGCTACATTGGAATGACGGTGAGCGTGCGCGCAAACGTGCGCACTGCCGCCGCGGCGCAGGAAGGCCTTTCGAAGGCGCTTGAAGTCGCGTTTAAAGGCGGGGAAGTCACTGGACTCGCGTTAGTAGGACTGGGCTTGATCGGAGTCAGCGCGGTCTACACTTACTTCGGCAGCCTCAGCGTCCTCGTCGGATTCGGGCTCGGCGCTTCATTGATTTCGCTGTTCGCGAGAGTCGGAGGCGGCATTTTCACGAAAGCCGCCGACGTGGGAGCGGACTTGGTGGGAAAAATAGAGAAGGGAATTCCCGAGGACGACCCGCGCAACCCAGCGGTGATTGCTGACAACGTGGGGGACAACGTCGGAGACTGCGCCGGAATGGCCGCGGACTTGTTCGAATCGTATGTTGTTACTATAATCGCGGCAATGCTTCTCGGCGCTACTGTGCTTTCTGCTTACGGTTTGCAGGCGGTTGAACTGCCGTTGTGGATTGGCGCGGTGGGCGCGATTGCAGCA
>JACCLL010000101.1 GCA_013425325.1 Microcaldota archaeon | reverse complement strand
AGCGTTACTTACTATTTTGTGAAAACAGGTGATTAAAAGGTTTCGCATACGGCTTTAATTATTCGCTCCGCTAAGTGTTGCCTTAATGTGCTACGCAATTCCCGGCAGAGTAGTCCGCGTCGAAGACGGCGTCGCTGAAATAGATTACTTCGGCGAGCGCAAGCGCGCTCTGGTCGACTCCGCGGAAGTCGAAGCAGGCGACTTTGTTTACGCGCAAGCCGGCCTGGTCGTGCAGAAAATAAGCGAAAAACAGGCGAATGCCCTTCTCGGAAGCTGGGAGAAGGTCTTGCCGGAACTCAGGAAAAAAGACGGGGAACTCTCGCGACGCGTTGTTGGAGAAAACGCTTGGCTGGAAGGAGTGATAAACCAGGCTTTCGAGGGCAGGCCGCCTTCCGCGGTTGAGGCAGAAAAGCTTCTTGCGCTGGGGGAACCAGGGGACTTGAACGCTTTTTACTCGGCGGCAAACGAGTTGCGGCGTCGGCGCTTGAACAACGCTTGCTGCGTGCACGCGATAATCGAGTTTTCGAACTATTGCGGGAATGACTGCGCGTACTGCGGCATACGGCGTTCTAACGCCGCACTGCCGCGTTATAGAATGACCGTTTCCGAGATAGTCGAAGCAGCGGATTACGCGGTCAACAAACTTGGTTTCAAGGCGCTTGTCCTCCAAAGCGGCGAGGACGAACACTACTCGACGAAAACGCTTGCAGAAATAGTCGAGAAAATCCGCGAAAAATGCGGGGCAGTCGTATTCGTTTCAGTGGGCGAGTGCGGTGAAGACGCGTACGAAGCCATGTGGGAAGCGGGCGCGCGGGGTGCGTTGATTCGTTTTGAAACCTCGGATTCCGCGTTGTACGCTGAGATGCACAGGGGACAGGAACTCCGCGAACGGCTGGACTGCATCCGCTTCGCGCGAAAGCAGGGGTTTCTCGTCGCAACAGGCGGCTTGATTGGATTACCGAACCAAACGAGAAAGAGTCTGGCGCAAGATGTTTTGTTGGCCAAGGAACTGGACGCTGAAATGTTTTCTTTCGGGCCGTTGATTCCGCATTCCCAGACGCCGCTTGCTTCCTGTGCCAAGCCGCTGCTTGACGACGTGCTTAAAGTGCTTGCGGCAAGCCGGCTCGTCGAACCGGACTCGAAGATTCTTGTTACGACTGCGTTGGAAAAACTTGCGCCCGACGGAAGGCGCCGTGGCTTCTTGGCTGGAGCGAATTCGTTTATGATTAGCGTCACTCCTGCAAAATATGTAAAACAGTATGACTTGTATCCCGGCAAGCCCCAGCACGACGGGATAGCGGATGAAATCAGGGCAGCGCAGCAGTTGCTTCGGGAAATCGGCCGGGCTCCGACCGACTTCGGTGTTTGAAATTTGATTGTCGACGAAACAAGAATTGAGAAAGCGCTTGCGGACGCCGAGCCGCCGCGCGAAGCAGGGCTGGCGAAATTGCTTGCTAAAGCGCGGGAGAAAAAGGGACTGGAATTGGAAGAGGCGGCGGCGCTTCTTTTCGTTGGCGCAAGCGATTCGGAAAAGCTTTTTTCAGCTGCGGCTGCGGTCAAGAAAGAGATTTACGGCTCGCGCCTCGTCTTGTTTGCGCCGCTTTACTTGAGCAGTTACTGCGTGAACGACTGCGCTTACTGCGGCTTCCACGCGTCTAACCCCGCGCCGAGGAAAAAACTGTCGCTTGGGGAAATCGCGGCGCAGACCAGGGTTTTGGAGGCAATGGGCCACAAGCGGCTGTTGCTGGAAGCCGGGGAACACGCTGAAAACCCGGTTGACTACGTGGTCGACGCCATTAAAACCATTTACTCGACGCGCGGGCCGCGCGGAGAATCCATTCGCAGAATCAACGTCAACGTCGCCGCTACGACGAAAGAAAACTACGTCCGCCTGAAAGAAGTGGGTATTGGTACTTACCAGTTGTTTCAGGAGACTTACTGCCGCGAGGCTTACGAAAAGCTTCACAGAGGACCGAAAGCGGACTACGAGCGGCAGATTACGGCGCTAGACCGCGCGGTTGAAGCGGGGATCGACGACGTGGGAATAGGCGCGTTGTTCGGCTTGCACGACTGGCGGTTTGAAGTGCTTGCGTTGATTGCGCACGCGCAGTACTTGGAGCGGAAGCACGGAGTCGGGCCGCACACTATTTCAGTTCCGCGCTTCCAGCCGGCTCAAACAGTTTGCTTCAATTCGTCTCCCGTTTCAGACAACGAGTTCCTGCGGGCCATTGCGGTGCTGCGGCTTTCGGTGCCTTACACGGGAATGATTTTGTCGACGCGCGAAGCGCCGGCGCTGAGGCACAAGGCGTTCGAAATCGGGATTTCGCAGGCAAGCGCGGCGTCGGTGACTGAACCGGGTGGCTACGGCAAGGCCGGTGCTTCAGCGACTCAGTTCGAAGTTTCGGACCACCGTTCTCTTGACGAGGTCGTTCTTGCGGTTTGCAAGCAAGGGTTTCTGCCTAGTTTTTGCACTGCTTGCTACCGCAGCGGCCGAACGGGGTGCGACTTCATGGAACTCGCGAAAACAGGGGCGATACAGGACTTGTGCACGCCGAACGCTGCATTGACTTTCAAAGAGTACTTGCTGGACCACGCGTCGCTCGAAACCAGGAAAGAAGGGGAAACTCTCTTGGAAAAGACGGCAGGTAACGTAGGCTGCGCTGCAACTAAACAGGAGTTGGCAAGCCGCTTGAAGCGCTTGGAGAAAGGAGAAAGGGACTTGTTTTTCTAGGCGAAAGACCACGCGACGCACGCCACTCCGACTAGCCAGCAGTAGTACGCGAACCACTGCAGTTTTGATTCTTTGACTAGCTTGAGCAGGAGTTTTATCGACGCATATCCGACGGCTGCAGCGACTGCTATTCCTGCCATTGTGGCAAGTGGGTCGAGTTCGAGCAGTGAAGCCTTGCGGATTTCGAACAACGCGGCTCCCAGCGTGATTGGAACGGACAATAGGAAGGAAAACCGGGCTGCCTTGTTTTTGTCGACTCCCGCCAGCATTCCGGCGGCGATTGTTGCGCCGCTGCGCGAGATTCCCGGCGCAATGGCGGCGGCTTGGGCTATTCCGATTACTGCCGCTTGTTTGCTTCCAACTTCTTTCTGCCCGCTTGTTTTCGACGCCGCGTAAAGCAGAATCGCGGTGAAGAGCAGCGCGGTTCCGACCGCCGCGAGGTTGGAGAAGAGGCTTTCGAAGAAGTCGTTGAACAACACGCCGACAACGGCGGCGGGAATGGTTGCGAGCACTATTAGCAGAGCTGTTTTGCCGGCGTGGCTCTTGAAGTCCAGGCGGATTACCGCTTGCAGCATTTCAAGGAATTCTTTCCAGAAAACTGCGATTACGGCCAGGAGGGTTCCGGCGTGGAGGGCGACGTCGAATGCCGCCGACGCGGCTATTCCGAGCAGTTGCCGCGTTATTACTAGGTGGGCCGAGCTGGATACGGGCAGCCACTCGGTAATTCCTTGCACTAGCCCCAGTAACAGGGCTTGTAAGAGCTCCAACTTGTTTTCACTCCGGCATTATAGGCGGCCTTTCGTCGGTCATGAGGAGGTAGTAGCACTCCATTTTGGCTTTGTACTGCCAGTATTTTTTGACCAAGTCCATTCCGACGCGCTTGCCTAATACGAGTATGGTTACTAGGTTGACGAGCCAGAGGATTACCAGAATTATTCCGAGCACGGCTTGGACTATGCACAATGGAATCCAGTACACTAAGCGCACGAGTAGCTCTACTCTCGACGCTTTTTCTTCCGACTGGACGTCGACTTGAACTGTTTTCACGCTCACCAGCTCCGCCTCTTGAGAGGCTTTTTTCATTAGAAACGCGGGGTTTAAAACCGCGTTCACGATAAGTCTTGACATAACCGGAGGGAACGGAAATGGCTGGAATCGAACGCGCGCGGAGGCGTTTCATTGGAAGGCTCGGCGTAGTCAGTGAAATGATGTCTAAGAGAGCCACGCCCCGTCTGTTGAACCGAATGGAACGCATCGTCAACCAAGTGGAGTTGATTGACTCAATCAAGGCGCACGCGGCCAGCACTGCGCGCCTCGAGTTTTTTGGCAGCACCGCCGACGGAAAGCACGTTCTGCAGTGGCGCGAGTCGCGCAACCGCCTCGTCGACGCGATCGCGACGCTTAAGCGCGCGGACGTGGGAAAAGCCGCCCAAATAGCGGAAAATATCGAGAACGGCCGCGTTTTCGACCAATTGCGGAAGCAAACAATTGAGCAAAACTTCCGGGGCTGGCTGAAGGCAGCTGGCGGAAAGCGCGCAGCCTAGCGCGAAAACCAGCGGATTATTTCAAGCGAGGGCGCTACTTTTTCTTTCTTTGACGCAATCATTTCGTCGAGTTTCCGCAGGCTAACCCATTTTCCGCCCGCGAGTTCTCCTTTCCGAGGCTTTGGTTGCTTTTGCGTGACTAGGTAATAGAGGCGGATGAACTCGTTTTCAACTAGGTTCTTGTACCTCAGGTGCCACCGCAAGTCCATTTTCTTGACCAGCTTCCCGCGGAGGCCGAGTTCTTCCTCCAGCTCGCGATTTGCAGCGTCTTCCAGCGACTCGCGCGGGGAAACGTGGCCGGCGCAGGAAGAATCCCAGTACAAGGGAAACCGGTCGGTGCTGGCCCCGCGTTTTTGCAGGTAGAGCCTTCCTTTCGAGTCGAATACGTGGACGTGAACTGCCTTGTGCAGCAGTCCTTGTTCGTGGCACTGCCTGCGGGGGGCGAGGCGGAGCACTCGGTTTTTTTCGTCGATTACTTCCAGGAATTCCGTCATTGGAAAAGAGCTAGGCGTAATGGTTTAAATAAAGCGCCGCAGACAATTCGTTTCATGGCATACCCCGAGCCCGAAAGCCGCGCGGTTTTCTTCAGCGTAGACT
>JACCLL010000091.1 GCA_013425325.1 Microcaldota archaeon | reverse complement strand
GACTGCGGCTCGAACGAAACCGACACGGAACAATGGGCAGACTTGTGCTACAACAAGACGGCCGCGTGCGTGAACAACACGTGCGCAGCAGAGTGAGTTGCGCTCAATGCAGGAAAAACTCGTGATAGACCGCGAAACGCTGCGCGCGCTTGGAGCGGACACGCGGGTCAACATCCTCAAAAAACTGTCGGACCGGCGAAAAACGCAGGCCGAGCTCGCGGCAGAACTTGATTTGGCGCCGCCTTCAGTGAAAGAACACGTACAACGCCTCGCGCAAGCCGGGTTAGTCAAACGAATAGAGTCACAACACAAGTGGAAGTACTACGAACTCACCGAAAAAGGAGCCGCGTTAGTCCAGCCGACCGAGACAAGGATTTGGTTCATGCTCGCAATAAGCCTGGTTGCAGTCGCCGCTTCGTTCACCTCCATCTACTCAATGTTCCCGGCTCAACCGGGCTTCGCAAGCGTTCAGCAGGAGGAAGCAAAAGTCATGGCTGCCGCCACGGGGCCGATGATGGCCGACGCCGCGCAAGCAGCTGCTCCGCCCGGCGTGTTGTCTTCGCTGCCGCCGCTTGAAACAACGTTCTTCCTCGTCGGACTGCTTGCCGCCGGCGTTTGCATCGGCTTGCTTTTGAAAAACAGGCGCTAGCCGAAGCGGTTTTATTCCCGTCCGACGACTAAAAGAAGGAAGGTGGATTTCATGTCGCTCGAACAGCCGGAAGAAAAACTAACGCGCCCCTCTTGGGACGAGTACTTCATGGGAATAGTCGACGCGGCGGCGAAAAGAGCGACGTGCGACAGGGGAAGGACGGCGGTCGTAATAGCCAAGGACAAGATCATACTCATGACGGGATACGTGGGAAGCCCGATGGGCCTGCCGCACTGTGACGAAGTAGGGCATCAAATGAAAAAAGTAACGCACGAGGACGGAAGCGTGTCCCAGCACTGCATGCGCACCAACCACGCGGAAGTCAATGCAGTAGCCCTCGCGGCAAAGAAAGGCGTGGCAATAGACGGAGCAACGCTATACTGCAAGCTGGAACCCTGCTACACCTGCGCAAAGATGCTGATAAACGCGGGAATAAAACGCGTCGTCTGCCAGAAGCGATACCATGCCGCCAAGGAAACCCGCGAACTCTTCAAGCAGGCGGGAATAGAGCTGGTCTGCCTCACGGAAGAAGTCGAGAAGTACGAAAACCAGTGACTGGAACTCTAAAGCACGGCCATTACTTCGACCGAGATGCCTGAAAAGCTTACTTGAAGCGCGTGACTAGAAAAACTCGTTTAGTCTCCGGGTCGACTGCGACGTGCACTGCCACGTGCGTCTTTGCTTCCTTGATGTTCTTCAACTGGGAACTGAAAAAAGTCTGCCACATTAGGTTGTGCAACGCCAGTTCGACGTTACCCTCGCCTTCCACGCCGGTCGTGTTTTCCTTCCAGCCGGGCCTCAGGTGTTCGGGCGAATTTTCTATTACCAAGTGCCCTTCCTTGCGGCTGCGTTCCAGCAAGTGCTCGGCGTGAGCCTTGCAGCCCTCGCTCTGCTCTTCGTGCAACGCCAAAGGAGCGAGTCTCCTGCTCTGCCGGTAATCGTTTATTTTGCGTAAAACGAATTGACTTTCCTCCAAAGACATTTTTTTCTCCTCAACAAATTGACCGCGGCCTTGTTTAAGAAACTTGCCTAGAACTCGCTTAATTCCCTCTGTTTTTTCTCAAGGCCCTTGATTTTCGCCGACGGATTGCTTACTTCATAGTCGAGCTTGAAGAACTCCAGTCCCCCTCGCTCAAGCATTTTCAACGCGTTCGGCGTAACCTCTGGAGCAACCAGGATTCCGCGCGTCTGCCGGTCTTTGCGCTTGCTCAACTCGTCCACGTACCTCGCGAGCTGAGTAACCGCGTCCAACCCGGCCGTGCGGCGCTTTACCTCGATTACCACCAACCGTTTCCGGAAGTCTTCGGCCAGAATGTCGATCGTTCCCTTGCGCACGTCGCTTTCCTTCTGCAACGGCCTCAACCCGGGTTCGATCAAATTCAAGTCGTCCATCAGCAAGTCGCTCAACTGCCGCTCCGACCCGAAGACCTTGAGTTCCGCGTCGTCCTTCAGCAAAAACGCTTGCGCAAACTGCAGCGAATGAAAGTGCACTTCGATCCGCTCGAGCGCGCCGGTAGGCAGCTTTCTCCGCGCAGTCACCACCAGTTCCTCCGCTCCGTCGCGTTGTTCAACTGCAGCTGAAACGACTGCGCCAGGACCCTGGTAGTTGATTGCAGCCATTTTCTTGCTCTGGTGAACCAGGAAAGTTCCGTCGCTCTTTACTACCAACAACCGGTCTCCTTCGCTTAACTTGCTTGCCGCCCTTCCCTCGTACTTGACTGCGCAGTTGCCTACCAGTAAAGCTGTTTTTCCAGCCGAAAGCGCGTGGTCGACCACCTGCTTTGCTTCCGAGAAAGAAATCAACGCACTTCAACCTCGGTTCCGTCCGCGCGCACTACTACCTTCGACACGTTGTGCTTCGCAACTGCCGCGAGTTTCAACAACTTGTCTTTTGAAGGCATTTCAATTGATTCGAAAGCCTTGTCCAGCAATCCTTCCTTGGGCTTGAACTGCTGCAGCGCGTAAACGTCGGCGAACTTCACTTGCTCAGTAATGTCAAGAATGACGTCCGGAAAGTCGTTTACGCCCGGAATCACGGTTGTCCGAAATTCCTTGAGAACCCTTGCTTTTTCAAGGAAGGCGAGGCTGCGCAGCACTTGGCTCAACAACGTTCTCGGAGCGCTCTTGAACCCAGCTATTTTCGCGTACTCCTCCGCGTTGAACCTGGTCTTCAAATCCATTGCAACGTAGTTCACGTACGGCAGCAAGTCACGCAGCGAATCAGGGTAGTAGCCGCACGTGTCGATCTTTATCTTGAAGCCTTCTTGCGAAAGCTGCTTGCACAACTCGACGAGCGCGTTGCCTTGCATGCACGGCTCGCCGCCAGTGAAAACAACCGACCCAATGTGCTCCTTGTTCTTGCGCAAGAACTCGACGAAAAAACTGGTTTCTTCCTCGGCGTAGCCGCTTGCGTTGACCAACGGGCCTGCGTCGCAGTAGCCGCACTTCCACGGACAGCCCGCAGTCAGCACGACTGCAGCTGCCTTGCCGGGGTACTCGGTTTTACTGAAGCTGACGATGCTGCCGAACCTGAGTTTCAAAGCGCCGTTTCCTCCCTCCAACCTTTTGCCAGGCATACAATAAAATCCTTGCCCGCACTACTTTCCAGCAGATGCTGAAAACAATTCTCGCAATAGCAGGCGCGCTGGTCTTCATTCTCCTGATTTGGTACTCGGGGCCGCAAGCCATCTGGAACGCCGCAACCCAAGCAAACCCCTTTCTTCTCCTTGCCGCGCTAGCGTGCCTCGCGCTCATTACCCTCTTGAAAGGACTCAGGCTCCACGCCCTCCTCAAACACAGCGGAAGCATTGCACGACGGGAAGCGCTGGCAGTGTTTTCATTCGGCCAGTTAGCCAACCAAGGAATTACCACCGCGTTAGGCGAAGTCGCCAAAGGCGCTCTGCTCAAGAAAGTACACGGCTTTTCCTTCTCCAAGTCTATGGGGGTAATCCTAGTCGAAAGAGGATACGATTTCCTGTTCACCGTCTTTTTTGCCGCCATTGCATTAGCGGCACTGCGGCCGGACTCGCTGCCCTTCCTCGGCGCAGCGCTCGCAATTGTTTTCTTCGGCGTCGCCGCGGCCGCGTTCGCTCCGGGCAACTGGTTTTCTTTCTTAAAACGATGGAAAAAGGTTTACGAGTCGGCGTCAAAGTTTCGGCAGGGAATAAAGAGCCTGCAACCCAAAACGCTGGCTTACGCCCTAGCTTTCTCAGCTGCGGCGTGGTTGTTCGAAGGACTCGGAAACCAACTCATTTTCTCCGCCTTGGGAATCCAGCTTCCAATTCTGACGGTGCTGGGAATAACTTCAGCCGGCCTCATCGTGGGTTTCGCAACCGCAATTCCAGGCGGCATTGGCTCACGCGAGGCAACCCTCGTTCTGTTATACGCGGCGGCAGGCGTTTCAGCTCCCGCGGTCATTGCGCAAGCACTGCTTTACAGAATTGGAATGACGGGAGTAAGCCTCGCATCGTATGCCGCGGCAGGCAAAAAATAGTCTTTACTTCTTTTTCTCAAGCGCCTTGCGCACGGCCTTGAGTTCGGCGTCTATCTCATCGAGCTTCTGGAAGTTCTCTTTCCAAACCAAGCTGCGCTTTACCGTCTCGCGTTCGGTCGTCTGCGGCGAGTGAACCACTTTATCCAAGAACCAGCCGAACGCCCATGCGCCCACGAAACCCACGGGAATCATTACCAGAATTACTTCCGTAATGTGCTCCAAGCCCAGAATGGCTTTGAGCTTGTCGCTCGCCGTAAGAATAAGCAAGGCAAAGTTCAGGAAAACCAGGAACTGAAGCCCCAAGTCAAACCGATACTTTTGGGCGAAGAAAAAGTTTCTTGCCCTCCTAAGCAGTTCCTTGTCCGCCAAAGCATCACTTCAGCAACGCGGGGTCTATCTCGAAAATCTTGACTTCACCGTGCGGCGAGCGGTAAGCGAGCTTGAATCCAGGCAGGTTTTCGAACAAGTACAAGCGCACGAAAACCGATTTGATTAAAGTGTTGTTCAAGCCCGCCTGCGACAAGTCAGGATTGGGGTTGACGAAAGTGTTTTGCGAGTACGGGAATAAGTAAGACGTGTTTTCGTCTATTTCCTGAGTCGCCGACAAGTCCTGCACTACTACGAAAGGCCGGCGGTAGCCCGAAACCAGTTCCCCGCCCCTGCCGAGAAGCGTCAACTCGTTTTGGCCGGCGCAGTAGGTCATTCCGAAACTGCTTTGCAAAGCAGGCATTGGAACAGCAGTCGGGCACTGGCCGTTCAACTGCAGGTACTCGAAGTAATGCTCTGCCTCGTACCTGCTTTTTCCAGCGCCTTCCTTCCAGTCAGTAATGTAAGCAGGCGGACACAACGACGACATTTCAGGCGTGCAAGTTCCGCTCAAGTAAACCAACGCACCCCACTTTTGAATCAACTGCGCGTCGACAAGCACGTGTGTCGCGTGGTGCGCCTTCATTGAAGCAATAAAGTCCTGCGTGTTGCCGTCGACGAAACCATGGGCCACTTCCTGGTCGTAATTGGAGTACTCGTTGTTAGGCGTTAGAACGGATTTGGTTTCGCCGAGGAAGTTGGTCCAATGGCCGTAGTCCCACCAACTGATGACGCCGCAGTCCCAACCGAACTTGGCGTTGCACTGCGCCTGAATAGACGAGTCGTACATGTTGGTGTTGTTCCGCAACCAACTCATTGCAAGCAACCAATCGCTCGAAATCTTGGAGGAATTCAATTCATTGATAGAGTCCGCGACACCAGGCGACTTGCCCGGAATGCCCGTTATTTGAGCCGCAGCCAAGCCGCCTCCGATCAGAATAATTATTGCCAACGAAGTCCACTTGACCGACGAAGCAGACATGAACTTTAAGCGCTCGTTCAATGCCGCCAGAATACGGTTGAACTCGCCCAATAGTATTGCAACAACTATTGCGAGCACGAGGCCGACGTGCAGGCCGTACTTGACCTTGCTCAAACCAATGTAAGCAACAGGGAAAATAATTAATGCGTACAGCAGCAGTAACCTCGTTTGTTTCTGGTCGTGCAACTGCAGCAACAGCACTGAAAACAGGGTAACCAGCAAGTACCAGAACACGTCTCCGGTTGTAACGAAGTCAATCAATGGCTGCAAAGCCGGCTGCGACCCCACGACGGCCGCAATCAAGCCGTCAAAAACCGAGTTGAAAACGGTAAACAGCACTGCGACGACTACTACCGCCGCCGCGTACTTTATTTTTCCCGCTTCGAATAAGCGCAGGGCGGCGTAGAAACTGATTATCAACGCCGTTGCCAAGAGCATTAACGGCGGATTGCTGAGAATTCCGTAAGAACCTACGAAAATCGCTTCGGTTGCAGGGTTTTCTTCCGCAATGGTGTTGCCCAACGGCGAGCCGCGGCCGGCCAAGCCGGTCAACGAACTGACCAAGCTCGTAAACTGGCCGCCGAACGTCGAAAACGCCAAGAACAAAACGGCGACTAGTACGATACCGCCTATTACTAACGGCTTGCGAAGTTTTTCGTCAATCGGCAACCGTATTTTTGAAGAAAAGTGCAGGACGGCGGAAAGCAGGGCGGCGCCAAGCAAGAACCACAAACCGAAAGTCATTGCCGCAAGCGAGTCTCCCTTATACAATAAAAGCAATGCAAACGCGATGAAAGCAGGCACTGCAACCGCAAGATTCAAGAGGACCTTATCAAAATCCAGCGAGTCTTTCCAGTAGTCGACGACCGACTGAATCAAGATGAATGCGCCCATTACCATTGCGGGCCAAATGTACTGCTGTCCCGACAACACGAGCCAGAAACTAATTGCTGCCACCAAAGCAGTAAACCGCTTGCTCTTGTTCTCGGAAGCAATTGCGAAAACCGCGAATAACGCCAACGCAAGGAATACGGTCATTGGCTGCAGTTCGGCAACGCCAGCGGCAAACTTTTTGATCAACTGCGGCGAAAAAGCGAGAAACGCCGCGGTTACAAGACCCGCAGGTTTGCCGTAGTAAGGTTTTACGAGCAGGTATCCGAAGAAAGCGAGCAACGCGCCGACAATGGCGGGGTAAAGCTGTTGCGCCATGAGCAACGCGTCTTTCGAGAAAGCCGGCAACGCAATAGACGCGTAAACCGAGTACCAAGAAGCAGCCATGTAAGAAACAATAGGATGAATTCGTATTATGTGCTCGAAAGCAGGGTAGTACGCAAATTCTCCGACTTGCGGAGCAGCGCCGAACCGGATTATCTGCTCGCTCATGAAAGTATAGTAGTATGGGTCGAACTCGAAGAAGTTAGTTGACCAAGAACCTACCCGAACGTAAAAACCGGCGACTATAAAGATCAGTAAGAGTATTTGAGCCCAGTTTGCGCGCGTCCACGCAAGCCAATCCCTTTTTTCAGCCAACTGCTTTGGAAGGCCAGCGACTTTCTGCAACTGCTTTTGCCTGAAAGCCAGTCCAAGCGCCAACGCGAGCACGATGAAGTAATTGACGAACACAAGCGGCGTGCTGAGCTTCAAACCCAGTAAGACGAATTCAAGGAAAGCAAGAGTCGGCGCGGCGAGAACTCCGATCACGAATCCGATTACGGTTTTCTCGAATTTGTTCAACGCCGTTTTGCTCAATAAAGCGAAAGAAAGCACTATTCCCGGAATAGCCGTCAGGGCAAGTACTACTAGGAACGCCAGAAACTCTAAAGCCATGTCAAACCCACCACTAAAACTAAGTTGTTCAGAGTATTACGCCAAAATGCTTTAAAAAAGGAGGCGGAACGCTTCTAGAAGTGCAGGAAAAACACGGCCAGGGCAATGACTCCAAACAAAGCGTAAAGCGCCAGCATTGACAAAACAAGGTTGCGTTCGGTCATGGGCTTGCGGCCGAGAATGAAGAAAGCCAGGGTAAAACACTCGGTGCCCTTGGGGGGAATAATTTTTCCATCCTTAAGCACTGGATTGTGGCAGACTTTCCTGCGCTCGACCTTGCGCAGAGAGTAGTAAAGCGTCGCAGCCAATTCGTAGAACGCCGGAATCAAGACGATTACACCGAATTTCTCCATGTTGCCTAGAATCACTGCCGCCGCCAAGGCACAGCCGATGGTGTAGGTTCCGATGTCTCCCGGAAACACTTTGGCGGGAAACCAGTTAAAGTAGAGAAATGCAAGGCACGCGCCAAGGCAGGCCGCTAAAATCACGGCCGCCGGAAGCGAACCAACTGAAAGAGCGATTACCAGCAAGAAAAACGAGGCAACTGCGCCAATGCCGGCTTCCAAGCCGTTGTAGCCCGCGCTCATGTTTACCGCGTTAGCTGCGCCGGTAATGCCCAACGGAATCAGTATGAAAGTGTAAAACAAGCCCAGGTTTACGTCGCCAAAAAAAGGCAGAGACATGGTAGTGTCGCCAGCCAGAACAGCAACCAACGGAAGGGAAGCAATTACGGGAAGAAACAATTTCGTTCGGGCAGACAGCTTGAACAAGTCGTCGAAAACTCCTATTAAGGCAATGAATGCTATCGAGGCCAAAGCGGCCAAAAGAAACACGGCGAGTTGAAACTGGTTGTCGTAGAAGCTTATGGCAAGAAGGCCTACTAAAATTCCGGCCGCCAAGCCGCCGAATATGGCGAAGCCCCCCATTTCAGCAACCAGCGGACGGTTCGGCTTGTTCACGTCATGACCCATTAGACCCTTCTTGCGAGCGCTGGCTATTAGGATTGGCGCGGCTATTACTGCGGCTAGAAAAGCGAAGATGAACGAAGCCAAAATCACTTCCCAACTCATGCAACAACCCTAGTTTTACTGCCAATAATTTTGGAAACCGTTTCCTTTATTACGTTCCAGTCTCCCCTATCGAACCAACCGCTCTTTATTATCAAAAAGATGGCAGGAATTAAAAGGAGCGCTCCGAATTCGCGAAAAACAAAAACAACTCCTAAAAACAAAGGCGCGACGTAAGGAACAACAAGTCGGGTCAGCTTAAAGTGTTTGCGGGCGAATATAGTGAAAGCGAACACCTGCGCCGCCAAAGTAGCAATACATATTCCATAAACCCCCAGCGAAGGAATCAAAGCAACATCCAGAACTATATTTATTATGGCCGCGCCAACCATGGGCAAAACCGCTTTTTCCGGCCTGAGCTTGCCGGCAAGATAGGTGTAGAACAGAAAATATACTGAATTGAAAAGCACTCCTGCGGAAAGAATCACCACAAAGAGCTCTATGCCAACATACTGACGGAACAGAAACCCGTCCAACAGGAAAATGAAGGCAGATAAAAGAATCGCTAACAGGAAGGAAAGCGTGAACGATATTCTAAGACAGCGGTTGAAAATCGATTCTGACGCTTCTTTTTGTTCAACTTCCGCGCTTCTAGTCAGTAAAAACATTGACAACGACAATGGAATGACCGAGATTATGCTAGCGATTGACGATGCGACATTGTATCTGGCAACATTGTCATAAGAAGAAAGAAAACCTAACAATACTGAGTCTATGCGTCCTAAAACGTCTATTGACAGGAATATCGCGAATATGAGGCTTGCCTTGATGAAGTAATACTTTATTACTGGCAGGTCAAAAGCTGGTTTTGAATACAGTTCTGCCAAGCGGCGGCGCGCAAGCCAGATGGTAATAATAGATACTAGAGCATTGCTCGCGGCGTAGGCCAGAATTATGCCGTCTCTTCCTTTGGAGTGCAATAGAAGCACGAAGGCGAATGTTAGGAAGATAAACAAGGTGTCAGTGATTTGAACAAGGTGGTGTTTGTGTTCAGAACGGAAAACGGCCCTCCCGAGGCCGTAGAAAAGCAACAAGGGAAGCGTAAGAACAAGAGGCAATACCCAAGGGTAGTTAAACGAAATTAACAAGCCAAGCACGGTGAAAAAAAACGAATCTAAAAGCAAGAACCACGCGACGGAATTCAGGTCTTTGCTTTTTTTTACTAGGTACGGAACTAACGCGTGCGGAACGCCTATCTGCGCTAAGACACCAAGCAGAGTAAAACCAGCGAGTACGAAAGATGCTTCGCCATAGTCGGTAAGTATGAATAAGTTTGCAAAAACTATTAGGAGCACATACGTTAGTGCTTTCGAAAACAATTGAAGAATAAAAAAGTAAACGGTTTCCTTTTTTCCAGCCAAGGTAAATCACTGTTTTTTGCGCACAATAAAGTAAAGCGAGCCCGCGAAGGCAGGAACTTTTTGCGCAAAGTCGTGAAACAGGTCTTCGAAGAACTTGAATTGCACGAACAACATGTGCAGTTTGTAGTGAGGAATTAGTACGCCTCCAATCCACTCAATGCGCTCCAGTTCAAATCCCTTTATTGAACGAATCTTTGCCGCAAGACTCTCAGGAGTATAGAATTGAACATGATCCGTACTTTTCATTATCTGCGGCTGCACGTAATTGTTGCGCAAACGCCCTATCACGCCTCCTTCGTGAGGCACTCCCAGCAGAAGGTAGCCCCCTGACCTTAGAATACGCCGAATTTCCCTCAGCACTTTTTCGTCCTCCTTGATGTGTTCGAGAACGTGGTGCAAGAAAACGACGTCGAAAGAATTTGTTTTGAAAGGCATTTTCAACAAATCGCCTTTCACGAACCTGACTGCCGGCAATAGCTTACGGGCGCGCTTTAGGCGCAGTTCGTTGTAGTCCAAACCCGTGATTTTCGCGCCCCTTATACTAGTTAGGTAACGGGTCATTACCCCGTCGCCGCAACCAGCGTCCAATATCTTAGGGTTTGTAACGTCGAAGCTCCGGATAGTTTTCAACACGTACTCAATGCGTTTTCGGTGGTGGTGCCTGGCGGGGCCTTGCTCGCAGTAATTGAATTGCTTGCCAGTATACCACTGACTAGAATAATTTATTTCGCCCAATTGCTCACTCTACTCCAACAGTCTGGCGTATTAAGGAAATTTCTTTAGTTAAAACACTTTCCTTGGAAAACTTTTTCAGCACGAACTCACGCGCGCTCGCTCCCATCTTCCGTCTCTTCGGCTCGTTCTTCACCAGTGAAAAAACTGCGTCGGCGAGGGCATTCGCGTCCTTAGCAGGCACTAGAATAGACGTCCTGCCGGGCAGAGTGTTATTGTGAAAAGGCGGCAAGTCGGTCGCGACAACCGGAATGCCACACGCCTGCGACTCCACTATAGGAATGGCAAAGCCCTCGTGCAACGTAGCAGTAACAAACAACTTGCTCGCATTATAGTAAAAAGGCAGCTTGCCGTGGGCAACTGACCCAAGGTAGTCGATTGCCGGCGACCTGACACTAGACGACAGCGGACCGTGGCCGATTACGGCTATTTTCTCGCCGGTTTTACTAAAAATTTTTTCCGCCGCAGCCACCAAGTATGAAATGCCCTTGCGTTCTATTAGTTGCCCTACGTAAACGCCGGCCCACTTTTTCTTCGCCGTTTTAGGTGCAAACAACTTGGCATCAACGAAGTTTGGCACCAAATGCATGTTGTTCCACTTCAATTCATCTATATACATCGGGTCTATTACGAAAGTCACGTCAGCAGTGTGCTCTGCCAGCCACTCGAAGGGACGGAACAATAGTTTGTGGTACCACTTGTAACCGAGAGTTTTCGTGAGACCTCGGTAAGTTCCGTGGATTGAGCACACGAATTTCTTGCCCGCAAGTTTTGACGCCAAGCCGAGGAGGCCTGCTTTTATGAAAGTAGACCCCTCTAGCGCGCGCGTGAAACTCACGTCGAGTGCCCGCGCGTATTTGAAAGAGTAGTAAACTTGCTTCAACAAGTCAAAGGGCTTTACGCCTGTTGCCTCGACATGGATGATTTTGATGCCTTCGTGCTCGTAATTCACAGGAGCGTTATCCACATTCAGTATATAGACGTCGCAGAAATTGTCCGCGTAGTACTCGAAGCGCTCGATAAATTGACTTAGGTTACCCTGCCTGACGTAGATGCTTAGTCTGTCGTTCGGCAAGACAAGGACGCGGGGTCTCCTCATTTATTCCACCAATTGAGTTACACCAACTACACGGCTAACAAAGGACGCTTATTTTCTTAAACACTTGCAAGGAACTGCCGCGCCTCGTCTGCTACATACTTCATGTCCTCTTCAGATATGGATGGAGCAACCGGGAGTGCGACGCAACGCCACCAAAGACTGCGCGTGTTCGAAAGAGAAGAGTGCTTGCACGCGTCGAAAGGCGTCCGGTAGTGTAATGGCACGTAAGACCATTCGCATTCCACTCCCTTCGCGGCCATAAAACGGACAAACCGGGTTGTAAGCTTACCGTGAAGAGGAGGTTTCGGTTCGGCGGCGTGCCCTTCATCGAAAACCAGGATGAATTTAGTGAAAACCTCGGATTGAGGAAGCGAAACGCGGTCAAACCCCCCGAGCGCATCAAAAAGAATTCGCGCGTT
This sequence comes from Microcaldota archaeon, assembly GCA_013425325.1. Taxonomy (GTDB): domain Archaea; phylum Micrarchaeota; class Micrarchaeia; order Norongarragalinales; family UBA8480; genus UBA8480. Next base: position 23,456 of record JACCLL010000091.1, on the reverse strand, counting down.
CCTCTTCCTTAACGCAACGGCGGCCTCAATCTTCGCAAACTGCTTTAAAGCGATGGCAGCGTCAAGGTTTGCTATCCTCTTTTTCTGGAATTGAAAACGACGGGGACTCAACTTACTTTTCAGCCAGTAGTCAATCGTCAGGAAAGGAAGAGTGTACTTTCTCCATCCAGCGCGAAGAATGACGTCGGCCGCACGCGCCGCGACTTTCGCGTATTTTTCGGGCTGCAACGGAGGCAATGGGAACGGCCGCGTGTAGCAAAGCAGACCGCCGCCGGTAGAAGAAATCATTTTACCGAGGCTGAAACTGAAGACAGCTACATCGCCGAACCGGCCAGCGCCGTTGCAGCCTAAAGTCTGGGAGGCGTCGTCGACTACGAACAAATTGTTTTCTTTGCATAACGAACGTATTGGCTTCCACTCAACCTGCTTGCCAAACAACCCAGGCACTATTACCGCACGCGTTCTAGGCGAAAGCGCCTTTTCAATCGTTTTTTCAGAGGGGTTGAAATCCTTTTCAACATCGCAAAAAACAGGTTTGAGTCCTGCCTGCAGAATCGGTTGGAGGATCCCCGTGCACCCGAAAGAAGGAACTACCACTTCATTCCGCCCGTCTTCAGGCATGTTCTCAAGCGCGAATTGTATGGCCGAACGAGCGTAGTTCAACGCCCGGGCACCTTCAAAGCCAAGTTTGCGAATAGCGGCTTTTTCCAACTTTGCTGGCAACGGACCATCAACGACTTGATTTGCCGAAAAGCAGTTGAAAAACTCAGAGTATTCCTGCGAATCCCAGTAAAGGTGCAAGAAAGGAATCTTGTAAAACTTTCTTGCTAGAATGCCTAACTTATGCATTGGTGCCTACCTTTAAAGCCATTTTTTTCAACGCGGCGACGAAAAACTTTCTTCCACGAGAAAAGAATTTAGAGTACTCTTCGTAAGGAACCAGTTTACCCCCCCATTTGGCCTTGAATTGATAGAGCCCTTTTTCTTTAGGAGTTACTGGCGCGGGTGAGACGCCTCCTAAGTCGTAGCAAGTTTGCCCATTCTCCGCGCCCCACCTTATAATCGCCCACTTTATGGCGTCCTGGGCGTAAGCCTTGCAGTCGAGATCGCGGGCTACAGCAACTTCACTGACAACCCCCCCGAAGTAGACTACGCCCATGCCCGAAATAAGTTTTCCATCCTGTTTAGCAAGGTACACGTCAACATTTTTTCCTCCGTATTCAGCCCAAAAGGAAACGGCGGGATAGAACGGAGGCATCAAAAAACCCATTTTTTTACGAAAAGACTTGAGAAGAGCAAGATAATCCTTGACGTCCTCTTCGGATGAAGCCTTTGACACCACAACTCCGCTGGCGTTGCAGTCTGTAACCGCCTTGCGCGCGGCCTTGTCGAGATTGCTCCACAAAATCTCCTTTCCCTGCGTCAAGTCGATCAAGAAAGTGGCATGCTTTTTTATCGAAAAACCTTCCGCCGTAAAAACGCTCGAATCGGCTGCGTCAAACGCGTCGCCATGTAAAGCGGGCAATCCTTCGGCGAGAAAAACCTTTTTGGAAAGGCAGTATGCCGAAAGCGCAGCTACTATTTCCTCGAGTGCTTCTTTTCGCAGAGCCCTTTCCAAAAACAGGGGGCCATACGCCCAGTGCAAGTGAGGCATGGCTTTCCTAACGAGAGGCGAGAGAAAGCCGACCGCTGGCCTCTCTTCGAAAAACTGCTGGCCGAAGCCGTCACGGCAAGCCAGCAAGCACGCGATGACCTTCTCTCCTTCTTTTACAGTGACAAACAACGGCCTTGCCGAATGCAGTTCTTTTAGTGCGTGCGCAAAAATAGACGTTTGATAGAAATTTGCGCCAAGTGTAGCCGCAACACAGGCATCCCACTCTTTTTCGTCAATATGGTCTGCTAAATCTACTTGCATTTAAAATTCCTTCGTAAATAAGGCATCGAACCTTTTTTTCGAGTAAGCAGAGGATGAGATTGCAAAACCTTTCTTCAGGAACCAGTCGCGCGAAAAATACGCCGTGCGGGTAACGCCGAAAAAGCTAAGCAGAGGTTCGCGGACGAGGTCGTGCATGAGGCGTCCGAAGCGGTAGTAGTCTACGTCAGCGACATCGCCGACAAGGACGAAACCCCGCGGCTTGCATACGCGTTTCAGTTCCTTCAGAGCTTCTTCAGCCTGGGAGTGCGTCAGATAGTGAGTAACCGAATAACATAAAACGCGGTTGAAAGAATTGTCCGCAAAAGGCAGTTTCCACGCCGTTCCCTTAATGACTCTCAATCCGCGTCTACGCGCTTGAATCAGCAAGCGCTCAGAATAGTCAAGGCCCACTTTTTTTTTCGCAGGCAGTTTTTTCAATAGACTGCCGGAGCCGCAACCCACGTCCAATAGTGAAACGCCGCGGTCTAGCTTCAGTTTTTTTGTAACGCCGCGGACTACGCGCGTTACCTGTCCCGTCTGCCCGCCGGTGCTTCTTGCCCACCTTTCTGCCCAATTCACTTTGATTACCTTTTACGGGCGAATAACATTAACGCGCCCCCTCTAGCAACGCGCCAAAACTCGTAAGCCCAGAACAAAGAGCGGCTCTTGCCGTGCTTTTCGTAAAACGAAGGGCTTTGCAAAGTAGTTACGTCATACCTGAGCTTCTTGAGGAGATAAAGGTAGCGTACGGTCTTGTAATTATGTTCGTTTACGCCGTCTGCCGTAGGTTTGTTCAAGGACTCCCTGCTGAACACCCCCCCGCCTGCCTCGTTGCTCAATACTATAAAACCTCCTTTCTTCAGAACACGATCGGCCTCAGTCAGCGACTTTTGCAGGTCAATGGAATGATGCAAGGCGCCCTGATATAAAACGACGTCAAAAGAGGAATCTTGAAAAGGAAGGCCGTTCATGTCGGCCAGTGCGCGCTCGAAAAAAATCAGGTCGCGCTGCATGTACAAATCCGCTACGCCCAAACCAACGCGATCGTCCTCGAGAATGTCTATTGCCACTAGTTGGGCTCCCTTGTTAGCAAGGTAACGACTGCTCCAAGGCTTTCCGACACCAACATCGAGCACTAGCTTGTCCTTCCATTCAAAGGGAACCGCCTTGTCAACCATGTAGAAAAACTGTTCTCGCGCGTTCTTCCAGTCCATATCTTCATTGCTGTGTTCAGGGTACGGAAGGGAAAGAAGGTATTCGTCGGAAACATCATACCATCCATCTTTCTTGGCTCGCGCGACCCAGCCTTTTTGCTCTGAAGTCAGCAGGGGGTGAAGTTCGGACGGAAGGAAGTCAGCAATACCCTTACGAATTTCGAACGTATTTTTGCACGAAACGCAGGAAAGAACTCCGTTCCTGATTTCCCGCTGGTCTTCCTCCACTATTTTCGAAACCACAATGCCACCGCCGCAGACCGGGCATTTCAGGGAAGCAGTAAAAGATTTTTTCATTTCGACCACCGCGTTGCAAAAAGGACAGCAGACCTACTTAGGCGCCACTTAAACCCAGATGTCACGTTAATAAACGAACAGGTTTATTTATCAAAGACCAATTAAAAACAGTTTACATGAAACCGTACGCAGCGGAGGAAAGCCAATATGTACTTTTACGACGGACGCGAGTTTTCGGAAGAGGAACTTGACAACGTAATCCGCCCCATAAAAACCGGCGAGGGCGTTCGCGAATCACGCATCGCAAATACGCTGCCTCTGATAGAAGGACCAACTGTACTGGACGTCGGATGCGGAGCGGGCTTCTTCTCCTACCTTATAGCAAAAAAACATCCTTCGTGGAAAATTACGGGAATAGACCTCCTCGAAGACTCCATCAATATAGCAAAAGAAAAACTGTGCCTGCCTAACACGCACTATGAAACCCGAAACCTCCTGAAAAAGAGGTTCAAGCCGAACTCTTTCGATTGTATCCTTTTCCTAGAAACAATAGAGCACGTCGACGAACCGGGCGTTTTTCTAAAGGAGTTTCACGGCCTGCTTAAACCAAACGGCTGCCTAGTATTATCGACGCCGAATGCCGTTTCATTCCAAAACATTGTCAGGCACTTTGGACAAAGCATAAACCGCCGCCTAGCCGCCATTAAAAACGAGCCACGGCACACTGGCACGCATCTTGAACATGTCGCCGCTTACGATGTCTTCGTCCTAACGCGACTCCTTGACCGAAACGGCTTCAAGTACGAGAAACACAACTATGCCAGGTTTTCCGTCCCCCTAAGCCGGAGCAAGTGGATAAATCTTGGATTCATGGAATCAGTCGCAAAACCCCTCTGCGATGATGTAATAATCAAGGCCAGAAAAACGCGCCCTCGCCTTTGAAGAGTTCAAAATTCGGGGCAAATATCGCAGCTTCTGACTACCCGCAAGCGCGAATTACGCAGCAAGTCGAGAGAAGCAGCGAAATCCTTGTTGCCAGCGACGTGACGCGGGTCGAAGTAAGTGTTAAGGTAAAGGCTATGCTTTAACGCAAGCTGAACTGCTAATTCGAAGACTTTCCTGAATCGACCTGGCTTCGAGTGAGCGCCAGGATTTTCAAAACAATGCCACGAGTCGAATACTGGGAAATAATGTTCAGGGCATGACATTACCGACAGTTCGAGCACTTTGTACGAGGGCTCACCTGGCCGCAGGAAATCTTTTTTCGATGGATAGTAAGGCACGCCGAAAGATTTCGTGCGAGTAAGGTTTGTAGACGAAGAGTAGAGGTAGCCTAGTTCCTCCAATGCTTCGTAGACGTCTGGCGAGTGCAGTTTGCCGAAGTGCGGCGTCCGAAAGCCGTTCGGCTCTACGCCAAGCGTCGACTTAATAGTATCGTGGCAGGCTGCTATTTCCCTCTTTTTCTCTTCTTTGGAGAGCTCGTTGAAGTTTTCAGGGTGGTTTTGAGTGTGGTTGATTATTTCGTGGTTGGCGTCAACGAGTTTCGCGTAAGCGGAAGGGTTTTTCTGTACCAGGTCGCCTCGGCAGGCGTGGGAAGCGGGAAAACCGTACGAACCGAAGAGCTCCAGGAGAGCGGGAATTGCTTGCTCGTCTTCCTTGAAGTCGTAGTCGAACGAGATAGTGACCGGAACCTTACCTTCCTTCCACGAGTGCTTTGGAGCGCCCTTGAAGTATAGAGCGAAAAGCAGGGGAGAAGCGGCTGAGGCAATGCCGCGCGTTAAATCCTTGACTAAAGCCATCCTGAAAAAACCTTTTTTAGTTTTAAAAGGCCGCGTTTTATAATCATTTACGGAAGGCGGCAGCAATGTTTTTCGTGTGCGTCCTCGGAGAACACAACCCCTTCCAGCCAAGAGTATCGTGAACTGCCCTGAATTCCTGTTTCTCTAGCAAAAAGCCGCCTCAAACTAAGTAAAAGTCTTGATCACTTGCTTATCACTGTTTCTATGGCTTGCAGGTACTCTTTGCCCAATGCGCGCCAATCGTAGTTTAACACTATTTTTCTTGCCTCGTTACTAAGGAGTTGTGCCAGTTCTTTATCCTCAAGTATTCTTTTTATGCCGCCCTGTAACTCGTCAGGGGTTGAAGCATAAATAACAGCTTTGCCGGCCAACCGCTTAATCTCACGGGTGGGCGCCGCAATAACTGGCTTACCTAAAGCCCAGTACTCAAACATTTTTATTGGCGAAACCGCGTCTGTTAGCTCGCTTTTCTTAAAGGGAACAACACACACGTCAAAAGAAGCAGCGTAATTTTTTGCTTCGGCGTAAGGCACGAATCCAGTCAAGACCACGTTTGGTAAAGCTGCTTCTTCCACGAGCCTGTGCCCGGGCCCGTCACCCACTAAATAAAACGTTATTTTCGGTTCCCTTCTGGCAGTTTCAAGCAGACTTGCAAGATCCACCCACTCGCCAAGCGACCCTACAAAGCCAACACTAGGGTGTTTAAGAGGCTTGGGCCGCGTTTCAGCAAAGTAGTCGATGTTAACTCCGTTGGTGATCAAACAAACATTTTTGTTGAACTGTTTTGCATCCTCAAACAATGCTTGCGCGGTAGTTATTACCAAATCGGCCTGTTTTAACGCCTGTACTACCGACCAACGAGCAACCTTGCTTTGGAGTCCCTTGCGAAAAGCGTGCATTAAGTCTATGTAGTCAAAAACAAGCGGAATCTTATTTTTCTTAAGCCAACGTCTCGCAAGATAAGTTCCCCAAGAATTATAAAAAACCGCAACATCGCAAGACGCAGTTTTTACTGCTTTTAAAAAATGTTTTTCGCGCTGCCATAGTTCGATCAGAGGATTAGAAGATGATTTGAATCCCTTAATCAGGTGAACGTTGTGGGGTATTTCTCGTTCGACTGCTTCTGAAGAATAAGTGCTCCTCGAGTAAACCGGGTCTACCCAAAAAATCTCGTGTTCAGGATTGTTTTGAACTACTAGATTTTTGAAACGCACCGCGCCTCCTTCGGGACTAAGATAACGCCCTGCATTAAAAACCAAAATTCTCATAATGTTATTAAGACAATAGCCATATATTAAAAAATACCAACTTGAGAGGTTTGGGGGATGACAAAAGTTTGTGTATTAGGTCTGGGATACATAGGCTTGCCTACCGCGCTATTCCTAGCAAAAGCAGGAAATGAAGTAATCGGCGTAGACCTGGACGTCAAAAAAGTAGAAAAATTATCCAAAGGAATACTCCCCTTTGAAGAACCCGGCCTACCTGAATTGTTTGAGGCAGCAAAGAAAAAAATTAGGTTTACAACAAGTCCAGACGATGCTGATGCGTTTATAATGGCGGTCCCTACCCCCGTCGTGGGACACGAACCCGACTACTCTTTCGTTGAAACAGCCGCAAAAAGCGTCGCAAAAAAAGTACGCGAGGGCAATCTCGTCATTCTTGAATCCACGGTAGGTCCCGGCGCGAGCGAAAAAATAGTGCTGCCCATCTTAAACGGAAAAAAAATTCTTTACGCTTTTTGCTCCGAAAGAGCGATTCCCGGAAACACTCTAAACGAAATGGTAAATAACGTACGAGTAATAGGAGCACCGGATGAGAACTCGTTTAACAGCGCTTCTAAACTTTACGCGGGATTTGTAAAAGGAGAACTATTGAAGGCAACAGTAAAAGAAGCTGAAATGGCCAAGGTTATAGAAAACGCATCGCGTGATTCTCAGATAGCCTTTGCTAACGAGCTTGCCCGCGTCTGCGAAGAACTTGGGCTAAACGTCTGGAACGTCATAAAACTTGCAAATCGGCATCCCCGCGTTAATATACTTGAACCCGGGCCTGGCGTCGGAGGACACTGCATAGCAGTTGACCCGTGGTACCTCATAGAGGAAGTTAAAGACGCGTCATTTATGAAAGCCGCAAGAGAATCAAACGAAAAAATGCCGTCTTTTTCCTTAGCGTTGGTAAAAAAAATGGTTTGCGACGTGAGCAAGCCTACAATAGCAGTTCTTGGATTGGCTTACAAAGCAGACATTGACGATGACCGTGAATCGCCTTCTTACGTTTTTGCGGAAGAATGCTCGAAGGCAGGCTATAACGTTCGTTTACACGACCCGCACGTCAAAAATAGAAAGGCAGTTTCTCTTGAAGAAGCTTTAAACGGTGCTGACTGCGCCTGTTTCCTAGTAGCCCACGAAGAATTTAAGAAAATCGATCCAGCAAAAATAGGAGAACTGATGAAAAACAAAAACGTTTTTGACGCTAAAAACTTTCTTGATGCAACAAAATGGCGTTCTGCGGGTTTTAAACTAAAGACAATAGGGGATGGACAATGAAGACACTAGTTACCGGCGGGGCGGGCTTTATTGGCGCTAATCTTTGCAGTCGCTTGCTGGAAAAAGGATGGGAAGTAATTGCCTTTGACAACCTAGTGCAAGGTTCAAGAGAAAATCTTCCAAAAAATATAGAATTTGTAGAAGGGGACATACGAAACTTACCCCTGCTTGAAAAGACTATGCATGACTGTGAAATAGTATTTCATATCGCAGCAAATTTTGCTAACCAGCGATCGGTTGATGACCCACAAGAAGACTTAGACATCAACGGTAAAGGCACTTTAAACGTGCTTCAGGCAAGCAAACGCAACGGAATTAAACGAGTGGTCTACGCTTCCTCATCTTGTGTTTACGGCCCATACGAAGGAAAAATGGCGGAAGATTTATTAAAAAAACCCGAAACTCCCTATGCAATCACGAAGTTGCTCGGCGAATACTACTGCAAGTTCTTTAATGACAATGAAAATTTGGAAACCGTATCGCTTAGACTGTTTAATGTTTATGGCCCTAGGGACAGGCCCGGCCAGTACCGAAGCGTTATCCCAAATTTTATGCGTATGGCAAAGGAAGGAGTTCCATTACCCATAATGGGAGACGGCTCAGACACCCGCGACTATACTTTTATAGACGATGTCGCGGAAGCATTCGTCCGCGCAGCCGAAAAGAAGGAGGCACAGGGAGAATCGATAAACGTCGGAAGCGGTAATGCCGTATCAGTAAAAAAATTAGCGGAAACAATTTTAGAAGTTAGTCATTCTGACGCAGGAACTAAAACAATACCGCGCCGTTCTTGGGACCGCATACGCCACCGTATTACATCAACCGAAAAATGTAAAAAATTGTTGGGCTTCACGCCTTCGGTCACTCTTGAAAAAGGACTTGAAATAAGTTGGCAGTGGTTTGACAAAACAAACCCAAAGTCAATTTAATGCTGCACCAGATTCACGGCATCAAGACAAGTAACAACTAAAGCGTCCCTTTCGGCAAGCGAACGAAGTAAACTTTCAAGATTAGTAGTGATAAAGCGAGCATGAAAACTGAAATTCAGGTAAAGGTTGTATTTCTCCCCCAAGTCTAATGCTTTATTGAACGTTGCAATGAAATCCTTTTCATGTATTTTGCCCCTGAAACAGTGCCAGTCGTCAAACAGAGGATAAAAGTGAGAAGGACAAGCCATGACCGGCAATTCTAACAACGGCATGTCTCCTTTTTTAAGAAAGTCTTTTCGCGATGGGTTATAGGGAAGACCACTGTTTGGCGTGGCAGTAAGGTTTGTAGAAGACGAGTAAACATAGCGCCTCTCTTCTAGTATTTCATAAACACGCACATCATTGCCCATACCGAAATTTGGACAACGAAATCCTTTCGGCCTCAATCCCAGCACGTTTTCAGAGACCTTTTCGAAACCCGTTATTTCCTTCGCTATTTCATCAGTGCTTAGCCTACTTAGATACTGCGAAGGGCTGCTAAATGCATGGTTTATTATTTCGTGTTTTTTTTCAACAATCAACAAGTGATTTTTTGGAAAATCCTGTACAAGCCTACCCGTACAAGCGTGAGTGGCCTCAAAACCATAAGACGAAAAAAGCTCACAAATTTTAGGAATTTGTTCGACATCATCAGGACACTCGTAGTTAAAAGAAAGGGTTACCGCAACGTTTTTGCCTTTCCACTTATGCCCGACTGGTTTTAGAAAATGCTTCCACATGAACGGCGCTACCAGAGAAGCCCCTGTTCTTATTGTTTTTTTAAACATAACAATGTTTAATTGTTGTTACGGGCTTTAAATCTATTGGAATTTACATGGGGGATTCATTGAAGATAGCTATTGCGCTTGGCACTCGGCCAGAGATAATAAAACTTTCTCCAGTGATTCGAGAACTCGAAGCTAGAGCAGCAGACTACTTCATAATTCATTCCAATCAGCACTATTCCTACGAAATGGATCGAATTTTTTTTGAAGAACTAGAACTACCCAAACCAAAATACAACTTAGGAGTCAGATCTGCTTCTAACGCTAAACAAATCGCCCAAATGATGCAGGAGATGGAAGAAATTCTCCTAAAAGAAAAACCAGATGTCCTTTTTGTTCAAGGCGATACCAATACCGTTCTTGCGTCCGCTATTGCGGCACACAAAATAGGAATACTTATAGCGCACATAGAAGCAGGCTTACGCTCCTTTGATAGGCGCATGCCTGAAGAAGCTAATCGCATAATAGTCGACCACATAAGCGACTACCTTTTTCCCCCAACAAACGAAGCAAAACTTAATCTGAGGAGAGAAGGCATTGGACTTAAAGAAATGATAACTTGGCGAGGCCCTTTTACCCCAAAAATATTCGTTACTGGAAATACTAGCGTAGATGCAACAAAGCAAAATCTTGACCTTGCCGAAGAAACTTTTCCAAACTATGTTGAATCATTAGGTCTAAAACCAAAAGAATACCTACTAGTAACCGCCCACCGAGCCGAAAACGTGGATCGTCCAGAAGTTTTGAAGGAATTTTTAGAAGCGTTCAGAGAAATAAGCACGGAAACTAACAAGAAAGTAATTTATCCAATTCACCCCCGAACAAGAAAGCGGGTGGAAGAATTCGGATTGACTACAAAAGGAATAAAAATAATTGATCCTCCAGGTTATCTCGAATTTCTCTTGCTTCAAAAATCAGCAGCATGCATACTAACAGATTCGGGCGGCGTTCAAGAAGAAGCTTGCACTCTAGGAATTCCTTGCGTCGTCCTAAGAAAATCAAGTGACCGCCCAGAATCAATCAGTGCCGGAGGCGCGATTCTCGGAGGAGTGGAAAAAAACGAAATAAAAAAAGCATTCGGAACAATTCAGTCAGCGAAAAGTTGGCCTAACCCGTACGGCAACGGTTTTGCGGCACGTCAGATAGTTGATGAAGTAATTAAGGGATTATTGTAAATTATTTGTTCTAAAAGGAAAAGGTGATTTTGATTGACTTTAGAAAAAGTTCATATTCACGCAACCGCCGAAGTCTCGCCCAAAGCGAAACTCGGTGCGGGCACGAGCGTTTGGAACTGGGCGCAGATACGCGACGACGTGGAAATAGGAAAGAACTGCGTCATAGCCAAAGGCGTTTCAATTGACTCGCAGTGCCGCATCGGCAACAAAGTAAAAATCCAGAACAACGTTTCTCTCTTTACTAAAACAGTGGTTGAAGACGGAGTGTTCATCGGCCCCCACGCGTGCCTGACCAACGACCGCTATCCCCGCGCAATCAACCCCGACGAAACCCTAAAAGGAGGCGCGGCAAGCGGCGCGGGATGGACAATAGACACGACCACGGTCAAGAAGGGAGCGGCAATAGGCGCCAACGCCACAATAGGCCCCGGCCGGACCATTGGTGAATGGGCGCTCGTGGGAATGGGTTCAGTCGTGACGCACGATGTCCCCGCGCACGGCCTCGTAATGGGAAACCCCGCACGACTGAAGGGCTTCGTGTGCAAGTGCGGCCAAAAAGCCGAGAAAAAAAGCGAGAAAGGCAGCGAAGTTCTACTGAAGTGCCCGAAGTGCGGCGAAGAATTTACTGTCAAAGCAAGCGACTACTCTAAAATTAAGTCAACGCGGTAAAAATGGGGCTATCCTTCAAATCATACGGCAAGACAAGAATTCCAGAAAGACGGGTTCTTACCGCAAGTTTGGAAAAAATGCCCGCCCGCTACGCTTCCGTAAAAGCTCAGGCTTTATTGGCAAGAGAAGTAAGCAACGCAATTGCCGAAGAGATGGAAAAGCAGGGGATTCCGCTAAACCGCGAACTGGTTGATGCAGCGCACTTGGCGCGGCCGATGTTCCGCCACCTTGGAATAGGAAGTACACAAAACGTCGGCGCAACAAAAGAACTCCGGCACACGCTGGTGACAAAAGAGTATCTGCGACGGGTTCTTGACGCAAAAGAACTAAGTACAATGGTCACGAAATACTACTCTCTAGGCAAACCGGGAGTATTACCACATCTTAGAACTGAAGAAATTCCCTTCCTGATAGGCGGGTACATGACTTGGGGCGATGAAAAAAACGGCGAATGGAAGCACTCTGTCCAAACTCCGGAACAAATACTTGGACTAAACCTGCGTCAAATCGAAGAAAAACGGCTTCCGCAAGAAACCGCGGAATCGCGACGCAAGTTCCTGCAAGAAGAATACTCTAACGGAGTGTTACCCCTAGCACGCTGGCTTGCGGAAAGAGGAATTAACCTTTCTAAAATAGCAGAAAAAATTAACCAGTCACGAAACAAGTGAAGGAAGTGAGAAAATGAGTGGAATTCCAATAGCAAAACCAATCATCGGCGACGAGGAAGTCAATCACGCAATGCAAGTCCTGCGCTCGGGACAACTGACTCACGGCCCGAAAGTCGAGGAATTCGAGAAAGCACTGGCGCAATACTGTCAGTACAAGCACGCCATTGCATTAAACAGCGGCACTGCTGCCTTACACGTCGCGCTTCTAGCGGCAGGAATAAAGGAGAAGGACGAAGTCCTGATTCCCGACTTTTCGTTCATTGCAACAGCAAACGTCACGAAGTACGTCCGTGCTAAAACGAAGTACATTGACGTTGACAAGAAGACGTTCAACATGAACCCCGACAAGACAGTCAAAGAACTGAAAAAAGGCAAGGCCAAGGCAGTAATACCAGTTTCATTGTACGGCCAGGCATACGACGTCGACGCAATAGTCGACGCCGCGCACGCGGCTGGCGCCAAAGTCATTAGCGACAACTGCCAGGCAATAGGCGCGAAATGGAAAGGAAGCCGCAACTTCAACGACGACGCCGCGTGCCTGTCATTCTATCCAACCAAGAACATGACTACCATGGAAGGCGGAGCCATTCTAACCGACAACGACGAACTGGCTGCAAACGCGCGAATAATCCGCAATGTCGGAATGCGCGCCCGCTACGAATACCTATTCGTGGGCTACAACTACCGCATGACCGGCGTCGGCGCGGCAATCGGCTTGGAGCAGCTGAAAAAACTCGATGGCTGGACCGAAAAACGCCGAAAAAACGCGGAAATGCTGAACGACTTGCTGAAGAAAGTCAAGCAAGTCAAGACGCCGTTCTGCGACGAACGCGCGTTCCACGTATACCACCAGTACACCCTAAAAGCCGAAAACCGAGACGGATTGAAGGCGCATTTGGACGCCGCAGGAATCGGAAACGCGGTATTCTACCCAACGCCGCTGCATTCGATCCCCGTGCTTGAAGCCAAGGGAAGCTGTCCAACTACTGAAAAGATTTGCAAAGAAGTCTTATCCCTTCCAGTGCACCCGTCGCTTTCGGAAGAAGACGTGCACAAAGTCGCGGAATCGGTAACGGCATTTTACGCAGAGGCCTAGCTACTAAGATGAGCAACGCGCCGGCGACCACGAGTACTATTCCTACGAGCGTAAGGCTTGTGCCGAGAAGATCGCCTCTTCTTTCAAAAGCGTTTAAAAAACACGGGCTTGAACTTATTAGCGTGGCATTAATCGTATTCGACTGGGACGGCGTTTTGTACAGAGGCGTTAAAGTAAAGCTCCGCGCTTTCGGCCAAGCCTGCAGAGAAAAAGCCAGCCTTCCATCAAGATATGCTGTTGAACGATATTGGGAAGGCGGGAGAAACAACTTCGAAGTATTCGAAAGAGAGTACCGCGAGTACTTCGGCCGACAGCCGCCCGAGAACCTCGCGAAACAGATGCAGGCCAGGTACTCTGAACTTCTAAAAGGACGAATAGAAAAAGCAGGCTTGTTCAAGGAAGTAAAAACCGCCTTAGCCGGCCTAGCAGAAGACGGCCATACTCTTGCAATCTCTAGTTCAGCCAATCCTGAAAGTATTGCTTCGCTGCTTGCGGCAAATGGCATCCGATACCATTTTAACGAAGTCCTCGGAACGACTACAAAAAAACGCGCGTTCACTAAGGGAAAGCCACACTTATCTCACTTACAGCAGAAATTCGGCGTTCCCGCAAGCAAAATTGTTTTCGTAGGCGATGCGCCTGAGGACATGCGCGTCGGAAAAGAATTCGGCGCGATCACCGTGGGAAGGCGCGGAACGTGCAGCGAAGAAAAGCTTCGCGCAGCAGGCGCCCGTCACACGGTCTCGAACTTACATGAGCTGCGCCGCTTGGTTCGCAGACTAGAATAACTCGATCCGAGGCCTACGCTCGTCAGAAACGCGGGCCACCAAGCCCTCTTGCAAGTAAATCACGGGCACTTCCTTGCGCTCGCCCCCCATTTTGGTAAACCACTTGAAGGAATGCTGTTCTTGAGGAAGGACGCCAATCATCTTTCCGAACAGGGGCTCGTGGCGGTGGCCGCAGAATATATAATCCGCGCGCATCTCGCGCGCCAATTGCCGCAAAAACTTCGCGCGGCCGAGGTCGTCTTCGCTTATCAAACGCACGGCGACTCCTTTTATTTGTCGCGGCTTCAAAGCCATTCCAAACGGACCGAAAAAAGGATTGTGGTGGGTTAACAGAACGACTGCCTTGCCTTCTGCCTGCGCTCGTCTCGCTTCTTTCTTCAGTCTGTTTAGAACCACCCGCATTTTGCCATAATTTCCAGACGGTACCGCCAACACAAACAAATTTTCAGTTTCCCTGCTGGTGGGCCGCCAATGGAACCTCACTGAATCAGTTTCAAGTTTTTTGTATTGCCGATCTACAGGATACCCCAATTGAGTAGCGTGCACTTCCTTGTTTCCGGCTAATATGTCCGCGGAAGAAAGCGTCCGCAGGGCGCGAAAGCGCCTAATTCCTTCAGCCACCCTCTCCTCAAGCATACTTTTCTGCGCGGCCTGCGGCAAAGTTTCAATAAAATACCCTCGTTTTACCAAGTCAAGTCTTCGCAGTAGTTCTTCCGACAAACCCATTTTTCCAGCATGTTCTTTTATGAACGCCAGTTTTTGTTCGCGCACCCACTTGTCGAGCTTGGCCTTTCCAACCAAGTCACCCAAGTAAATCACGTGACCCGTACGAGGAAGTTTTTTTAGCAAAGCGGCTTCCTCGTCTGGCTCGAGCGATTCCATGTCACTAAAAATATAGATTGCATTCCTCATAACAAAAGCATGCCCTTTCGCGGTTTAAATACAGATAGACTCGCGCTTTCCGCTCTTGGCCGCCTTCATTCCTGCTACTGCCGCGGCGAGCGCGTGCAAACCGTCCATTCCGGTTGTTAGGGGTTCTTTCTTGTTTTTCACGCAGTCCAAGAAATGCATTAACTCGAGTTTCAGCGGCTCGTCTTTAACGAAGTAAGGCTTTATTTCCGTGCCCCTGCCTACTCGTAGCACTATTTCGTCGAAAGTGCTGTACTTTGTAGTTACGTGGTCTGCACGCATTATCGTCAAGTCCTGCGAAATATAGTCGAGCTTGGCGGCACCAGCCGTGCCTAAGATGACTAACTCGCGGCTTTTTATCGGAGTGACGCGGTTTGCTTCAACGGTTGCCGTGAATGAACCGAACTCGAATATTGCGGAACACAAGTCGTTGCTCTTCTTGTCGGCGATTCTCGCCTCAACGGCGCTAACTTCTGAGGGGTACTTACCAACTAAAAAAGTTAATATGTCAATATCGTGAACCGCTTGGTCTATGAAAGCGGGACCGACATCGCGTTCTGTCGGAACGCCGAAGCGGTGCACCGACGCATAGAAAGGAACGCCCAAATGGTGAATGTTTTTCTTCAGCGCTTGCACTGCCGGGTTGAATCGCTCTATGTGTCCTACCATGAGCATGACGCCGCAGTCTTTGGCTTCAGTAATCAGTTTCTTTCCGTCTTCAATGGTTTCAGTAATCGGTTTTTCAACCAGGGTCGGAATTCCTTTGGCAATAATGCTTGAAGCTACTTTGTAGTGAGAATTAGTCGGAACTATTATGGTCGCCGCGTCGACGTTTTCGTTTTTCAGCGCTTCCTCTATGGTCTTGTAGGCGGAAACCGTGCCACAGTGGCCCAATGAACTGACTTTCTTCAGCGCCTCCTCGGACGAATCAACGACTATTACGTGCTTTACGTTGTTGAAGCTGCTGAAGTTGCGTACGTGGTTGAAACCCATCATTCCCGCGCCGACGACCATTACGTTCATTTAAATCACCGTTGGTAACAAAAAGAAAAACAGGATTATAAAACAGAGTTCAAAGGTGGTTATAAGCGCCTTCGCGTACCCTACGATTAACTTCCCTTGCGATGCCGTTCAAGTCCACTCCCTTTGATGCCAACCACTCCGCCAAGGGCTTTACGCCGTTATCATACTCTTCCGTAAGATAATTGAATCTCGCTTCCCGCGTTCGAGCATCTTTTTCAGCGCCCTCCAAGTACTTGGCTAAAATTTCGTCAGGGTGGTGAACGCTGTGATTCCAACCTTTTTCAACGCTGTGCTCTCCCCAAACCATATACCCTCCGATCAGGAACGGCACGTCTTCGGTTTTCAGGTGTTCTATTACCCGGGGGTTTCTCAGAGAATAGTATTTTGAAATCATTGAAGCCAATGCATCTGACTTGAAATGGCGTTTCAAAAGCTCTTTGGTTATCTGCGTGTGAACGACGCCCTTCACCGCGCCGACTCCCTCCACGGAACCGACTCCCTTGTGACGAGAAATTGGACGCGCCAAATGAGCGGCCTTTACTAACTCGAGGTTAACTTCGGTGCCTTGCCTCCTGAGTTCTTCGGCAATCAGAACACTGACGTCCCTGGTTATAAACGCCTGTTTTTTAGCCGCAGCAAACTTTGGAGGCAGTCTATCAAGCTCTGAAATCAGTTGATTTTCATTTGGAACCGGCGCCGGTCCATAGGATGCAAAACGTTTTTCGTTCATAATGAGACACGCAGTAGCAATAACTCCAAAACAGGCTATAAAACTGCTTTTCCAGCGACGCGCAGGCCCTTTGCGTCCAGGCGCAGCAGCAAGAGCACGTCGCCCGCGTCAAAAGCAATCGGTTTTTGAAACGCCAGTTTTACTCGCGTCTTCGATCCTGCATTGGCTTGGCCGGTTAACTCGCAGGGAACCACTTGCAGTCCGACGGAGGCGTGAAGCGTTTCTTTTGACTCTGTTTTGCCGATTGGCTCTTTCAAGAACTTCGACGCCTCGACTTCCACGTCGAGTTGTGAAACGGTTTTAAACTGAGCTACACTCAAAAAGTCTCCTTTGCCGACGTCTGCGCTGGTCGCGCCTTTCATTGAAATGCCGAAGCGGTCCCAGCACTCCGCGCGTTCAACGTCATGGTCTTGCTTTTGTATGCTGCGTACTTCAACCGCCTTTCCAGAAGGAAACGCCGTAAGCTTGTCGTGGACTTTCAGGGTTCCGCGCAGCATTACGCCCAACGCAACGCTTCCGACGCCCTTGACTTCAAACGAGTGGTCGACTACTCCTTTTGCGGGGCCTTCGACTGCATTTGGTTCGAATGAAAGGATTTCCGTCCTCGCTTCGTCGATTGAGGAAAAGCGCTTCCATTGCTCGAGTGCAGTGTTTTTGACGAATGGCGCGAACTGATCCGGGTTTTCCGAGATTATGCAGCCGTTTTTTGCCAGGAAGTCGGCGGCGACAATGCACTCGCCGACCGCGGGAGTCAACGAATTGGCAATCAGAACGCAGTAGTTCGACAAGTTCAACGCGAACACAAGGGAAGGTATTTTCTGCGGAAACTGGACGGCGTCGACGCACGTAACCAGCTTTCCTTGGAAGCTAGAGTTGTAGAAAGCGATTTCGTCCGCTGTGCCTTTCTTGGCCAGCGCGTGGCAGACTTTTTCTCTGAGGGACGGGTCTTCGCCGATTACGGCAATGTTCAAGCTTGTCATGTTCAACGCCCCTTCGCCCAATCAATTGTCTCGCGAAGTCCTTCGCTTATTGAAACAGTCGGTTTCCAACCGAGTTCCGCTGCGGCCAGCGAGGAGTCCAAGAGCATTCGGCGCACTTCGCCCGCAACCGGGGCGGCATGAACTACTTTCGGCTTCAACTTCGTTGCCTGTTGCAATAGCGAAACCAATTGGTTTACTGAAGTTTCGTTTCCGCTGCCGATGTTGAGGAAACGCTTTGACGCTGAGCGCGTTGCCGCAGCCAAGTTGGCCTTGGCGACGTCTTTCACGAAAACGAATTCACGCATCTGCTCGCCGTCGCCGTTTACAGTCAACGCAGCGCCGGAAAGCAGTTTTTCAGTGAAAACTGCTATCACACCCCCCTCTCCTTTTCCGTCCTGGCGGGGACCGTAGACGTTGGCGTAACGCAGCGCAACGAAGTCAATTCCGTAAAGACCGCGGTATATTTCGAGGTAGTGTTCGACCGCGTGCTTTGACGCGCCGTACGGCAGTACGGGCGCAATCTCGTGCGCTTCGTTCACGGGAACGGCCTGCGGTTTGCCGTAAACCGCGCAGGAAGAGGAATAAACTATTTTCTTTACTCCGTGTTTTCTGCAGCATTCCAAAACGTTTATTGAACCGAGAAGATTCGTCTTGGCGTCGAACAACGGGTTTTCTGCGGAAACGCGGGCATTCGCCTGAGCGGCCAAGTGGAAAACTATTTCCGGCTTTTCCTTAACGAAAACCTGTTCCAACGCACCTTCATTCGTTATGTCGACGGCTTGCAAGGATGCGACGGGGTTTACGTTGCCCTTCTTTCCAGTAGAGAGGTTGTCGACTACCGCTGTTTCAAAACCGTTTTCGAGAAGCAGGCCGACTACGTGCGAGCCGATGAAGCCCGCTCCTCCGGTTACGAGTGCTTTCATACCCCTCACTTTAATAAAAAACGCTAGATTATCTTATCTCAAAAGGGATTTAATAAATGAAAACTGACGCGCCGGCAGTGCTTTTCCTGGGGTCAAAGGAGTTTCCTTTCGGCTCGAACAAAGGACAAGACCCGATAAAGTCAGGCGGAATAGAAACTTACGCCGAAACGCTAGCCAAAGCACTCTCGAAAAAAGCTAGGATTACCCTCGTTACCCGCGAGTTCCGCGGCAGTCCAGTAAAGGAGGTCGTTGGCGGCGTGCGCGTCGAGCGCGTGCCCTGGATTCCCGGCTTTTTCCTGCGCAACCCCTCGTTCAACCTGTTTTCATTCGCTAAAGCACTTGAACTGGAATACGACTTGGTTCACGCCCACGGCCTAGTAGCCGGCTTTTTCGGCCTCGTTGCCGGCCGGCTGCGCGGCAAGAAAGTCGTAGTCACGCCGCATGGAATCGCGAGCGGCCAGTACTCCGCGGCGTTAAACGCGGCGTTGCTTGGATTTGAGAAACTCGTTTACGGCAGCGCCGACGCAACCGTTTTCCTCAGCGAAGGCGAGAAAAAGCGCTTTGCCGAAAAAAGGGTTTTCGCCAAAAACGCGGTCGTGATTCCGAGCGGCATTCAATTAGAAGCGTTCGACAGGAAAACGCATTCCGCGAAAGCCGCGCGGCTGAAGAAAGAACTCGGAATAAACGGCGAAACAGTTGTTACTTTCGTGGGCCGCCTCAGCAAAGTCAAAGGAGTCGACTACCTGCTGCAGGCGTTCAAGAAAAGCGGCAAAAACTCGGTTTTATTGATTGCAGGCGACGGGCCCGAGCGAAGCCGGTTGGAAGCGCTTGCCAAAAAACTGGGTTTAAACAACGTATTTTTCTTGGGCCACCGGACCGACACGCCGGCAATACTAGCGGCGTCAGACGTTTTCGTGCTGCCCAGCCTCTCCGAAGGAGTTCCCGTTTCATTGCTTGAGGCAATGGCGAGCGGCTGCGCGCCAATAGTAACTGACATTGGGTTACCGGTTGAAAAAGGCGTTGACTCGCTGGTCGTAAAACCCAGAGACGCCGAATCGCTTGCCGAAGCACTGAAACAACTTTGCGGCAGCGTGAAGCTTCGCTCGCGCATTTCCCAAAACGCGTTAAAAAACTCGAGGAAATTCTCTTCCGAGAAAATGGCTGAAGCACACGCGCGGTTGTACGAAAGCCTGCTGAGCTAATCCAGGACGAAATTCTTTTTCTCCAGCTCCTGCAAATAGGCTTTGATTTCGTTTTTCATGTCGTCGCGCTTTAACGCAAACTCGATGGTTGTTTTTACGTAGTTGGTTTTGTCGCCGACGGCATGCCACTTGGCGTCCATTCGCTTGGCGTAAAACTTTTGTTTCTTCATGAGAATTCGCGCTGCATCGGGCCACCATTTCTCTCCCTTGACTAAAGGCGTTTGCTCGATTGCTTCAAAGTATTCCGGCGTTAAAACCAAGCGCCCATTATTCACTAGATTGGAAGGCGCGTCTTCCACGCGCGGTTTTTCGACGACGTCATCCATTTCGTAGACGCTTGGCTCGATTTCCCTGCCTTTAATTACTCCGTAGCGGTGAACTTCTTTCCGCGGGACTTCGGTTACGCCGACAACTGATGACTGGTATTTGTTGAAAACGTCGAGCAGTTCTTTCAGTGGATTTTTTCCAGTGAAAAAGTCGTCGCCGTACAATACCGCGAAAGGTTCTCCGTTGATGTGGTCACGGGCGCAGTAAATTGCGTCAGGCAACCCCTTCTGCTCTTTTTGCCTCACGTAGAAAACGTCGGCCATTTTCGATATTTTCTCGACTTGCGCGAGTTTTTCCTTGTCGTCTTTTTTCAGCAGGTGCAGTTCCAAGTCGGGGCTGCGGTCGAAGTGGTTTTCGATATTGTGCTTTCCTCTCCCGGTCACTATAATTATGTCGCGAATGCCCGCTTCTAGGACTTCTTCCACCACGTACTGGATGATTGGCTTGTCGATTATTGGCAGCATTTCCTTCGGCTGCGCCTTCGTCGCGGGAAGGAAGCGGGTGCCGAAGCCGGCTGCGAGAACAACTGCTTTCCTGACTTTCAATTAAACCACTTCGTTAAAAATTGGTTTCAACCAAATAAAAAGAGTTGGATGCGGCCATGGTACAGTGGTAGCACGTGAGCTTCCCAAGCTCGAGACCCGGGTTCGATTTCAAGCAAAAAGTTTTGCGGCTTTTCGCTTGCGCGAAAATCCCGGTGGCCGCATTTTCTAGTACATCGGATGCGCCGCAGTCAGTTCCAGGACTCTTTGCTTGACTGAAGAAAGCGCTTGAGAATCGGAGTGGTTTTTCACGACTCTGGCAATCAAGCCGCCTATTTCACTGCACTCGCTTTCGTTGAATCCCCTGCTCGTAATCGCGGGGGTGCCCATTCTTATTCCTGAAGGGTCGAACGGCTGTCTTGGGTCAAAGGGAATCATGTTCTTGTTCACGGTAATAAGTGCTTGGTCGAGCGCGGTTTCCGCTTCCTTGCCGGACACGCCTGCTTTTGAAACGTCGGCTAGAACCAAGTGATTGTCGGTTCCTCCTGAAATAATGCGAACGCTTTCCGAAAGCGTTTTCGCGAGCGCAGCCGCGTTTTTCACTACCTGCTTTCCGTACGCCTTGAACTCGGGCTTTAGCATCAGCCCGGCTGCGACGGCTATCCCCGCGGTGACGTGGTTGTGTGGCCCGCCCTGCATTCCCGGAAAAACGGCTTTGTCGACCTTCTGCGCAAGCTCTTCTCGACACATTATTACTGCGCCGCGGGGTCCGTTGAAAGTCTTGTGCGTCGTCGTAGTAACGACGTCCATGTGCGGAAACGGAGAAGGATGCGCTCCTGCGGCAACCAGTCCTGCAAGGTGTGACATGTCGGCCATTGCGTAAGCGCCGACTTCGTGAGCGATTTCAGCGAATTCCTTGAACGGAATGATTCTTGAGTAAGCGGTTGCTCCGCAAACGATTATTTTCGGCTTGTGCTCGCGCGCCAGCGCGCGCACTTGCTCTAAGTCAATGCGCTCGTCTTTCCTGCTTACTCCATAGTGCACGAACTTCCAAGCTTTTCCCGTGAAGCTGACTTTGTGGCCGTGCGTCAAGTGCCCGCCTTCCGACAAGCTCATTGCAAGCGCGGTGTCCCCGAGTTCCATTAAAGCGGAGTAGACTTCCACGTTAGCGGGAGAGCCGGAGTAGGGCTGGACGTTGACGTGCTCGCAGCCGAATACCTTCTTTACGCGTTCTATTGCGAGGGACTCGACTTCATCGACCACCTGGTTTCCGCCGTAATACCTTTTGCCGGGATAGCCTTCCGAATACTTGTTGTTAAGCACGGAACCAAGTGCCTGGAGCACAGCAAGTGAAGCAAACGACTCGCTGGGAATCATTTCCAGTCCGTCTTGCTGGCGTTTTCTTTCTTTCTCGATCAAGCCAAATACGATCGGGTCTACTTTGTCTAGGGAGTCTCTGAATCGGTTCAACTGAAATCACCTAAAACGGTCTTTTGACGTTCGGAAAGTTTTTCCACACCGTAATGCCGCACCAGCGCACGCCTTCGGGGCAAGGGCCTTCCAACGGCTTTTCCTCGACGAGGCCGTTTCTAGCGTAGCACGCGGGCCCGATGTGCTTCGCGAGCCGGGGATGCACCGCCCGGATTTGCTTTAGTTCCTGCATCGTCAAGTCAAAGATTTCGCGTTGGGCGTTGAAGCAGGTGCGCAAGCGGGCCTTGTGCAGCCAGTGAATCAACGGCGCGGACTCGGTGAACCGCAATGCGACTGCGTTGGGGAGAAGATAGCACGCGAATTCAGCTGGAACGCCGCGTTCGATCAACTCGTTTTTCGCGTTCCACAAGTCCGCCATGGCCGTTTGGTAGACTGCAGTGGCAGCGGGGTTTTGCGCAATCGGTTCAGGCGTAATGAAATCCGGTTCTTTCGAGTGGGTTTTAGTCAGCAACGGCCTCGACGCAGGAGTCGTCCTGTGCCTCTGGTTCTGCGAGTCGCCCGTGTGGCTGATTTTCTTCTTGAAAACGTAAGTCGCGTGGTTCAACGCGCGCGTAATGGGCGAGTGCGTCCAAGAGTTGAGAGTGTCAAGCAAATGCGGGTTCTTGGCCGGGTTCAACACTAAATCCAAAGCAGCTTCGTCCGACAGCAAAGCGCGTGTCGCGCCGTGGACTTCGCGCACGGCGTCAGCAACGAGTGTTTCCGCGTTCGGGTCGAAGCTCACGAGCTTTGAGTGCAAGCCGCCGAGTTGCGCGTCGAACTCTGCGTTGAATTCGTCGCTTGACTGCACGCCGTTCTTGTGCTCCGGAAGTTCCTGCAAAGGAATCGGTTCCTGGCCTATTTTTTCGAAAAAACTGGGGTCAACTTTCTTTACTTCGTCAACCATCGCGCGAACAACTTGATTGGTTTCAGTCGGAGCGTCCCCCGAGTTTGCCATTCGTAAATACCGGTGCAACTCGATTCCGGAAATAGTGTGGTACATCGACGTGAACGCCGCGACGGGAACGACGTAGCGCGCGGTTTCAATCGCCTTTTTCTCCGCCTCGGTGGCCAACTGTTTTTCGTTCAAGCCCTTTATTCTCGCAATTCCCGACATCGTCTTGCGCGTGTCGTCCAAAAGAATTCTCGACAACTCGTTGTACGCTTCCCAGGCTTTGACAACCGCGTTTTCGTAAACCTTGCGGTCTTCGGCGCTCAAAGGAGGGACGTAAACCCGTGCTTCGTCCAAGACGTTGTAGCGCTGGGAAGACTGCTCGGAGTTGTAGTAAGGGTGGCTGTGGAGGAAAGTCCAGGTGAACTGGCGGGAAATGTTTTCGAACCCGAACACGAAGGCAGGGTGCTGGAAGGGAGTGTGGTGGCCGGCTTCGTAAATGCTTTTGCCTATCAAATCGCGGTGCTTGTCGGTAACTTCTTGCGTGAAAATGAGTTTGGGGTTGTAGCAGGACCGCGCGCTTGCGACTGCCAAGTCAAACGGCTTTTCCAAGTAAGCCAATAGTTTTACTGACGGTTCGCCGGTAACTACGTCCACTGCT
>JACCLL010000084.1 GCA_013425325.1 Microcaldota archaeon | reverse complement strand
GCCTGCTTGCTTTTCCTTCAGCGCCTTTTCTTCAATGCGCTTCGTGAGTTCGAAGACTAGCTTGACGTTGACGTCGTGGGAAATGAGCGTGCGCTGCAGTTCTTTCACTAGTTCTTTGATGGCTTTTTCGTCGATTACGGCCGCGCCAGTGATTTTCGCGAGCGCTTTCCTTATTCCCTGTCCCAAGTCCATTGGAAAACCACGTCAGACTATAGTTTAGGCTTAGCAATTTTTATTGCTGTTACCATGCCCGCTCCTGCAAGCAGGAGCCACAGCCAGCCGAGCGCGGGAGCAACCAATCCGAGCACTATCACTGCAACTGCCGCCGCCGGCGAAGGAACGCCGCGAAACACTTTCGCTTCCTTTTGTACGCTGAACCAAGCGAGCCGCAGCACTCCGCAACAACAATACGCTACGCCGCCGATTAAGGCAAGCAAGTTGAAAGTAGCCATTGAAACGACGACGAACGCGGGCGCCGCAACGAAGGAAACCGAGTCGGCAAGCGAGTCCAATTCCTTTCCGAACGCCGTCGGCTTGCCTTTTCGAGCGACTTTGCCGTCCAGGTAATCGAACAAAACCGCGAAAACAATGTACGCCGCCGCTTCCGCGAATCCTGCCGCCGCCAAAACTATTCCCACGGCCCCGCACGCTGCGTTTGCAAGGGAAAGCCAGTCTTTCAACTCGATTGAACGAAAGTCTTGAAACAAGGGCATGACAAAAAAGAGGGGTCGAACGTATTTAATTGCAGTTGAGCGAAAAACCATTCATGGAAAACCGGCCCAAGCGGTTTCGCGGAATTTCTTTAAACCGAGCGTGGCAGGGTATAGGCGTGAGAAAGAGCCAGCGGCTTGCCCGCGAAGACTCCCGCAATGAAACTAAATTGCGTTATACTTTCCCCGGAAGGCACGCCCACGTAGACTCGTTTTTGGCAAAGGAGTTCGTGCGCCACCTCCCGAAGGGAAGTACTCTACGATTTCTAGACATGGGTGTTGCGCCGGGTCAAAAAGGAGCAGTGACGACGCTTGAGGCAGTAAAGAAATTCCGGTTAGTCGGCGCGTCCGTCGAAGCGCACGCAGTAGACAAAGACGTGCCGGACAGTATTGCCGGTAGCAAGTCGTTGGGGGTGCACTACCATCGGCTTAACGTAGAGGAACAGGCTCTTCCCGTCAACAACGCAGACATAATCCGCGCGTCAAACTTGTTGAAATACGTTTCCGACAAGAAAGCCGTCCGCGAAAAAATCGTTGCCGCATTGCGCGAAGGAGGGCTGTACGTTGAAACCAGCTACCCGCAAAACTTCGGTCTCGACGTCCACGGACACTGGGCGATTACAATGGTTTTACAGAAGAGGGAGGGAAGACTGGTTCCAATTCAATTACTTCCTTCCGCGCCGCCCGCGCAGGTTACTGGACTCGAACGCCCACCTTCAAGGCGGTTTTTCGGCCGTTCCGCAAAAGAAAGGCTGCCCGAATGGTGGCCAGGCTACAGGAAGGGAACGCAAGCGGCGAAACAAATAATTCTTCCGCAAGTAGAAGAGAACGCGAAGGCGCTGGGAGTCAGCCGCTTGCGTGAGAAACCAGTCGCGCGCGAGGAAGCGAGAAGGCGGTTCGTCGAAATGCACGGCCGCGCCTAGCAACCTGTTTAAAACAAGTTTCTGCAAAATATTCCAGAGGGCCTGTAGCTTAGCCTGGTTAGAGCACCAAAACCCTTTTTCCTCCGGAGAAAGAGGTTGCGCACGTCTTATATGACGCCCGCGGACTCGTGCCGCGTGCTGCTCTAGGCTAACTGGTGGTCGAGGGTTCAAATCCCTCCAGGCCCACTCCGACCCTTCTTAGCCGTCGCCAGCTAAGGCTGCTGAGCGCGGTACTTTTGGTACTCCCTCAGTTTAGCTGCAACAAAAGCTCGCCGAAACTTCTCGAGCGGCGGCAGGCCTTCTCTGCCAAACCTCCGCGCCACTTCTTCCGATAGTCCTTCTTCTCCTAGGTTTGATAGTCTGTAGTCGAGGTGTTGTTTTTCTGCAAGCGCGTTAAGTATGCTCTTTGCTTGAGGTAGCTTGATGTCTTGCGCGTGTAGCGCTTCATAAAACGAACTAGGGCGTTTTCCGCTTATCCTTTCCGCGGCGCTCAAGTGCTTCATTACGTCGGGATGGAAAGGGTCGAGGTAATATTTTTCTCCGCGAAGCATTGATTGCTGTCGCAGCCGCCATGCTTCTCCCAAATAACCCGGTCGCCCCGCCATTTACTTCACCGCATTGCTACGGGTTGGTTTCGTAATAAATATCTTGCGGTCAAAACAACGCCGTCTTTTTGCGTTGCCTTATTTCCTTTTATTGAACCGTGCGCTTGGTTTTGCGTGAACGCCGAAGAAATCGCGCGCGAACGCATCAGAAAACTCTTGCAGATGGCGCGCGAGGTACTGGGAAAGGACGAGAAGCTGTCGAAGCGCTACGTCGAACTAGCGAAGAGAATCGCCATGCGGCACAGGATAAAGCTGGGCAACAAGTTGTTCTGCAAAAAATGCGGAACCATCTTCGTGCAGGGAAAAACGCTCCGCGTTCGCGTAAGCAACAAAATCCCCGTTTACGTCTGCCTCGCCTGCGGCGCGGCGAGGAAAGTCGGCGCGCGGGCAACGTTTAAATAACTCGTTTTCCAGAATTATCTCGCCATTGAGTCGTTGACTCTATAAATTTTAGGCCGTGGCTGGCCGAAAGAACAGAAGTTACGTTTTGAGGTGAGTTATTGGCAGCACTCGACGTTCCAGCTACTGCGTTGATTAACGCGGTTGCCGAGGAACTCAAGAAAAACACCGAAGTCAAAGCCCCCCTGTGGTATGGCCTCGTGAAAACGGGTCCGCACGCAGAGCGCGTTCCCGAGCAGAAGGACGCGTGGTTCATCCGCTGCGCTTCCTTGCTTAGGACGGCTTACAAGACCGAAAACCCGATCGGAGTAAGGCGGCTGCGCAACAAGTACGGCGGAAGACGCGAACACGTTGTTTCGCGGGCGCACCACGTCAAGTCCGGAGGAAAGGCAATTCGCTTGGCTCTCCAGCAGCTTGAGAAAGCGGGTTTGATGGAGAAACAGAAAGTCGGAAGACGCATTTCGCGCACTGGCCGGTCGTTGTTGGACAAGGCGGCCGCGCGCTTGGAAAAGGGATGAAATGGAGCAACAGCCTGGCGACGCAGACGCTTACCGCAGAAGACTGGAGCAGTTGCAGCAAGCCCGTGAAGAGGAACTGCAGCGGAGAACGGTTTTACGCCAGTTGCTGGAGCCCGCTGCGTACGAGAGGCTGTCGAACATTCGGATGTCAAACCCGGAATTGTATCTCAAGCTGTCTTCGCTGGTGATAATGTTGTACCAGCGTGGAGAGTTGAAGGGAACGGTTTCGGAACAACAGTTGAAGGAACTTGCGGCAAGGCTTTTGGGCGGCCGCAGGGAAACGACGATCAGACGCGTTTAAACGGAGGAGAAAAAAATAATGGCGAGGAACAAGTCTGCTGCAAAGAAAGCTGTTTTGTCGAAGGCAATCAGGCAGAACCGACGGCTGCCGATTTTCGTTATTGCGAGGACTGCGCGGAAGCTGACGCGCAATCCGCGTGCTAGGAGCTGGCGTCACCGCGGGCTCAAGTTGAAAATAAAGTAATTCAAGGTGATTTTGATGGCAGGAGGAGAACAACCGAAGCCCGAAAAGGCTTTGGAAAAAATCCAGAAAACCGAAGAACAGGTGAAGGCGAAGGAAGAAGCGGTTCAAGCCGAGCAGAAGGCGGTCGAGAAAGCCGCCGCGCCTGCGGAAAAACTCGAGGCAAAAGCCGAGGCAAAGAAGGAAGAGCGGAAGGCCGAGGCCGCGAAAAAACCTGAGAAGGGAAAGGAAGAGAAAAAGCGGGAAATTGTTTTGGAACGCAATTACGTCATTCCATTGATCAAGGCGTACGAAACAACGCA
This sequence comes from Microcaldota archaeon, assembly GCA_013425325.1. Taxonomy (GTDB): domain Archaea; phylum Micrarchaeota; class Micrarchaeia; order Norongarragalinales; family UBA8480; genus UBA8480. The sequence goes on along the minus strand of JACCLL010000084.1, from coordinate 7,039 downwards.
GACTTCGCGCGGCAACAAAGCCGTGAAAATGACTAAAGCGTTTCTCGCGCGTCACATGAAGGCAGGCGCAGGCAAGATAAAACTCGACCCGGCTCTTTCAGCCGCTGTTTTCGCGCGCGGAAGCAAGAGGCCGCCCAAGAAACTGCGCGTCAATGCTTCCAAAGACAAGGAAGGACTGGTTTGGGCCAAGCTGGCCCCCGCGTGAGGCGCTTTCACTTGGCAATAGTGCGGCTGTCGCTTCAAAAAAACCCGTTTCTCGGCTTGTTTTTCAGGGCCAGCGACAAGCTCTTGCTCTGTCCTAAAAGCGCTCCACACAAAACCGTTTCCCCAATGGTTGAAGCGCTCGGCGTCGAGCCAGTACACTTGTTCGTCGACCAGTCCCCGTTGATCGGATTGCTTTCGGCAATGAACGCCCACGGCGTAGTGCTGCCCGACTTTTCTGAAAAGGAAGAGCAAGAGATTTTGAAGAAAAGGGGGCTCAACGTCATGAAACTCGCGTGTTTTGCGCCGGGCAACAACATTCTAGTAAACGACTCGGCTGCGCTGGTGAGCCCCGCAATTCCCGCCAGGGACGTGAAAAGAATAGGCGATTGCTTCGGCGTGGAAGTTTTGCAGACGAAAATCGCGGGCTTCAACACGATAGGCGCGCTTAACATAGTTACCAACAAGGGATTTTTCGCCTGCAACGAGGCTTCGGACGAGGAACTCAAGCAACTCGAGAAAATCTTTAAAGTATCGGCAGGCAAGGGAACCGCAAACCTCGGGTCGCCGTGCAACGGACTGTCACTCACTGCCAACTCAAAGGGCGCGGCAGTCGGAGAAATGACTACCGGATTCGAAGTGCAAAGAGTTTACGACGCGCTGTCGCTTGAATGAAAAGAGGTTTTTGCAAATGGCTGAAAAAATTAAACAAATTCCGCACGAGCACCCGTCTGACGACGAAATGACGCGAATGGAACTCGACTACCGCATGCTTCAACAACGGGGCGCCGAAATACAGCAGCAGCTTCAGCAAGTCCAGGCGCTTTTGGTCGAAAACGACGCTGCAGCGCGCTCGCTTGAAGCAGTTTCCAAGAACGACGACCTGCTGATGCCGCTCGGCTCGGGAATTATGGCCAAGTTCCGCGTTTCAGACAAGCAGAAAGTGTTCGCCGAAGTAGGCGGCCGGGTCGTCGCGGAAAAAACAATTGCGGAAGCCCAAGCGCTTTTGAAGGAAAAACAGGAAAAACTCTCAAAAGCAGCCGAGGGGCTGCAGAACGAGTTGATGGCAGTCGGCCAGTCGATTCAGGCAATCGAGGAAAAAGCCGCTGAAGCAAGAAAGTGATTTAAAATGTCGAACTGTCCCAAATGCGGTTCAAGCGAAACCGAGACAATCGTCGCGGGGGACTTGAGCGCCTTGATTTGCGCATGCCGCGCATGCGGATTCCGCGGCGTTTCCGAAGCAGTCAGAGACGACGAGTACTCCTCTTTCTCAAAGAAAATCAAGAAAGCTCGCAAGGGAATTTGAAAAATGTTCGACTTACTCAAGAAAAAAATTTCTTCATTCGTTTCCTCGCTGACGAAGAAAGAGGAAGAAAAGCCCGTCGAACAACCGCAACCCGTCCAAGCCGCTGTTGCTGAAGAAAAGCCGGTTGAAGCGCCTAAAGCCGTTCCAACGCCAGTCGAAGAGTCAAAAGCCCCAAAAGAGGAACGGAAGCAAGCCATCGTTTCAGAGCCAGTTGAAGCGCCTAAGGCCGTTGAAAAACCGCGCGAGCTTCCGACGCCAAAGCCTGTTCAAGAAATAAAAAAACCGGTTCCTGACGTGCCTCCTGCTCCGAAGGAAGAAAAACAACGCGAACTGGCGCCAAAGCTCGGAATACTCACCAAACTCAAGTCTGTGTTTACTAACGAAATAACCATCTCCGACAAGGAAACCGAGGAATTGTTCGGAGAACTCGAGATTGCTTTGCTGGAAAGCGACGTTACATTCGATACTGCACAGTTTCTCGTGACCGATTTGAAGAGGCGCTTGGTTGGAAAAAAAGTGCACAAGGATCGGGTGCAGGACGAAATCCGCGCGGAAGTAGGCGCGGCCTTGCTTCAGACTCTTTCTTCAGCCAAGCCCGTGGACGTAGTTGAATTGGTTCGCGTTCGCAAGAAGGAAGGTTCGCCTTTCGTGATTCTCTTCGTGGGCCCCAATGGAGCCGGCAAGACGACTACAATTGCTAAGGTTGCCTACTTGCTGAAAAACAGCGGGTTCACTCCAGTTATTTCCGCGAGCGATACCTTCCGCGCGGCTGCCCTCGAACAGGCAATTCACCACGGGGAAAAACTCGGCGTGCGCGTCATACGCCAATCCTACGGAGCCGATCCGGCTGCGGTCGCGTTCGACGCGGTTTCCCACGCCAAGTCGGTTGGAGCGGATTGTGTGCTGATTGACACCGCGGGAAGACAAGAAACCAACGTTAACCTAGTGAAAGAAATGGAGAAAATCAACCGGGTAGTAAAACCCGACTTGAAAGTCTTCGTCGGCGAAGCCGTTTCAGGCAATGCGTTGGTAGAACAAGTAAAGAAGTTTCACGAGGCAATAGGAATAGACGCGCTGGTGCTCACGAAACTCGATTGCGACGCCAAGGGAGGAAATTCGTTGAGCATTGCTTACGAAACGAAGCTACCGGTAATGTTCTTGGGAACGGGTCAGTCTTACGACGAACTCATTCCCTTCAACCCCGATTATATAGTGCAGAAAGTGCTTGCCGCGTAAAGGCATTAATGCTTTGGCTGAGTAATACAAGAAGGTGTTTTGTGAATGAGGCTGCTTGAACTTCACTGCGATTACGCCCAGTACGCCGTCCGCGAAAAGGCAATCAAGGGCGCGGAAGAAGCGACTGAAGAGCAGAAGAAGGGCGTCAGGCTCGAAAACGTTCTCGTCGTCTTTACGACCGTCGAACCAGGCGACAACGACGCGGTCCTCAACGACGCCGCCAACCAGGTTCAAAAAAACTTTTTGGAAGTCAAGGCAAAGAACCTGTTGGTCTATCCCTATGCCCACTTGTCGCATGACCTGGCCAAGCCCACCGAAGCAGTTGCGGCGTTGAACAAGTTTTACTCATTGTGCCAGGCGTTCTGCAAGACGGCGCACAAGAGCCCGTTCGGCTGGTACAAGTCATTCGAACTCAAGTGCAAGGGACACCCGCTGAGCGAATTAAGCAAAACCATTTCCGCGGAAGCAGGCGGCAAGACAAAGCTCGTCACGCCGAAAGGAAAAGTGCTTGAAGCGGTCGAAGTGACCATCGAGCCCGGCAAGAAACCAGTGCTCGAAACAGCGGTTTCCGAGTCGCTGAAGAAAGAAGAGAAGATGGCGAGCCGCTTCTACATACTGACTCCCGACGGGAAAGTCGTCGACGCGTCGGCGTTCGACTTCAAAGGCCACGACAACCTCAAGAAATTCGCAGACTACGAAATAAAGAAAGTCCGCGTTTATGCACAGGAGCCGCCCCACATCCGCTTGATGAAAGAACACAACCTCGTGCAATACGAACCGGCAAGCGACTCCGGCCACTTCCGCTGGCTTCCCAAGGGCCTTCTGATAAAGCGCTTGCTTGAAAAAGCGATTACCGACATTGCCGTCGACTACGGGGCGATGCAGGTCGAAACGCCGATAATGTACGACTACGAGCACCCCGCGCTAAAGGCGTACCTTAATCGTTTTCCAGCGAGGCAGTACGTAGTCAAGTCAGACGAAAAAGAGTTTTTCCTCAGGTTCGCGGCGTGTTTTGGCCAGTTTCTAATAACGCACGACATGACTATTTCGTACAAGGACCTGCCGCTCAAAATGTACGAGCTCACCCACTACTCCTTCCGCAGGGAACAGTCAGGAGAACTTGCCGGTCTCAAGCGCTTGCGTGCTTTTTCAATGCCGGACATGCACACGCTCTGCGGCGATTTGGAGCAGGCGAAAGAAGAGTTTGAGAGCCAGTACCACAAATCCGCCGAGTGGAACATCGACCTCGGAATTCCGTTCGAAACAGCGTTTCGGGCCCAGACGGATTTCTTCGAGCAAAACAAGGAATGGTACCTCCGCATGGCCAAACACTTTGGCAAGCCGATGTTGCTCGAGTTGTTCGACGAACGCTACGCCTACTTCGTAACGAAATTCGAAATGAACTACGTCGACAACGCAAGCAAAGCCTCCGGGTTGAGCACTGTTCAAATCGACGTCGAGAACGCCGAGACTTACGACATTTCGTTCGTGGACAAGGACGGCAAGAAAAAACGCCCTTTCATCCTCCACGCGTCAATACCCGGCGCAATCGAACGCATTGTCTACGCCTTATTGGAAATAGAGGCGGGCAATATTGCAGCCGGCAAGATTCCTTCCTTCCCGCTGTGGCTGGCGCCCACGCAAGTCCGCCTGGCCTCGATTTCAGACGCACAGCTTGACTACTGCAATAAACTCCTCGAAGAACTAAAGGAGCTCGGCGTGCGCGTTGACTTGGACGACCGTTCTGAAACGCTTCAAAAGAAAATCCGCGAAGCGGAACTAGAGTGGGTTCCGTTCGTCGCAGTCGTCGGAGACAAGGAAGTCAAGGAAGGAAAAATAAGCGTCCGCGTCCGTGCGACGGGCAAGAACGAAAAACTGTCCGCAAAACAACTTGCTGACTTGATTAAGGACGAGTGTCGCGGCAGGCCCTTCGAAAAACTGTCGCTTCCGCCGCTGCTTTCAAAGCGCCCGGTGTTCGGCGGCTAGGCTGTTGTTACGAGCGCGCCGGCGGCAATCCGCGAGTTTTCGCCCAAGTGCAGGCCTTTTCCTATTACGCTGCCGAGTTCGGCCCTGTGCGAATCCATTTCTGTGCCGTTGAGTTTTGCGGTAACCGTTTTTCCATCCGGCCGTTTGCAGGCTAGCGTTGAGTTTTTGTCGACGTGAACGTCTTCGCACAAAACAGAGAACCCGACTTCGGCTCCGTCGGACACGCGGGAGTTGCGCATTATTACCGACGAGTTCACTTTGGCTGCGCCCATGGTGCAGTTGCTTTCTACTACGGTGTTGCCGTGCAGTTCGGCTCCGTGGCCTATTACGCAGTTTTCGCCGATGAAGCAATTCCCGTCGACCAACGCGCCTGTTTTTAGTACGCTGCCTTTTCCCAGGAAGAGCTTGCCGTCTACGCGCGCGCCATCCTCGATGGTTCCGAGGACTTTGGCGGGCATTATTTCCTGGCACGCGTAGGCGTTGGCGTCCAAGTAGTCCCAGTAGGTGCCTATGTCGTTGAAGTAGCCCTTGAGTTCGACTGCCCTTACTTTTTCTTGCGAGAAAAACTGTTGAAGCGCGTCGGTTACTTCAAGTTCGCCGCGCACCGACGGCTTGAGTTGCTTAAGCAGTTCGAAAAAGCTTTTAGGCGCGTGGAACAAGTTGATGTTGATAAAGCCGGGTCCTTTCTCGGTTTTTTCGGCCACTTTTTTTACGAAGCCGCCTTCGACTTGGTACGCTCCGTAGCGGCCGCGTTCGGCGACGCGGGGCGTGACTGCGAACCACCCTCCTTTCACGCATTCTTTTGCGAGCAGCGGAAAGACGGCGGGGTTGAAGAAATTGTCTCCGTTGACGACTATGAACGAATCGCTTTCAACTGCTTTTTCTGCCTGCAGCACGGCGTGGCCGGTTCCTTTTTGCTCGAGTTGTTCGACGAACTTTATTTTGTTTGCGTAAGGCTTTACCTTTAGGCGTTCTACTACTTGTTCCTTCTTTTGTCCGATTACAATAGTTATTTTGTTGGCATTCGGCGCTATGCCGTCTACGATCCATTCCACTACCGGCTTTTCGAGCACGCGCGCCATCGGCTTGCAAGTGCTTTCGCTGATGGGCCACAAGCGCTTGCCGTGTCCCGCGGCTAATACTACGTAATCCGGTAAAGCCATTTGGCGTCCTTTTGTTTTTCGTCGCCTGATTATTTATAAGAGTGGGAAGAAAACCGTTTCAGGTGCGTTTAAATGGAACTCATTTCCTTTGAAGAATTTGCAAAACTGGACTTGCGCGTTGCAACAGTTCTCTCCGCAGAGAAAGTCGAGGGCGCCGACAAACTGCTTAAACTCAGGATAAAGATAGGCGGCGAGGAACGCACGCTTGCGGCTGGAATAGCGAAATACTATTCCCCGGAAGAACTTGCGGGCAAGAAGATAGTCGTCGTAGCCAACCTCCAGCCGCGGAAGCTGAGGGGAATAGAGTCGCAGGGAATGCTTTTGGCGGCTGTTTCGGAGGATGAGTCGTCGGTCGTTCTCCTTTCTCCCGAGAAGGACATTGAAGACGGGACGAAAGTAACCTAGAAAAGCGGTTTTGCTTCAATGCCTTTTTCGCCAAGGAGCCGCGTTAACTCGCTTCTTTTTTCTTCCGCCCATTTTTTGGAAAGGCATTCGCTCCAGCCTTTTTCTTCAAGCAACGACTTCAGCGCAGGAGTGGCGTAGCGCAGGCAGTCGATGAACGCAAAGTCTATTCCTTCCAGTTCGTCGACTAGCCGTTTTGCGTCAAGCGGCAGCAGCGGCCCCAGGAACGCGTAAGTGCGCAGCCCTTGCTCGCGAAGTTTTTTCAAAGCATCGAGGCGCTCTCGCACTGGCGAGGCGCAGGGTTCGGTGACTGCCGCGATTTCTTCGCGTTCGGTGGTTATCGTGAGTCCAACGGTTGCGTTGGAAAACCGTTTTAGGACGCCTGTGTCGCGCGTGACCAGAGCCGACTTCGTGAGCACGGTTAGGGGAAAGTCTTTTTCAGCAAGTGCTTCCAGGCACTTTCTCGCGATTCCGTACTTTTGTTCAAGCGGCTGCCACGCGTCGGTTGCGCTGCTCATCATTACCGTGCCGCGCTTTGCTTTCTCCAGTTCGCGGGCCAACACTTCTGCAGCGTTTACTTTCACTTCGACGCTTTCGCCCCATTGGTTGAAGCGGTTTTTGTTCCAAGGCATTTGCGGAACGTAGCAGTATAGGCATGCGTGTTCGCATCCCGAGTAGGGGTTGACGCAGTAGTCGGCAAGCTTTGACTTCGTCAAAACGCTTTTTGCTTCGACTTCGCGCACAA
>JACCLL010000078.1 GCA_013425325.1 Microcaldota archaeon | reverse complement strand
GGCGCGCGTAAATAAAGAAAAAAAAGAAGAACTGGACTTGCTTTAGTCCATTCCCATGCCTTCGCCGCCCGGAGGCATTGAAGGCCCTTTTGCTCTTGAGGCAATGATGTCGTCTATTCTCAGAATCATTTCAGAGACTTCAGAAGCGCTTTGGATGGCCTGCTTCTTGACTTTCATTGGCTCGATCACGCCGAGGGCCTTCATGTCGCCGACTTTGCTGCGCATGATGTCGACTCCGATTACCCGGCCTTCCTTTTTCTCGTGCTTAGCACGAAGTTCGACCAGAGTGTCGATCGAGTCCATGCCAGCTGATTCTGCTAGGGTTCTTGGAATGACTTCCAGCGCGTCCGCGAAAGCCTGGATGGCAAGTTGTTCCCTGCCTCCGACTTCGACGGCGTACTTCTTGATTCGGGCAGCGAGCTGCATTTCAGTGCTTCCGCCGCCAGTGACGTACTTGCCTTCCTCTATTGCGCTCGAAGTGGCGCCGACTGCGTCGACCACCGCACGCTCGGCTTCGTCGACGATGTGGTTGGTGCTGCCCCTGACGAAGAGAGTAACGGCCTTGGGTTCCCTGCATTTTTCAACGAAAGTCATTTGCTCGCCGGCGACCTTGCGTTCTTCAACCAGCCCCGCGTGCCCGAGGTCTTTTCCGCTCAGGTCGTCGAGAGTTGTCACGACGCGCGCGCCTGTTGCGCGAGAGAGTTTTTCCATGTCGCTTTTCTTCACTCTGCGGCAGGCAACTATTCCCTTCTTTGACAAATAGTGTTGCGCGACGTCGTCGATTCCCTTTTGGCAGAACAACACGTTCGCGCCAGTTTTAGCGACTTTCTCAACCATTTCCTTAAGCATGTGCTCTTCCTGCTCGAGGAAGGCAGTCATTTGCTCGGGCGAGTTGATGTTGATCCTCGCATCGGTCTCGGTCTTCTCGATTTCGAGCGCCGTGTCGACGAGAGCGATTTTGGCGTTTGCAACGCTTTTCGGCATTCCCGGGTGAACGATTTCCTTGTCCACCAGAACGCCGTTTATGAGAACGGTCTGCATTACGTCGCCGCCCTGCTTCTTCTCGATTTTAACGTAATCCTTGTCGATGACTATCTTGCCGTCCTTCTTTTCCGCAACCTGGGTCACTGCACTGACTACCAGCTGCGCCAGGTAATCCTTGGCGGTTCCGCTGCCGATGGTCTTGCTGCCCATGCTTATGCTGGCAATTTTTTCAAGCAGCTTCTTGTCATCCATTGACACGGGGTCGCTTATTTCGTTAAGAACTTGCACTGCCTTGGCCGCCGCGTCCTTGTAGCCGCGGATTATCGTAGAAGCGTGCACGTCCTGGTCAAGGAGAGGCACGGCATTCTTCAGAAGTTCTCCCGCGAGAACTACTGCAGAAGTGGTCCCGTCGCCGACTTCCTGGTCCTGCGTCTTGGCGATTTCAACCATCATTTTTCCCGCAGGGTGTTCGAGATGCATTTCCTCGAGAATAGTGGCTCCGTCGTTAGTGATTACGATGTCTCCCAAGTCGCTTACGAGCATTTTATCCATTCCACGGGGGCCCAGCGTGGTCTTTACCGCCTGCGCAACTGCGTACGCAACCATTATGTTGGTGCGCTGCGCGTCGCGCCCCAGCACGCGGCTGCTTCCCTCTGGAAGTACCATGACCTGTTGTCCGCCTAGTTGTCCTTGCTGCATTTTCCAAACACCTCTTCAATCAAAACTTTCAAGTCCAGCCTTAGGGACTGAACTCTGTCAAAATAAGTTTTGCCTTAAAAACCCGCTACAATATTGGAGAAAACACTATTAAAAGGATTTCGAGCTACGGCGTTACCGTGGCGTTGGAAAAGTTCTCCAGAAAACCGAAGTACTCGCCGGAGTGGCTCTGGGTCTCGTTAGCGCCCGGCGCAAGCACGTAAGTCCTGATTATCGTGATAACCACTACCACGAAGAGAATTACTGCCCCCGCCAGGAGAATGTATTCAATTGCGCCCTGCGCCTTCTCGTCCATGACTAAAATAACGTAAAGCGGTTTAAAAGAGTTTTACTTCAGCCCGCAGACGTCTGGATAGGGTCGCCGTACAAAACCAGCGTTTCAATTTCTGAAAAAGCCCTGCTTTGTGCTTCGCCCTCTTCTATGCTGAGCATCCCCGCCAGTACTGAGGTCTTTTGGGTTATTAGGCGGGCCTGCATTTGCAGCAAATCAGTTCTTACGCACAGGCGACGCGCTGCAGAGTCGCTCGGCTGCCTTGCGCGGCACGTTAGGTAAACAGCCATTCCCATCGGAAGCGAGGGCAAGGCTTCTTCCCAGTTGTCGGCATCGACGTAAGAAAGAGCCCCTTGCACTTGGGTTATTTGAACGTCCAAGGCAGCTACGTCTGCCTCGGCTTGGTGGCGCGTGTTTTCGATCCAAGCGCGGCGCTGTCGGTAGCCGTTGCTCTTCAGGTCTTTGAACTGCAGTCCAATGGTTTTAGAGTGGTCGGTGAAAAAAGTTCTTATGAAGTTGAAGAACTGCGGCCCGTCTCCGAAGCCCAAGCGCGTGTGCCCGACTATCGAGCGCGAGCCGGCTCGCGCAAGCGCAAGCGCGGCGTAATTTGAAGTTCCGCCTATTGTAGAGTCTATTGCCGCGCCGTAACAGGCAATTGAAAAAACGGCGGGAGCGGCAGTAAGTTCGACGCCATCAAAGTCAGCTGCTTCCAACGCAACGTAACTCGTTTCCTCTCCAGTAATAGAGGCAATCGCGGTCGCGGCACTTGAGCCGACAAAACCGGTTCCGCTTCCGTGCAGGAACAAAACCAGCGCAGTTTTTTCGCTTAACTCAGTGGTTTCAAGCGGAGTACAGCCTTCTTCATCAAAGATAAGCAGCCCACCTGACGGGTCGTAGTGGTACTTGCAAAAAGGAGGAACTAGCCTGCAGCGGCCCATTAAAGTGTCTTGCGCGCAGGACCTTCCGAAAAGCAGGTTAGAAAACTCATCGACGGCTTCCCGAATGAAGCAGTCGCCTGAAGAACCGCAGGCGTCGCCGACTACCAGCACGGAATTGAAGTTTGCGGGAACCGGAGGAGCATTGAGTGCCGCGAGCATCATTGAACTAACCGACGCCGGGTCTAATAATTCGGAAGGAAAGCGCGATACTGCAACGCGCGGAAGCTGGTTGTCGCCGGCCATTGCGTAAGCGTCATCCGAAGGAATTATTCCATCCATGCTCGCTAAATAAATGACGGGCTCGCCGGAAATCACTCTTTCGTCGGGATGGAAAGGCATTGGAACAACTTCCGTGCCACCGAGTATGACTAAGTAATCCGAACGCGTTTTTGCCAGAACTTTTCTAACTATGGGAACAAGTCTCTTTGAAGCCGCTTCGTTCTCCATTGAAGCGAAGGACGGAAAAGAATAGTCGAACGCGTCCGAGGCAAGTATACTTTCGAGTTCGACGTACCTTACAGTCAAACCTTTGGCGCGAAGGCGCGCCAAATACTCGTCAACGGCGTCGACGGCAGCCACTTCGCGGCCTTGGCGCACTAACGGAGACGCGGGGTAGTCGAGGCCAAGCTTTATTCCATCGGTTACTATCGTGACGTTGGCCTGGCAAGGAATCGACAGAGGAATGCTCAACTCTATTTGCTCCTCAGGGTCATCAGCAGTAAACCAAGTGGTCAACGCATACGCTCCGCCGCAGGCCGCGCACGCGCCGTACGAGTGGCTGTTTCCTAGTGAGTCGACGTAATCCTTGTTGAACGACTTGTAGTCAAGGTTCAAGCGCAAGCCTCCGCCGGGAAGGTTGTTGGGCTCTATTGAAAAACAGGGGTTGTGAATGAACTGGCCCTGGCCGTCCTCAAGAAAGTATACTACGCGGTACTCGCTTCGTTCTGAAGGAAACCTGATTGAAACGCCGGGCTTGGGCGAAATCAAAACCTGCGCCGAAGAATGAATTGAGTCGAAAACAAGCGAAGGCAAGAAAGTAACGTCAAAGTAAGGGTTGTTCGCGTAGTCCACTGGACTGGCCGATGTTCCCTCGTCTTCGTCCGCGGCTTGGGCTAACGAAAATAAAGCAGTTAATAGCAAGACACAAAGCCATTTCATTAAATAAGCTGTGGCTCAGAGGCTTAAAAAAACAGTTGGAAAAAGAAGGAAAAAAAGAAGTTAGAAGCCTTCTGGCGCGGGTGCGCCGGCGGCTTCGCGGATGTCGCTGAGCTTGCGTTGGTAAGCCTGCTTGCGGTAGTAGGAAGTGATTTCCTCTTCGCCAGCGCGCCAGCGGGCCGCCATCAACGCTACGAGCAGTGCGACTGCGACGATTCCGAGGATGAACCACATGTTCTGCGAGAACGCTGCCGCGAACAAGCCGGTTATTCCGCTGTTGCGGGACGCGATTGCAGGCAGTTGCTTTTCGTAAACCTTGTTTCCGGCGCTGGTGACGACGAGA
>JACCLL010000076.1 GCA_013425325.1 Microcaldota archaeon | reverse complement strand
GTCTGCGTTTGGCCGGCGTAGAAAACTAGGGCTGCTTTTTTCTGACGGTTACTTCCTCGCCGCACTTGGGGCAGGTGTAAACCATTGCGTCCGCCTCGGGTTTTACTAACGGCGAGCAGTTGAAGCACATTCCCGCCCCGCAGTAGGGACAGAAAACCACTTTGATGTTCTTCGAGTGGCAAGTCGGGCACTCGCCGGCAGTTGCTTCAATCGGCTTTGCCGGCGCAACGGGCTTTTCCTCAGGTTTTGCGGCAGGACCGCCCGTTATTGCGCCTAATTCGGCAAACAACGGAGCGCCTCCGCCGCCTGCGGGCGCGGCAGGAAACAACGGCGCTTCAGCCGGCGCAGCGCCTCCTGCGGGGGCGCCGCCTATTATTTCTTCAAGCGTCAACGCCCTTCCGGGCGCAGGCGCTTCCGCGCCTTTTTTCTCTGGTTTCTTGAATTCTTTCTTTTCAGGAACGGGTTTTACCGGCCTCGCGGCTTTCTCGGGTTTCGCCGCGGGTTTTTCCGCCGGCTTTTCCTCTGGCTTCATTGCGGGATAGAGTTCGGCGGCCATCAACGAAAGTTCTTCTTTTTCCCTCGCCTGCTCCGGCAGAACGGCAGTCGTTTTCTCTCTGCGCTTAAGCAAGTACCTTCTGTGAACAGGAGGCGCTTGTCCCGCTGGAGCTGCTTCGGCAGCCGCAGCTTCTTTTTCAGCAATGCCGACAATGTCCTGCAGAATGAGCTCGGCTTCCTTTTCCTTTGCTTTCTTCAACTCGGCCCTCGCCAGCACGGGCGAAGTGATTTGAGACGGAACAACCGGCGCGGGCTTTGCTTGCGGCGCTTGCGGAACCGGCTTTGCAGGCTTGGGCTTGGGAGTAAACAACTTCGCGAAAAAACCGGGCTTCTTTTGCGCGGGTTGCGTTGGAACAGGAGTTGGCGCTGCAGGCGGTTTTGCCGGCATCTGCATCGGAGTTTCCTGAGAAAGCGCTTTCTTGAGCGGAACCTCTATTTCAACGGAAGCTGAAGGAACAGCGGCCGGCTTCTGCGGGGCGGCGGCCGTGGCCGCCGGCACGGCAGCGGCTTCGGGGGGAAGCTGTGCTTTTGCTTCGGCGAGCTTTGCTTTTATTCTCGCGATTTTTTCCTGCAGCGCCTGCGCGTCCCTCTCTTCCGGAGAAACCATGTTTTCAGCTAACGGAACTGAATTATTTAAAGGAAGCGCAACGAAAAGACATTTTAATCCCCTTCCGTAATCAATTGCGGTCTCTAAATGGCTATTGACGTGGTTGTAATAGGTTCGGAAGCGGTTTTCCTGCTTTTGCTGGCGGCGCTTGCCACGTGCGTATTGTTTCCCCTGGTTCTCATTGCGTCGTTTGCTTACTCGTCGCTTGTCGCGAGGTACGAGAAGACGCCGAAATTCGCTTTCATGCTCTTGGTAACCTTCGCGTCCGCCTTCGTCGTCTTCGTCGCGCTGGAAATCTATTTGGGCAACGCGCTGACGCAAATCCTTTCCCTGCAATGCGGCTGAAACACTCTTTTTAAAGGTAGAATTACTCTAAAATAATTCATGCGCTTTCCCGCACTTCCACTGCTTGCGCTCCTGCTATTGTTTTCACTTGCACAAGCAGCCAATACCACGCCGAACCAAACCGGGGACAGAACGGCAGCCTGCGCTTTGGACGCAATGACCGCAGCAGAGACGCAACAGTTCTGGGACGCGACGTTTAACTTCCAGGGAGCAACCATTACCGACGCCAGCGACCGCGCGCTGGCGGCAAACGCAACGCAGCGAGTCACTCCGCCTAATAACACGAACGGCTCCGTGCAGCCGGCGGAAGAGGAACTCGTTTGGCCGCTTGAACAGACTGCCAGAAGCTTCGGCTTGAACCCGCAGGACGTAAGCCAAGACACGGGCGTTCCAGTAAACGGCGCTCTTACCTACGAGCAGGTACAGCAAGTGGCGCAAAACAGGCAAGTATCCGACTGGGAGCAACTGATTTCAACGGTTTTGCCGCAGAAGAAAAGCGAGCAGGGCGCAACGCATTACGACACCGGCCAAGTGACCTTGCCTAATGGAAGAAAGATGCTTGTAAGCGACTTGGAACGCCTGCAGGTAATGAACGCGGACAGCTGCCTGCTCGATAACACCGACCTCAGGGGAACTATTTCTTACATCGGGTTGATGGGCAGAACCAAGGACTACGACCTCTCAATAGGTTTTCACCGCAACCCAACCATTCTCCAAACGCCCCAGCACCTCACCACCGGCGCACTGACCGGAGCGGTGAGCTGGGGAAACAACGGAGCCAACATCCTCATTCCGCACTCGTTCGAAAAATGGCTGAAGGCGTTTTCGACGATAAACTTGATCGACGTCGTGTTCAACACCGCCGGCGCGTTGTACATTTACGGCGCCAAGAGCAAAATAAAATCCGTTGAAGACCTGGACAAGGACGTCGCCCGCATAATGGAGCGCGACGGACAAGAAGGCGTGAAAATGCGGGGCCTTGCCGAAGAGCGTTCGCTCGCAGAAAGCACTAGAAGCTTGGCTGAAAAAGAAATTGGGGACATCGAACACGTCGCAGCTGGGCCGCCTGCCCGCGCACTGACGCCAGAAGAAAACGCTAGAATAACCGAGCTCACGGAACGCAAGACCGCCGCAAACGAGGAAATAGAGCGGTTCAAGGAACAACAGGAGACAATGTTCAACAAAACAATGAAAGACAGTGCAGACCTCGCCAAAACAGTGGCAACGCAGAGCGTGGCAAAAAAACTGGACGATTACGAAGAAATCTTCAAGGTCCTGCGCCGCAGAGTCAGCTACGGATTCGTCCTCGGAAGCCTGTGGCTCGGGCCTGCGCGCTTTGCCTACCAGATCAACGACGCAATTGCCTTGTCGAGCAGGGGAATGAGCGCGGACAAACGCAAGGAATACTACTTGAAGATGTTCGTAAACAAGGACGTGGCGGAAGAGTTCAGGAGCTCGACGGACTTCCTTGGACTCGGCCGCCTGCTTGAAATAGTAAGCGGCGTGTTCCACGTCAACGCCCCCGAGGAAGCGTTCCGCGCAAACAGCTATTACCTGATTAACATCGCCGAAAAGCAGGAGAACCCCGAGGAATCGCTTTCGACAAGCGTCGGCTTCTCCGACGGCGCGTGGCAGATTCAAACAATTTGGCCACAGCCGGCCAGCAGCACGCTCACGGTATTCGAGAAAGTCAAGTCAAGCACTAAATTCAGTTCAATGCCGTTGGAAACGAACATGCTGCCCGCCGACGCCATCGTCGACGACAAGGAACTCCAGAAGCACGCGGCAATATCCGTGATGTACGGCCTTCCGTTTGTAATGACGTTCAAAATAACCCAAGTGCCCGGCAGGCTGCTCACGCTAGTCCCGTTCCTGCTGGTAAACCAGATCGTGATGAAGATAGACCACGACAAGTTCAAGAACGTCGAGTGCAGCGACGAAAAAATAGACGACTACATCTACCAATACGGAGCAGTAGTGGCGGCGTCCAATGCAATGAACTTGATTCCGCTCATGCCCGCACTGAAAACCCTAAAAGCCGCGGAACTACTAAAAGTAGACGCGATCGCACCCGCCGCGTTCAAGGCCAGCGCACCCGCCGCCTTCTTCACTAAAACGCGGATGATCCCGGTAATGCGCCTGATCGACGCCATTGCATTGCCGCAGGCGCTGCAAATGATCGTTTCGTCGAATGCGATGGAATACGTTTCTTCATGCAAGGACAACAAGTACACCATACTCACTTACCAGCAGCTGCCCGAACAAAAAGAAAGCTCGCTGGGCCAGACGCTGGCACAACTCGGGTCAACGTCTCCCCTCGCAGGCAACGCGTCGTTCCGCCTCAACATACTCGACGCCTTGAACGGACTCGGGCAGAAAGTGCTTGAAGCAGAAAGGCCGGAGCTCCTGCACTTGAACGCAGTCCTCGAAGGACAAGAGGGTATTGTCCAACCGGACGACTTGTACTACCTGGAGCTGTCGACGGCAAACCTCGAGTGGTGGAACTCGTTCGAAAACAAGTGCTTCAGAATGTGCTTCGACTCCACCAACTACTCGATTTGCATCGACGGGGAACGCGGAGTGTACTGGAGAGACCGCACAACCGGAGAAATGATTCAAATAGCCGACGCAGACCGCGCAAAACTCCAGGAACTCGCTACGCCGCTTGGCCGCGCCATAATCCCCAATGCCCTGATTTACGCGCCCATGACTTGCGGCAGCAAGAAAATAATGCAAGTCGACACCCGCGCGGCGCTCTCGGTAACCGACGCAACCTGCGAGACGACCGCGTGCCTGCTCCAAAAACTCGGCGAATTAACTGGCGCAAGCATCGACCCCGCCGACTTGACCGCGCAACTCGGAAGAGTACAGCGCGTGCACACCACCGACGGACAAGCCGTGTTGTCTACGCCGGACGAAACGCAGGCCACCACCATCAGGTTCATCAGAACGGTTTCAACCAGCAAAGAGCCAACGGGCTTCTTCTCGTTCCTGCAGGACAACGAAACAATTCCGCCAGGAGCGGAACTCCAGGTTCCGGCGCCGCAGGCGATGGAGAACGAGAGCTACGCCCGCGGCCTGCTCACGACCTCCGCAATCAACGTATTCGGAAGCGGCCGCGTGACCGCAAGCGGAGTCACCTCGACAGGCGCAGGAGAAGAAGAACTCGGCACGCTCGTAAAAATCCAGACCGAACGCGGCAGAATCGACTACGACCGACTAAACAACAGGCTGATAGTAACGGTCTACGTTCTCGCGGCGCTCCCGATTTCGCAAATGCGCGGAATTCAGACTAGCGTGGCCTGCGACGAAATCCGAATAGACCAAGTCCTGCCCAAGGCAGGAATCGGCGAGGACGCAACCAACGAATTCAACAACGCCCTGCAAAAAATCCAGGAAGACTGCGGCTTTGCAGTCCTCGAAACGCCCGACTACCGGTACTACTTCCACAAAGACGAAAACGGCAACGACGTCCTAGACGTGTTGAACAAGAAAACCGGAGAATGGACGCGCTACAACCGCACCGGCCCAATGAGAGTAGAAGGAGACGAAATCGTCGTCCCGACCGACCAAGGCGACTTCAGGTTCAAGATATTCCAAGACCCGCAGACCGGCAAGCCCATGCTGCAAGTGACTTTCCCCAACGGCCAACAAGACCTCGGCGAACTAGTTGCGGCAAGAGGCCAGGGAGGCGCGTTGTTCTTCGACCCCCGCACCGGCACGTGGTACGCCTACAACGGACAAGACATTCCGCTCGACCCCGCCTTCGCGCAGAAAGGCGCGTCGTTCTACCAAACCGACCGCGGAATAGTAGGACAACCCAGCGACGGATTCCTCTCAGGCCCGCAAAGACAAGCAGCAACTTCCTCAAGTGACCTGCTCGCGTTATTGGGGCTGCCTGCTTGGCCCGAGCCAAAGAAAGACGCGCTTCCGTTCGCGGCAATGCTGGCGGCAATACTCGGCGGCGTGCTAATTATCAGAACGCGGGGCGCGCGCTAATGCCGGTAATAACGCGCTTCAAACCCGAGTTTTTGCGCAAGCGCGAACAAGCAAGGAAGCTCTTCGGATTTCACGGCGAGCCGCGCACCGAGAAAATAGGCGAGTTCAAAGTAAAACGACCCGGCGGAAACGAGCGCGTCATAATAGAAAGAATCCACGGCGTTCCGGAAGCCGAAACTCCCCTTCCAGTGAGCCCGCGCGCAAAATTCCAGTTGGCACAAGCCGCGCTGACTCCGCAAGAACGAGAAACTTACTTCAAGGGTTACGGAGGCAGTATTCGCCAGTGGATGGGCTACTTTCCGTTAGAAGAACGCTATGGCACTGATGAAGTGCGCAGGCTGTTGAACGAATCCACGAAACCAAACCCCGAAACCAAGTACCAGTACCTGGTAATGAGGAAAGAAAACGGAGAAGTCGTGGGCATGTCGATGACTAGCGTCGCGCCCCGCAGCAAAGTCGCGTTGTTCGAATACAGTTTCTTCAAGCCCGAACTGAGGGGAACCGGCTTGGCGCAGGCAGTGGCCCAGCACCGCGAAACCTTCGCCAAAAAAGAAGGAGCGACCCACATTTTCCTCGAAACCGAGCCCTACGGCCACGCAGAAGCAGGGGAGCACAAGCAACTAACTGCCCTGCCCGCCGAAAAACTGTCGCAGGAACAGCAAACACGGTTAAAGCAATTAATTGACATGCGCAGAAGGCTTTCTTTCGACCACAAGCTGGGCTTCCAAGTCGACCCCGAATGGGTTCACGCGCACACTCTCGTCAAAGAAGGCGAAGCCCCCACTCCGCTGTGGCTAATGGTGAAAACAACTACCGGCAAGCCCACTACTCCTGCCGAACTGAAGCTGAAACAACTCGGCTTGTACCGAGACATTTACGGCACGCCCTCTCCCGGTGCAAAAGTCACGCAAGCAAACATCGGCAAGGCGCTTAACCTAATGTCTCCAAAGCTCGCGATGCAACTCGCAGACAAGGCGACTGAGAAAAAAGCAATACGGAGCGCGGCGTAATGCCAGTAATAACACGTTTCAAAAAGGAATTCCTGGCCCAACGTGAAAAAATCCGGTCACTCTTCGACATCCCTAAAGAGCTAACCGTAAAAGTAAGCGAGATGACGGTGCGGCGAGAAGGCAAACCCGAACGAATCACGCTAGAGGAAATAAGGGGCCTTCCCGCCCTGAAAATGGGAACACCGATGACCCCGCAAGCTAAATTCCAGTTAATGCAGGCGGGACTGACTGAAAATGAAAGGCTAGCGTTTATCCAAGCGTACGGCAGCAGTATCCGCCAGTGGGCAACTTATTTTCCCGAAGACGAGCGGTGGCAACTGGAACGAACGCCTGCACTCATCAAAAAATCCGCGAAGCCAGGCGAACAATTGCACATACAATACCTAGTCGCCAGAAAAGAAGACGGAACAGCAGTAGGACATTGTTTCACTTCAACCGCGCAGGCCGGACGAGTGGCTCTAGGCGCGTTCATATTCGTAAAGCCCGACTACAAAGGAGCCGGTCTTGCACAAGCCATATACAAACACCGCCTGGACTTCGCACGCAGACATGGCGCAACGCACCTGTTCGTCGAAACAGAGCCCTACGGCGCCGAAGAACACGATGAATACCGCCGCCTCAGCGGCCTCTCCAAGCCATCTCTTTCAGAAGAGCAGAAAAGAAAATTGGACGAACTCGAACACAAGAGAAGGCGCTTGGCTTTCGACGCAAAAATGGGTTTTCAGGTCGACCCGAATTGGACGCACGCCTCCCTGCTTGAAGGAAAAAAGCCGGTGCCCCTGTGGCTCTTGGTAAAACCCCTCACGCAAAAGCCGGTTACGTCAACAGAAATGAGGCTCAAGCAAATCGCACTATACAAGCAGTTTTATCACACGCCCCCCGGCGCCGCAGCAGCAGTAACTGAAGCAAACATAGGCAAAGCCCTGCACCTAGTTTCACCCGCTCAAGTCATAGAAACGCCGCCGCGTGCTAAACCCCTCAGAACATGGCCTTCACGTGCCCGGCAATAAAACAATCGAACGAAAAAATCCGTTAGACAAAAGCCTTCAAGCCAATGTCCACCACTTCCGACTTCGCCGCAAACTTGGCCAATCCCTTTTTCAAGTCGTGAACCGACAGAAGCAAGTCGCAATCCACGAAGCCTCCCCTCGACTTACCAGAATCCGGGTCAACGCCAGTCGGCACGTCGACGGAAACAACAAAAGCACAGGAGGAATTGATTTCCTTCACCGCCTCAGCCAACGGACCCTCGAGCGCCTTCTTGGAACCGGTTCCAAGCAAGCAATCAACCACTACCTCCGCCTCGTGAACGCCGTTCGTGAAAATGTTTTTCGGAAGACGCGAGAAATTCGCTTTCGCCTCGGAAGCAAGCTTTTCCTCGACTCCAGCAAACCACACTCTAACAGAAACCCCTTCGTCAAGCAAATAACGCGCGGCAGTGAAGCCGTCGCCGCCGTTGTTGCCGTGCCAGCACACGAAAACAATTCTTTGCCCCGGAAACTTTTCGGCGAGAACGTCCGCAATTCCCTTGCCGGCGCACTCCATCAACTGCAGTTTTGAAACTCCTCTTGCTTCCGCTCGTTTTTCTAATTCAATCATTTCCGCAACCGAAATCACTGCGTCACCAGAAGAAAGCGTTAAAGCCTCCGAAGGGGATTGAACCCTCGACCCCCTCCTTACCATGGAGGTGCTCTACCGCTGAGCTACGGAGGCGTAAAACCAGGAATAGTTTTGGCGCGCCAAGTAATAAAAACTCTTTCGGCCTAAACTTATTGTAAAGTGATACCACTATGGGAAAGTTTCCGATTGCAGACAGGGCTCTCTTGAGCATTTGGATATGCAAGAAGTGCAAGGCACGCAACCCCGCGGGGTCAAAGCGCTGCCGCAAGTGCGACTGGACTAAATTACGGCCAAAGAGAGCCAAGAAAAAGGAAGCCAAAGGCAAGTAAAGCTTCCTTTCTTTTCCTCTATTCTTTTTATTCCGCTACTGCATACTCCGTTTTACGCAGGGGTTCCAGAGCCTGGAAAATGGGCGGGACTTAAGATCCCGCGGCCTAGCGCCTTCGAGGGTTCAAATCCCTCCCCCTGCACCTCGTTTTTTCCAGAATGAGCGTTCAGTTTACGCAGGTATTCTCTCGGCTTTGTAGAGCCACCCCGGGCTCCTGCCCGAGGACGCGTTTTTTACGCCGAGTTGCCAAACTATTTCCCCGCCGGACGTGACTTCAATAATCTGCGATTCCCAAACGAGTCCGGTTCTTGGGTCGCTGGCCGCTTGGTTCGCTTGCACGGTTACAATCAAAGTATTTCCGTTAGGCAGCCTGTCGCAGTCCCTGCTCGACATGAGCCCTTCTTTAGAATAACTCCAAACCGTTTCTCCCGTAGTACGGTTTATTTCCACCGCTTGGTAAGGCGCGTCAGTTGGAGGCAGGCACGCCAGCAGGTTGTCGTTAGGCAACAACTCGGGATCGTGCGGGTCAACTTCTCCCAAGGAAGACCAGTCGTGCGACCAGACTACCGAGCCGTTGGGCGCGACTTCGATGGTGAGCTGGAAGTTCCTTAAGGAAATAAGAGTGTTGCCGTTCGACATCCTCGTAGCCGCGTTAGCGTGAGTCCAGCTGTTCTCGCGGTTGATTGCGTCGTAAGGGGCTTTGTCGTAGTAATCCTTCGCGCGCCAGCTCCAGACAATCCTTCCGTCCGGACTCACTTCCTTGACTTGCGCGTCGTCCTTGGTGTCGGCGCCGCCCCAGACCACAAGCGTGTTGCCGTTAGACAGCCGGTCCGCGTCGTGCGACACTTTCGAGTCCAAGTAAGACCAAACAACTGTGCCTTCGCGATTGATTTCATACACTCCCTTCAAAGGCAAGACAAACAGCACGTTGTTGTTCGGAAGCAGGGACGCGTCAAACCCCGGATTAGTGTACTGCTTCAAGTCTGCGGGAAGCAAGTATTCCCAGACTACTTCGCCCAACAAGTTTACTTCAACTATTCGGGGTTTTTGAGAGTCGTGAAACTCCGAGAATAACGTCGTGCCAGCGAAAACCTTGTCGGGAACGTACACTTCAACCGCCAGGTTGGCGTCCGCAGTTCCCCGAGGCATCTGCGTTGTTTCGTTTGAAACGGTTTCATTGACGCCAGTCTCGTTAACGCCGCCATTATCAGGGGTTTGAGGAAGCGGCGTAGGCAAAGGCGTCGCGACAGGAGTTGGAGTCAAAGTCGGCGCAAGAGGAGTAGCCAAAACAGTCGCCGCAGGCGAAGGATTGGAAACCCCGCTTTGAACGCAGCCCACGCTGACAACTGCTGCCAACGCAACTAAAACCGCAACGAGATATGCCGCTCTCACAAAAAGAGTTATGCCTCGATTATTTAAAACACTTAAGTCAGTCCGAACCAAATCTGAACGCAAACCGCGCTCGTTCCGTTCCATAACCAGCGTACGCCCCTCGAAATAAAAGGTTTTACGACGAAGGGAAGACAATAGCTTTAAATACGCGCCCTCGTAAGTTCGTTAGGGGTTCCCACCACCCGCAGAAAAGGAAGCCCGCCGAGGTGCACCGGTAAATGGCTCTCAAAAAAACGAGCTTAGTACTAGTTTTAATTGTGTTTAGCTTTGCCGCGCTTTCAAACGCCTTGACTACCGTGAGCGTAAGCG
>JACCLL010000052.1 GCA_013425325.1 Microcaldota archaeon | reverse complement strand
ACGATAACACGAGACGCGGGAATGGGCTCGTTCTTAATGCCCATCTGGCTCATTAACTTGGCCATCTGCTTTGGATCCATTGAAGGCAACACTGCAAAAACACCTCTTGCGCAATACCTATAAATTCGCAGACGAGGGAATAAAACTGTTTATTCCATGGTTCAAATGAAGAAATACGAGTTGCTCGAGCACAGGGCCGACGTCTTGTTCGAAGCCGGAGGCAAGTCGTTCGAGGAAGCGCTGGAAAACGCGGCGCAGGCGTTGTTCGAAACAATTGCCGACCCAAAGAAAGTAGGACGCGGAGTCGAAGCCAGCGTCGAAGAAAAAGCGGGGTCGCTGGAAGAACTTGCGGTGCTGACTCTCGCAAAACTGCTTACGGAGTCCGACGTCAGCGAATGCTTTTTCAAGCGCTTTCGCGTAATCCAATTCAAGAAAACACAGGACGGTTATTCGGTAAAAGGAACGGCCGAAGGCGGGCCCATGAGCCGCGAAGCCGGACGCACTTGCGTAAAGGCGGTGACGCACCACGAAGCCCGCGTCACGCACGCCAAGGACTGGAAAATAAGGATTTTGCTCGACATCTGAAGGAGGGAATGGAATTGGCTGAAGCGAACAAATTCGTTTTGTGGAACTGGGACGACATGTACGAGTACTCGCGCGTGCTTGCCGGCAAAATGAGGGCCGACAAGTTCAAGCCCGACGCAATAGTCGCCATCGCGCGCGGCGGATACGTTCCGGCGAGAAACTTGTGCGACCAACTCGGCGTAACCGACTTGCTCAGCATCAAGGTAGACCACTGGGGCATTACCGCAACGCGCGACCAGGAGGGAGCGCGCCTGCGCTATCCGTTCACGGCAAAACTCGCCGGCAAGAAAGTGCTGCTGGTGGACGACATTGCCGACACCGGCGAAAGCTTCAGGACGGCGCTGCCCGTGCTCAAGGCGCTCAAGCCCGCGTCGATCAAAACCGCTTCGCTGTTCCTGCTCGAGAACTCGAAGTTCGTGCCCGACTACTTCGCGTCGAAACGCGAGTGGGCGTGGATGGTGTTCCCGTGGAACTTCACTGAAGACATGGCCGTCATAGTAGGCAAGTTGTTCGAAGAAAAACGGGGCGCGAAGACGCTGAACCAGGTTTCGGCGGCCCTGCTCGAAAAAAACCTGCACGTTCCGAAAAACAAGCTCGCCGACGCCTTGAACGAACTGGCGGCGCGAGGCGACCTCAAGGAAACCGTGACGGACGCAAACGAACACGCTTGGACAAAAGGAGGAGAAAAAGTTGGTGGAAAAAAAGCAGGTACTGGACGCGCTGCGAAATTGCCTCGACCCCGAAGTAGGAGAAAACATCGTTGACCTCGGCCTGATTTACGGAGTCTACGTAAAAGGCGGCGCCGTCAAAGTGCGCATGACCCTCACTACCCCCGGGTGTCCGATGCACGCTTTCCTCACGAAACAAGCCGAAGAAGCAGTAAAGAAAGTAAAGGGCGTCAAGAAAACGGAAATAGAATTAGTGTGGAACCCGCCGTGGACTCCCGAAAAAATGAGCGAAGCCGCGCAAAAACGGCTGGGCTGGAGCAAATGATTCCGAATGGCAAAACAAGCGGTCGTCGACAAGGACGCGTGCATAGGCTGCGGACTCTGCGCCTCCACCTGCCCAAAAAGCTTCGAGCTCGGAGTGGACGGCAAGTCGCACGCAACAAACCCTGCCGGCGACTCGGAAAAATGCGTGCATAAAGCAATAGCCAATTGTCCGGTTCAAGCCATTTCGTGGAAAAAATAGCGCGCCTTTTTATAGTGGCGTCGAAACTAATTTGATTCAATGGACAGAATCATCAGCATCACACGTGCAGGCGTCCCTGAACAGCTTCGCCAGGCGAAGGAAGCCGGCTTCACCCACGTCGAACTGTTCACCAACAAAAAACTGCTTAATTCCTCTACTCTCGAAAGTCATTCGACCGAAGTCAAGGCCGCCCTGAAAGAAAACGGCTTGAAGGCAAACTCAGTCGTAATCCCAAAATCCGCTAC
>JACCLL010000013.1 GCA_013425325.1 Microcaldota archaeon | reverse complement strand
CGAATTTAGCGCTTGTTCCGCGTCCGTAAAACGAATTTTTCCGAGGGAACGTTGTGATAATGGCTTAGTTTTTGCTAATCCACTAACGCAATAATTATGGACTGTGCGGTATTTAAGGCCTTGTTTTACGGCGATTGTCGCTCGCGGTAGAGTCGTTTTGCCTTCCAGTTTTCTATCGCGCGAGCACTGGGAAAGAACATTGGAGACGGAAGGGAATCGGGGGAAAACCACTTCCATTCGGAAATGTCTTTGTCTTCGTCGTTTTCCGCAGTTGGCTGCTTGCTTTCATCAACGGGTTTTCCGGCAAAGCCTATTGTAACGAAGTGTTTTCCAGGAATCATGTCGTCCGAAACGCTTATCACCGTCAAGTCAGTTGCTTCCAAGCCGGTTTCTTCAGCGACTTCGCGTTTTGCGGCTTGCTCAAGGGTTTCGCCGAACTCGAGCTTGCCTCCGGGAAGCGTCCACGTGCAGCCTCCTTTCAACTCGCTTTTGCTCTGGTCTTCCACTCTTTTTCCCAACAGTATTTCTCCGCGGGAGTTGAGCAGAATGACGCCGACGCCCACGCCGGGTTTTTGTTTTTCCAATGAAACCACTAAAAATGAAAAGCGCCTTGGCCGGGATTCGAACCCGGGTTACAGGCTCTTTGCACCATCGCTTTAGAGCTTGTGCAGAGCGTCTTGGTTCGACAAGCCTGTATCCTAGACCACTAGACGACCAAGGCTTTTCAGGAGTATTATTCGGCTGCTGAACTTTATTAAAGTGTTTCGCGGCGTTCTTCGCGGAATGAAGTAAGGTCTCGTATTGGCTTGGGCATTCTGCCTTTGTTTAGTCTGAAGAAGTGGAGGTTTGTGTAGTAGACCTCTCCTGTTTCGTCAATCGCCCAGTTGTTGAACGTGTGGAGGGCTTCGTGCGCCTGCCTTGGTTTGATTCCTGCTTTTGAGACGAGCGCTCGCTTTGCATTTATTTTCTGCAAGAGGGCGGGCGTGATCTTGCTGGGAGAAACGCGCGCCAGGTTCGACGGGTGCGTCACCTGCAGCGCGAACCCGCCTTCCGTACGGGTTACCCGGAAGTTGCTGTCGGGGTGGTAAAGCCGTTGTCCCGCCATTTTTTCAAGCAGTTCTTTGTGCGCCAGGGCGTCGACTCGCGCTTTCTCGCGTCCTTGCGAGCCTCTTTTGACCGTTAGGTACTCGTAGCCAGTGCCTTCAAGCGGCGCTGCTTCGCTTTCTTCCTTTGGCGGCTGGACGGACGTTCTTTCTTCAAGGGCTTTCTTGAGTTCGGCGGGCATTGTGTTGCGGTGGAACAAGTGCATGTCGTGGTAGTACACTTCTCCTCCGTGCTCGCCCCAGTTGAACGGATAGTCCGTGACGTCGGGATGCATTTGGCTGGCCGCCAAATATTTTCTTAGAATGAGCATTTTTTTGTCGCGCTTGTTTTGGCGTTGTTGTTCGAAGGGAATGCTTCCGTCGAACACTTGCAGGGTTGGCATGATTGCTATTATTTCGGGATTGCCTCGCTTGCTGTCGGCGATTGCGAACATGGATTGGGGGTGGTAGAACCCTTCTTTTGCCAGCTGGACATAGAATTTTGCGTGAAGCTTTGCGTCGCGCACGGCGTTGCGCCGCTTTTCTTCCCGTGTTTTTCCTTCGTAGTTGGAGGCGTTGAATTCAATGCGTCCGCTGAACTTGTGCAACTCGCTTCCGCGTTTTACGTAGTACGCGCCGTTCTTTGTTTGCCAGACGCCCGGGGACTCGGGAAGGTGTTTTGCCAGGCGTTTTCTGCGGATTGGAAAACGGTCTTTCATCGCAACAAGTAGTGCGTTCGTGAATTAAAAAAGAGTCCCGCTGGCCTGATTTGAACAGGCAACCCCTTGGTTTCCGCGCGCAACGCGGGTTTAAGACGTTTCAAGCTACAGCCAAGTGCTCTACCATTGAGCTACAGCGGGAGATGAATTATTTTTGTTGCTCGGGGATTAAAATAGAGTCGGGTTTTCACTTGTTCTCTCGCTTCGCGCGGCGTTCCAAGTAAGTAATGAGGTTCTGCAGGCGCATGAAGCCGTTGTACTGTTGCTTGTCCGACAGAATGTCTTTCTCTAAGTCAGCGAGCCTTCCTCCCTTGATGACGTGCTGCAGCAAGTAAACGGGTTGTCCGGTTTGAGGGTGTTCGCCGCGCTCGACCTGGCCTTCCGGGGGCAGCGCTGCCTTCGCGGCCTTCAGAACGTTGCCCTTGACTTCAGTTGAAATCATGTGCGTTACCGCAAGTCCTTCATTCGTCTGCTCGACTTTCAAGTCGTAGAGCTCGTGGATTCCCTGCCTTTCAATGACTTCGCGCATTGCTTTCAGCGACAGCATGAATTGATTTTAGGCGCAAGTGGTTAAAAATAAGTAGTGGGGGGACCGAGATTCGAACTCGGGTCTTCAGCTCCCAAAGCTGAAAGCATAGCCAGGCTAGCCCATCCTTAAAGCGGTTAAACCACTTTGGTTTAACCGTCCCCTTGATGAAATCCGCGGTTTGGGCGGACTTTTGGATAGCCTGCTGTAATTATTTTGCGCGCGTAATTAAAGAGCCTTCTTTCTGTCCGTAATTCGAGTCACGGGGTTAACGAACTGGTTTCAAGGCTGGCGTAAAACCGGCGTCCAGATAGGCGTGACATCGGTTTCTAGACTCGCGTAGGGATCGCCGTAGAGCATTGTGCTGGTAGCCGCATAGCGTTCTACGTTTGTGAGCGCAAGAGTGGACGACAAGTGTTCTAAGTATGCCTCTTTTTTTAGCGAAGTTACTGCTGCGCCTATTTTTTGGCCTGCTTTGAGTCCGGAAGCAACGTAAAAGCCCGAGTCAAAACTTGCGCCGAAAACACCAACTATCGTTTTCGCGCCGGCTTCTATGGCGTTAAATGGAAAGGAGGAGTCGCCCTCTTCAGTTGCGATGAAACCCCCAAAACAGGTGTCCGCAACTACCACTGCTCCTCGGCGGTAAGGTTGATTATCAATTATGCCGAACGAAACGGGTTTAAAACCACGTGTTTGAGACGCGGTGGAACGCGCGGGAACAACGCCTGCGGCGGTAATCCCTCCATCCGTGGCGCCGTGTGCCTCTAGAAAAAATAAAGCAGATTGATTCCTTATTGAAGTCAGTTCATCGCCGTGGCACAATTCGGGTCGTGAGATTCCGTTATCGTCTGCGGTTACGCATGCGGGGGGAGACCAGAGGCAGGCGGGTAATTCATCTGCGTCGTCGCTGCAGTTTTGGTTCGTAAGCATCTGCCATAGGGAGTTAGCCGCCGAACCCAATGGGCCGGTCATAGGCGTATTGGAAGTAATATTCCAACACGCTTGATCTCCGGTTCCACAACGGTCGGCTATCATGCCTATGCTGTCTAAGGAATCATTCGAGGATAGTAGGTTATCTATTGCTAGGACTATTGGAGTAGCATCTCCCTTGTCTTCGGTATAGCGGGTTGGAAAACGGGATACTATTAGGTTAGGTAGAGAATCGTCGGATGGCATTGAATAGAGGTCGTCAGAGTACACTCGGTCCGTAATGGCTGAATTTGTGTCGTCGAAAGGCACGGGAATGACGCTCATTCCTCCCAGTAAGATTAGGTAACCGGGGTCCACTTCGCGGCGTATTCTGCGAATAGTCGGGACAAGGCGTTTTGACCGTTCGCTTGTTTCGTTGTCAAGCGCTTCTGCATCTAAGTCCAGCGCATCGCTGATGCCAAAAGTCTGTCTTGCAAGGTCATTAGATAAGTCAACGTAGCGCACTCGGTTGCCGATAGTATTAGTGCGCGGGTTGCGTCTCTCATTCCACCTATTGATATATCGGCTTATCCAGTAGTCAAATGGGACGCCGAAATAAGGTCGGTCACCCAGGTCGAGCATTGCTTCATTTGTTACGATAAGAACGTCCGCGTTGCACGTAATGTTTAGTAAAATCACATTTGCTTCGGGATAGCCGCCGGCGGAAGGTCTGCTGACGTTGAATAACAAGACCGCCAGGCCGCAGTACTGGCACTCAGAATAAAAAGGATAGTAAATTCCCAAAACGGTTCGGTCGTCTTTAGGTGCAAATTCCCATTCGAAACAGTGGGTTATGTCAGTTTGTCTTTCGTCCGTGCCAACTATTTTCACTTCGTTTCCAACCAAGAAAGGAGTGGTTTGCGGTAAGTTCGGTTTAAGAGACAGTTCGAAAGTATACGCTGATTCTTCCACTAGTGAAGATACGACGGGAATGTCGGACACGGAGTGTCCTTCGGTGTCTTCGGCTTCTACGTTGAGCCAGTAGCTTCCGAAATGAAAGGGGGCGGCGCTGGTAAGCGACGCAAATAATAGCGCGATGAAAAAAATTAGCAAACCCGTGACTGCTGCGCGCATGAAATGGTTTTGTTGCTTTCCCTTTTAACGCTTCTTTTTCTTGCTGCCGAAGTTTCCGCGCGGCTTGGGAATCTTGAGTTCCGGCCACGCGCTGCCCACCGTTTCCGCGTCGATGTAAGGGGCGTAGCCGCATGCAGCCATTACTGTTTCGTATGCCTCGCGTTTGAATTCCGCGGGCGCTTGCGCTGCGAGAGGCAACGCGGCAAGCAGGGCGGACATTGACTTGCGGGGTTCGCCGAGTTTTTCCGCAAGCGCCGAAAGAGCCGGAGTGAGTTCGGCTTGCTTGCGTTTGAGCGTGTCGTGAATGCCTGCGAGGGCTGCCGCGACTTCTTTGTTCGCAACCGACCCGTCGGTCGCCACTTTCTTTACGGCCTTCCACTCGTCCGTGTTCGCCGCAAGCCGCACTTCTTTTTTCGCGGCCTTGCCGCTTTTCGGAAGGGGTTTTGGGAGCGCCGAGTCGAGCATTGTCTTCAAGTAGTACTGCAAGGCGATTTTGGCGAGGCCTTTCTTTCGCGCTTCGGCTTTCTTGGCGTTGCTTTCGTCCGTCGGCTCGGGAACTTTTTCGGTAACGAATTCGGAGAGCTTTGCTTCGAGGGAAGACGGCTTTAGTGCAGAGAGTTCTTGCGCGAGTTGTCCTTCGCTGCGCGGTTTCGGGGCCAAGGCCGCGATTTTCTGGCGGTCGAGGGGAGCGTAGTCAAACATTTTGTGCGCGCAGATGGCGCGTGCTTCGAAAACTAGTTTAGCGACCGCTTCCGTGCTTATCGGCTCGCGTAATTCCAGCGAGTACTCGTAGTCGGGGAAGCTGGCTTGAAACAATGCGAACTGCATGCTTGATCAGTGGCTCGACTGCCTGAGTGACTCGATTGTTTTGCGCGTGGCGCTTCCTATGGCTGTTTCGGGGGAGTATGCGCCGCCTGCGATGATTGCTCCGCAGGACCTGCATTCCCAGCGCGCGTTGCCCCTTCGTTTGACGGCTTTCTTGCCGCACTTGGGACACTCGTACTTGGCGTTTTTTTGCTTGAGCACTTTTCGTTCGCGTTGTCTTATGGTTACTCCGTATCTTGAACCCATTTCATTCACCTACTCAAAAGTATTTGGCGAGTTCGCCGTACTTGGCTACTGCGGCGTCGAACAACGACATTAGCTCTTGTTGTTTGAATCCGGCGCGTCCGCTTTTCTGGCTGGCGACCATGTACTGGCCGTCTGCAACTGCGATGGTAAGTCTTCCGTCTGAAGCGATTTCTTCCTCGTCGGTCGCGTCGAGGATGTTTGTTCCCTCGATTTTCTCGAACGAGCAGGTGATTACGTCGCTTTTTATCGCGAGGTTTCCCGCACTTTCTTCGCGCACGAAGGTTCCCTTTGCGCCCTGCTTTGCCGAAGGCTCGTACTTGGGAATGCGGGTGTTCTTGAGTGCGGCCATTGCGGCGAGGGCCGCGGCGTCAGTCAAGTTTCCCGAGTGGTCTAATACGTAGACGTCGACGAATACTCCCAATACTTTTCCGTCGGGCAAAACCAGCGACTTTACGTCAATCGAGTTGGCCGCGCGGATTCCGCGGTCGACTACTCTCGCGAGTTCGATTGATTTTTCGTTAGGCGGACCCGCTTCGAACTCCGGGTGCGCCGCCGGAGTGAATTCGGCGTTGACCATGAAGATTCCTTCGTCGGGCCTGTCCGAAAAGGGTTCTGCGACGTCGATTTTGACGCCGGCAAGCACTTTGGTGTCGCCGAAGTAGGCTATTGCGCTGCCTTCGCAGTTCGAGAACACGTTTTTCTCGACGCGAATCGGCCGGTAGTCCATTGCGCCTCTTCCGTCGGCGCGCTGGCCTTTTTTCATCAAGTCTTTTATGTAAACTTCTTTCACTTCGTCTAAAATCATTTTCAAATCACCATTTACTCTTGGGGCGCGACGTCGGTTTCGTACTTTGCGCGCAGTGCTTCAACTTGTTTTTCGCGGACTTTCTTGGCGCCTTCGAAAATCATTGACAGCGCGTTGTCGACTTCGGGCCGCGTTAGTTTTCCGTCCATTTGGTACAGCAGTATTTCTCCCGTGCGGAGCGAGACGATTGCCGGCATGTCGCTTTCGCCGTAGTTGTCTTCGTTCTTGTCCAAGTCAGCTACTTGCATTCCGTCGACTTTTCCGATTGAAACGCCTTGAACCAGGTCGCGCACTGGAATTCCCGCGTCTACCAACGCGACCGAGGCGGCGGTTATTGCCGCTACTCTTGTTCCGCCGTCGCTTTGCAGCACTTCCATGTCGATGTTTATCATGGTCTTTGGAAACTGGTTGACTAATACGTTGTTTTCGAACACGTGTTTGGCGACTTTGCTGATTTCAATGCTTCTGCGGTTTGGCCCGCTTCGTCCGTGTTCTTCGGCTGAGGAAAAGGGGGCCATTACGTAGCGGGCGTGGATGAGCGCCTTGCGTGGGTCGGTCGTGTGCTTTGGAAACACTTCCCTGGGCCCGTAGACGGCTGCGAGGACGCGGTTGTTTCCCCATTCTATCATTGCAGAGCCG
The DNA here is from genome assembly GCA_013425325.1 of Microcaldota archaeon. Classification (GTDB taxonomy): domain Archaea; phylum Micrarchaeota; class Micrarchaeia; order Norongarragalinales; family UBA8480; genus UBA8480. The sequence continues at coordinate 16,591 of JACCLL010000013.1, read as the reverse complement.
TTGGCTTTCTTGAGTACGCCTGCGGTTATTTTGAGGTTGCGGAGGTCCATTGGACCGCGTCCGCTGATTCGTTTTCCGTCTACTATCAATTGTGGCTTGTTTGCAGAAGAACCCATTTTGTTAATTCACCTTTTTCGACTCGTTTTGCAGGAATGCAGTCATTCTGTCGGTCAGTCCCGACGTGTGCGCTTCCCTGCATATTTTGAGTATTGCGAGCGTTGCGAGTACTGTGTTTCCTCCTTTGAGGTAGATGCGGCCGTTTTTGCCGACTATTACGTCCGTTTCGGTGTACTGGCGGAGTATTGCGAGCATGCTGCCGCTTCGCCCGATTACGCGGGGGACTTTGACGCTTTCGATTTCAATGATTTCGCCGCCGGTTAAGCGCCTTGGCTCGACGACTATTGCGCTGTTGACTTCGTCGACTGCCATTATCTTCACGAGAACAACGTCTCCGACGCGGAATTCTTCGCGGGTGTCGCGGTTGCTCAGCTGTCCTTCGTACGGCGAGTTTATTTCAACGGAGTATCCGCTGAAGCGCTCGTCCTTGATTATTCCGACGACGTAGTCGCCGTAGTTCGGCAAGTACCTTCCCTTGAGGGGAATGGTCCGGTCTTCCTGCGTGACGCTGACTACTGCCGCGTAGGTTTTTCCGTTTTCCACGAAGCAGCCTTCGAGCTTGACGGGCTTGTCGGCCACCAAGTCTCCTGGTAAAACAATTTTTTTATCCATTTCAAATCTCTCCTACAGTATTTTGGTTTGCACTTGCCCGGAAGTGAGTTTGTTGAGGCGGTCGAAGAACTCGCCCTGCAATCCTGCCGGCATTTCGCACACGCAAGTGAGCGAGCCGTCGTTGCCCCACTCTTCCTTGGACAAGCCATATTCCTTAAGCATTCCATACGCGCGCGGCGCGTGTTCTGCCGCGATTTTCACGGCAATCCGGCTTTTGTCCATGCTGATGGGAATTATTTCCCTAATCTTGTCGATTATCGCCGGCATCTGCTCTTCAGCGGACTTGAACGCGTCGACGTGTATTTTCGCCTGTTCCATCGCCGCCTCGATTCGCTGCGGCGGGTGAGGGGCTTTCGTGCGCGGGTCGACTGCGTTGCGCGCTATTAACGCGATTACTTTCAGCCTCTTTTCTTCGAAGAGCTTCCTGCGCTGGTCGGTAGTGAGCTGTACTTCGCCTTCGCGGAAAATGATTTCCGCGATTTTGTAGACGTCGGTCGTTCCGAAGGCTTTCGTCAACGCCGTGCTGGTGTGCCGTTCTCCTTTCTTTGCGTCCTTGAACACTTCCTCGGCTACGAGGACGTTCGAGAGCTCTTTTCTTGCGCCGGTCTTGTATTCGTAAGCGAGCTTGGAGTCGACGAGTAACTCGAATTTTTCGCCGCCTTTCTCGAGTCGCGCGATTATAGTGTTTTCAATGGCAGTCACTGCCGAACGCCTCTTATCCCTTTTCCGCGAGGAAGGCGTTTATTTCGTCGCGCGACAGCACTTTCGTCTTCCTGCTGCGGTCGACGGTTGCGATGTCGACGTTTGCCGCAGTGAGTTTTTCCTCGGCGCTTTTCTTCAGCGCTTTGAGGGCGAGTTTTATCGCGTCGTGCATTGCGAGGCCTTCCTTGTACTCTTTTTCGAAGAATTCTTCAACGGCTTTCTTGCCTGCGCCGATTGCGGTTGCCTTGTACTCGAACAACGCGCCGCTCGGGTCGGTTTCAAACAGCTTTGGCTCGGCGTCCATCCCGGCTATGAGCAGCGAGACTCCGTACGGCCGTACGCCGGCGTATTGCGTGAAGAACTGGACGTGGTCGCCTACTTTCTTTGCAAGCATTTCAACCGGAATGTCTTCGTCGTAAGTCAAGTGGTGCTTCTGCGCTTCCAAGCGCGCGAATTCGACGAGTTTCCTCGCGTCCGCAACCAATCCCGAAGACGCTGCGGCGACGTGCTGGTCGACTTCAAAGATTTTTTCGTGCGACTCTCCCACGAGCAGGGAACTGGCGAGGCGCTTGTGCGCAATCAACGCAACTCCTTCCTTTCCGGTTATTCCGATGCTGGTGCTTCCGGTGCGCACTGCTTCGCGCGCGTATTCTACCTGGAATAGCCTTCCGTCGGGCGAGAAGACGGTAATGGCTCGGTCGTAAGCGGACTGCTGCGGGGGATACATTCGTTTCACCACCTTAAACGCGCTGCGCGCGTTTTCAAATGAATATACAAATTAGTTGGCTCCCGCGTCACCTCAATGGGCAACAGCTGCCAAAACTAATCAATTTTTGTTTAACGCAATAGTTTGTCGCGCGCCCTGCTTTTATTGCTTTTGCTCGGACAGCTTTCCGATCATTCCGCTTACTCGCAGGAGCCGGATTGCGACGTCTTTGTTGCCGTGAAAGCGTTTTGCGGCAAAGGCGGCGATTACTTGCTCGATTGAAGAGTTTGCGCAGCGGATTATCGCCTGCTGCTTGGCTTCATTGAATTCCTTGAACCCTATTCCTGCGCGGGAGGCGCCGGCTTCGCCCAGCATTTCGAACACTGCGGCGTAGAGCAGGTCTTTAGCCGCGTCTGCGGCCAACGGCGTCGGCGAATCGATTTTGAGCAGCAAGTAGCGCTTTTTTTCCCTCATTTTCTTTCCCTCGCGAAAACGCCTTCGCGTTGAAGTCCGGCTAGCAGGGTTATCAGTTCTTTTAACGCCGTTTGGTGCTGCTTGGAGAGTTCGGGCACTTTCCGTGGCTTTCCAATAAAGTAATCGGGTTGTATTTGTTGGAAGCGCTTGCGCAAGGCGGGTTTTCTTCTTTCGGCTTTTTCCACCTGCCTGCGCAAATTAAGCATGAGAAGCGCGCTTTTCGTCCGGGTTTTTCTTTCGGAGCGGGGCACGACTCTTTCCGCGCGAAAAAAGTGTTCGGCCAATACCGCGTGGGGGTGAGGCATTCTCCGCAAGTCTCTTTCTACGAGTATGCGTACGTCTTCCCGGCTGAGCTTGTTTGCCCTGAGTCTCTCGGCCAGTTTTTCTAGAAGCGGCTTGTTTAACGGGCCGATTGGAGAAAAGAACAGCCGCAGTAATTGCTTGGATTCCCTTTCTTCCCGGTGGGGTGCGCCGTGCAAGTTTATTACCGGGACTCCGAATCTTCTGGTTACTGCTTCTATTATCTCGCCGTCGGAAGGCGGCAGCCTTTCAACCATGTTTGCTGCAGTGTGGGCGTCGGCGTCGAACGCCCGAACTACACTGCGCCAGAACGCGTCGGGAGTCATGCTTTCGGGAAGCTTTACCGCGGCGGCGCCGAGTTTTTCCCACTCGCGATGGTTTTTTTGTGCGATTCGCGTAGATCCTTCGCCGGGGTGTCTGCCGACGAGCACTACCACCCTGCGTTTTTCTTCCGGCAGTTCTCGGAGTTTTGAAACGATTTCTTTCTCGTTGCGCGGTTCCAACAGGGTCAAGTGCGTTCACCTAATTCTTCAAGCAGCCGCTCGCATTCCTTGCTTAACGCGTGCTGCGCCTGCTCCTTGGTCAAGCCCAGTAATTGTCCCAACGCAATTGCTTCACGGGGGCTTTTCAAGTCGTACTCGCTTTCCGCGCGTGAAGTGATTACGAAGTGCGCGTGTTGTTTTACGCATCGGTGGAGGAAGAACTTGAGTTGGCCCATTAGTTTCGCGCGCCGTGCGTACTTCGCGTGCAGCAGCGGCCGCAAGGGAATTTCGAATACGCGGTTTTTGTCTACCGCTGCCATCAACAGCGCGTCGTTCTTCCAGTAGTCCGGCGACTCCAACGGCAGCACTATTGTTGCAGTGCCTCGCTTGCATGCTTCAACAAGCAGCGCCGCGTTCGTCGATGAAACGGCGTTGAATTCCCGTTGAGTGGGAACGTCTCTTCCGGAGCGCAGGACTATGTTGCGCGCGTTGGGCGCCGGTGAGTAGCCCAACCGCGCTTCCGTTGCGCGCAGCGCGGGGTTCGCGGGATTCAAGTCGTAGTATTTCATGGGCTCACTTTCGGTCTCGTGCGGCCATTTGTTTCCTGAGTTCGTCGTAGTAGTGCAAAGCGGGTTGTTCGGGTATTCTGGCCGTGTAGTAGGCGGCGGCGCCGACCATCATCAGCACGCCGATTAGGCCGAAGGCTAGCCGGAAGCCGATCAAGGCAACGAGGGTTCCTCCGATTGCGGCTGTTGCGGCGGAGCCGAGTCCGAACAGCGTTTGGTAGACGCTCCACTCGTATCCTTCCTTGCCTTTCGTGAGGTTGCTTGAAAACAGGGCCATCCACGGGGGCGTGGCGAGGGCGACGGCCACTCCGCTGATTGCTTCGAGTAGGTAGACGTGGGTTATTTCGGTTGCGAACACGTAGCCGAACAGCACCATGCCTGAAAGCGCCGTGCCCGCGGCCATGAATTTTTTGCGGCGGCCGCGTTTGTCCGAGTAAGTGGCGAGAGGAATTTGCAGGACCGACCTGACGAGGAGGTAGATTGCCGTAGCCAGTCCGACTTCCACTATCGTGCCTCCGTTAATCTGCTGGGTTACGAAAACGGCGAAGATCGGGGCGGTAAGACCTATTCCCGCGGATAGGAGTACGTCTATTGTAATTAGGATTCGGAGCGTCTTGTGCATGTCGCTAAGCTAATGGCAGAACTGAATAAAAAAAGAAGAGTTGCCGCCTGCCTTACGCCTTTGCAACCGGCTTTATGTGGTGTGCGAGGGGTTTGCTGGAGTGCGGGTTGTGCATGACGACTTCGTAGTAAGCGTTTTGCCCGTCTTCGCCGACGAAATACGAGTTCAGGACGCGCAAGTTAGGGAAGCGGCGTTGCGCTTTTTGTTCCGCGAACCACTGCCACTGCTTTCCTGGGTTTTCGGTTTTCCTGTTCTTGCCTGGTTTTCTTCCCAGTGAAGCGGCTGGCCTGCGGCGCTTGCCTCTCTTTACGCGCGCTCGCGCGATGATAAACTCTTTTTTGGCCACGTAGCCCAAGCTTCTTGCCCGCGCGAGGTTGGTCGGCCTTTCGCTCCGTGCTACTGTCGGCTGCTTGCGCCACTTCGCCAGCCTCTGACGAAGCTGTGGCGAGCGTTCGGCGTATTCTTTTTGAAAAGTTTTTTGCAGGTATTTGTAGAATCCCATTTTAATCCCGTCTTAGTATTCGCGTCTTTCGACGAATGGCTTCTTTACTTTCTTCGGGTCTTGTTCGCTTTTGAATTTTTTTCGCAGCGGAATCTTTGTCCAGCAGTCCTTGCATATGGCGCGGCGGATGGTTTTTGCTACGGTGCGCGTGCTTTTTATGCAAGAGCGGCATGCGATTCGGTTGCAGTAGTCGCACGGCTCTACCATGTGTGCTTCTTTTCCGCATCTCTGGCACTTCATGTCAAAACACTTGAAAATTTGTTTGCTTACTTCGCGATTGTTATTTCGATGCTCGAAACCTTGGTCGGCCGTCCGTCTTCCGACGTGACTTCTTCGGTTGCGAGAATGATTTGTTTTATCTTGAGTCCTGGAAAGAACCGGTTCTTCACTATTTCCTCGGTGTCGACTGCCCGGCTGATTGCGTGTCCGCGTGCCTTGAGCTTTACTTCGGCTGCGCCGGTGTTGAATTGCGTTACTGCGGCGAGGACGTATGCCATGGCGTTTTTCTTGCCGATGTAAACCGTGTTCCTGTCGGCTCCTGTGCGCTCGTATACCGGCGCCGGCGCGGGGGCTGGTACTGGCGCGGGTGCGGGCGTTGTTTCTACTGGTTGTTGTGTTGGTTCTTCCATTTGGGTTTCACCTTCGAGTGTGTTGAACGTGATTAGTGCATCGAAACGAAGTTCGTTGCGTTGTAAGTGACTAATTTGGGTAGAACGGGAATTTAATGCTATCCCTCCCAAGTTTTTGCATGCCCGTTTCAGTCAAGTTAATAGTTGGAAAAAAGACTTTGCGCAAAAGCTTTGCAGCCGGAGCGACTGTAGCCGACGCCGCGTCTGAAGCAGGCTTGAACTCGGAAACCTTTATTTCAATGCTTAACGGCGAAGTCGCCCACCCGAAGGAACGCCTGCGCAACGGCGACGAACTCGAGTTGGTCAGAATTATTTACGGCGGTTGAAACAATGCACGAACTTCATTTGGCGGGCGAATTAGTCGAGCAAGCAAGGCGGGAAGGCGAAGTCGAGGCAGTGGAAGTTGAAGTGGGAGAACTGGCTCTGTTGACCGCCGAAGAACTCCGCGAAGCACTTGCCAGACTGGTTTCGTGGAAAGCGAGGCTCGTCGAAAAACGCGCGCGGGTCAAATGCGGCTGCGGCTTCGAAGGCCGGCCCAAGATAACCGCGCGCGAACACGACTTGGTTTTGTTCGAGTGCCCCGCCTGCGGGAAAGTTCCGGCAGTGCTTGAAGGAGACTCCATTATTTTGAAGAGCGTCGTGCTGAAGGCGGGGAAATGAAGACCGTTTTCGCTTTCGGAAGCCGCGTTGTTCCCGGCGACTCGCTTGCGCTGGAAGTCTGCAAAAAACTACGCGGGAAAACCAGGGAATTCGATTTCGTCGAGTGCGAGACCCTCGACGAACTGCTTGCAGCAGCCGCGCAGAAGGGCGAACGCGACTTGATAGTGTTGGACGTCGTTCAAGGACTCAAGAAAACGAGGGTAATCGAGGACTTGAGCGAGTTCGTCGATGCGTCGCCGTCTTCAATGCATGACTTCGACGCCGGCTTTTTCCTCAAGATAGCGAAGGAAAGCGGAGTTGTCGAAAGAGTGCGCGTGATAGGCCTTCCGCCTTCGATGAGTGCGGAGAAAGCGGCGGCCGAAACAAAGCGCGTTCTGGAAAAACTATAGTCTGCGTTTTTTCTTCGGGTGTTGGCGCAGTTTGCGTCTTTCCTTGCCGCGGCGTCTGCGTGCCTTGCTTTTCAAAACCATTTTTGTTTCACCTTATTCTGTTTAACTTTAGTTTTAGGAAGTGAGTGCTGCACGAGAAACACGGGTCGTACGCGCGCACGAGCTTTTCGAGTTCCAGAGAAATTTGTTCGTCGGGCAAGTGCAGCAGCCACGGCACGTACTCGCGCACGCTTTCTTCCAAGTGCCGCAGGTTCTGGGCGGTCGGCGTGACTATGTTGGCGGCTTCGACTCTTCCGTCTGCAGCGAGTTCGTACTCGTGGATGAGTATTCCGCGTGGCGCTTCGGTTATTCCGATTCCTTTTCCCGCCTTCGGCGTTAAGTGTGCGACGGGTTCTTGTTTCATCGTTTTCGAGAGTTCGCCGAGGATTTCTATTGCGCGGTCGTGGAAGTGAATCAATTCAATTGCTTGAGCAAGGTTGTTGGCGAACATGCAGGAGCTCGGGAACTTGGTGCTGGTTTCAAGCGCGGCTTTCTTCGCGTCTTCCGACAGCTGCACGAAGTTGTTGTTCACGCGCGCCAGCGCGCCGACGAAGTACGTCGCGCCCGCGAAGGACGCGAATTTCGATGTGGAGTAGGGCTTGAGGTATTCCTGCACTTGCTTGCGGTACTGGTCTTTGTGCACTGTGATGCATTTTCCTGCTTCGTAGGGAATCTTGCATTCGCTTGACTCGATCATTCCGCCCATTATGGCATACTCTCCTTGGGAGGAAAGGCAGGCGTAGCGCGGCGGCGACTGCAAGTCCGGGGTTTTGAGCGAGCCGAACAGCTTTACTGTTTCGAGGGCGGCTTGCTTGGATTGCTTGAGCTTGTTTGAAAGCACGCCTATCTTGGACTTGGTGGGTACGCTTGAGAACCCGCCTACCATGGCGTTTATCGAGTGGATTTCTCGCGCGCCGACTGCGACGACTAACTCTGTCGCGGCGTGCTTTAGTTCAAGGGCTTGCTGCACGTGCTTCGGGTACTTCGAAGCCATTTGAATCGCGTTGTCGAATCCCAAGTAGTCGGGCAGCGCCAGGAAGTACAAGTGCAGCGCGTGGCTCGTAAGCATCTGGCCGATTTGAAGCAATTCACGCAAAAGCTTCGTCTGCCTCGTCGGCTCGTAGCCGAGCGCTTCCTCTATCGCCGCAAGGGCGGTGTTGTGATGGGCTTGCGAGCAGAAGCCGCAAATCCTTCCCACGGTAATCGGGATTTCGTGGAATGGCTTGTCGCGCACCATTGCTTCGTAGTACTGCGCGGCTTCGAAGACCTCCATTTTCACGTCCTTTACTTCCTTTCCTTCGACGGTTACGGCTAGGTTGGCGTGGCCCTCGATTTTCGACAAGCGGTTTACGCGAATTGTTTTCTCCATTTTTCAGTCACGCATTTTTTCAACGAACGACTCGAACAAAGCGGTTCTTCCGCCGAACCGCTGCAGCATCTGCTTGGCGCGCTTCTTGTCCACTCCCTTTTCCGCCAACAAGGCGACGAATGCCGGCAGGTTGGCGTCCTGCACCGGGCCGCGGCATCCTTCGCACGCGGCGTTGTTGCTCGGGCACAGCGCAAAGCAGCCGCCGTTGGTCACGGGGCCCATGCACGGCATGCCGTAGTCCAAAAGGCACTTGTTTTCCTTTATCTTGCATTCCAAGCACACGGCGTGCCGTTTTTCCTTGGGTTTTCTTCCGATCGCAAGTTCTTTCACTACCTTGTGGAACTCGAAGCGCTCGATTGGGCAGCCGTTCATGTAGTAATCGACTTTCACGTACTTGTCGATTGGCCTTGGGCTGATGGAGCGCAGGTTTTTCCTGAAGTCTTCGCCGTAAACTATTCTCTCGGCTTCGGCTTCGTTCATGAACGACTTTATTCCGGGAATGCCGGCGTCGCACGCGCAGGCGCCTATTGCGACTAAAAAGTCGGAGCGCGCGCGTATTTTCTGCAGCGCCGGAATCTGGTTTTCGCGGGAAATTCCTCCTTCGACGAACGCGACGTCCAGCGGGCCTTCTTCTTTTTTGTCGGATACGAGTTCGAAGTCCGTGAAGTCGATTGCCTTCAGCACTTCCGTCAGTTCTTCCATCTTGATTATCTGGAGCTGGCAGCCGTAGCAAGCCGTGAACGAAAAAACTCCTGCACGCAATTTCTTCTTCATTTCAACCGTCTGTAACGAGTTTCTTTGCTTCCGCATAAGTAAACACGGGGCCGTCCCTGCAGACGTACTTGCCGCGCACTAGGCAGTGGCCGCACTTGCCTACGCCGCAGCTCATGCGCCTTTCGAGCGAAACGAAAATCCTTTTTTCGGGAATGCCTGCTTCGACGAGCTTTTGCGCCGAGGCGTCGATCATTCGCGGCGGCCCGCACACGAAAGCAGCCGCCCGAGGAGACGGCGGCTTTTGGTCCAATAGCTCGGGGACGAAGCCGACGCAGCCTTTCCAGCCGGCGCAGGTCTTGTCGATGCTTTGGTTGACTTTCACGCCTTGCTTCTTCCATTGCGTCAGTCCGTCTGCGAAAATGAATTCCCGTGGACTGCGCGCGCCGTAGTACAACGAGATTTGTCCGAACTTGTTTTGCTTGTGCAGCGCTTCCTTTACTCCTGAGGCAAGGGAAGCCATTCCGAAGCCGCCTGCGACGAAAACCAAGTCGCGTTCCGCCATTTTTTCGAGCGGATAGTACGTTCCGAACGGGCCCCTCACTCCGAGTTCGTCGCCTTTCTCGAGCTTGAACATTCCCTGCGTGACGTCGCCGACGTTCTTGACCGTTATTTCAAGCGCGTCGCCCGGCGTCGAGGAAATGGAGAACGGAGACTCGCCGTATCCGAGCAGCGACACTTGAACGAACTGGCCGGGCTCGAAGAAAAACGATTTTTTTCCTTCGACTTGCAGCGTGAACGTCTTGATGTCGCCGGTTTCTTGGCGTACTGCCGCGACTTGCGCTTTCATTGGATAATAGGGGTTCATTGCAACCACTTTCTCGCCACGTCGGCGGTGGCAACTTTGGTCGGGCAGTGCAGCGAGCACCTGCCGCAGCCCGTGCAACTGTGTTCGCCGAATTTTTGCTTGAACCAGTTTAGCTTGTGCTGGACGCGGATCAAGGACTTTGCGTGCTCTTCCTTTCGGAACACGTAGTTTCCCGCAACGCGCGAGTAGTCGTCGAGCGTGCAGCTCGTCCAAACGCGGTACCTCGACCCCTCGTTTCCCTGCAGGTCGGTTTCGTCTTCGACGTCGAAGCAGGTGCAGGTTGGGCAGACGATGTTGCAGGCCGTGCAGTTGAGGCAGCCGTCGCTTATTTCCTTCCAAAACGCTTCCTTCTCCGTAACGGAGTCGGCCTTGCGTTTGGTTGCGGTGACTTCGCACGGCTTTTCCTCAAGCGGCTTTGGTTTTTTCACTTCGTGCAAGGCCGCGGCTGCTTCTGAAACGATTTTCTTTCCCTTCCTGGTCTTTGGTTCGACGGTCCAGTACTCGCCTGCGTCGGTTAACTCGACGTCCGCCCCCTTGGAGTGCCGCGTTCCCATTCCGTCACAGAAGCACGCCGGCGCGGGGTTTACGCAGTTCAGCGCGATGAGCGGCGTGTTTTTGCGCCGGTCCCAGTACGAGTCAGTGGGCTCGTCCGCGAAAAACTTGTCGAGGATTTTCAGCGCCTGCACGTCGCAGTGCCTTATTCCGAAAATGAGTTGGTTGCACTGAACCGTTTCTTCAGTCGCGGAGTACTTTCCTTTTTCCATCCTGAAGCGGAAAAGCGACTCGCGGGGGGGCAGGAAAAACTTTTTCGCCGAGTAATACGGCAGGTGGCCGAAGAAAAGCGGGAGCGCGGAGGGAAAGTAGAAGTACTTTGTTGCGCCGCGTTCCTCGACGGGAACGATGATTTGGCGTTGGGGCTCCGCTCGCTTCAACGCAGTCAAAAAGTCATTCAACTTTTTCTTGGAAAGAGCGAGCATCGTATTCGGAGAAGCTAACGCCGCCAACCTTTAAAATATCTTGGCGGAATCCGGTTGCTTACTTCTTTTTGGCGAGATGCATTAGCGCGGGAATGCCGAGCGACAGAACTACTACCGCGACGATCGCTAGCGCAGTGTATTCCGCGGCATTTGGAATGAGTCCGCCAATGAAATAGCCTGCTACCGTGACGAAGGCGACCCAAAAGATTCCGCCGAATACGTTGAACGCCAGAAAACGGGAGTACTTCATTTCCCCGACTCCCGCTAGCACGGGAGCAAAAGTTCGGACAACCGGGACGAACCTGGCCAGGAAAATGGTTTTGCCGCCGTGTTTTTCGTAAAACGCTCTGGCGGTTTCCAGGTTTTTGCGCTTGAAGAACATTCCTTCTTCCTTGTCGAACAAGCCCTTGCCGTACTTGCGGCCAATCCAGTAGCCGACGGAGTCTCCTGCGATTGCTGCAGCCGAGCAGACGAGTACTATAAGCCACGGGTCGAGGATTCCTTTTGCGGCGAGGATTCCTGCGGTGAACAAGAGCGTGTCACCGGGAAGAAAAAAGCCGACGAGCAAACCGGTTTCAACGAATATCATCGCGAACAGCGCGGTGTAGCCGAAGGCGACGAGTATTGATTCGACGTCGAAAAACATGAAAGAAGGAAAGAAGAAGAAATTAAAAAGAAGAAGAGTCCGCCGCAAACGCGGCGGTTACAAAACGGTTTAGCCGCAGCCGCCGGTTGTTGCCGCGGAAGCCTGCGCGGAGGCTGAAACGTTTTGGCTGCACGCGCTTGGCTGCGTGTTAAACGCTCCGCAGATGCCTCCCTTGAAAGACTCGGGCGTGCGTCCGCCGATGAACTGCACTCCGTTTATCACCAGGGTCGGCGAGCCCTGCACTTGGTTTGCTTCGTCCAGCGCGACTTCCGGCGCAAGCAGTGCCTCCGCTTCGTTGGCGAGGCAGGCGCTGATTTGCGTCGAGTTCAGTCCAGCGGCTTGCGAGGCGTTGAGCCAGCATGTTTCGATGTTGCCGACGTTGCAGTTTTCGTTGACGTAGTCCGTGTAGTCCCACCACTTTGCCTTGGCGTACTTCCACACGCACAGCTGGCGCACGTCTTCGCGGACTTCGTTTATTCCGTGCATGGAACAGTACGTTCCGTTTGCAATGCAGTACTGCGTTTCGTTGCAGCGTCCGCCTGCGCAGTAGTCTCCGTATACCACGAAGTGAGGTTCGACTTCAACCGCGCTTCCCAGCGTCTTTACTACGGGGGACATGGCTTGTTCGGCTTGACTGCCATACGGGCAGAAGCTCATCACGAACAGTTTTACGTCCGGGTTGTCGCTCTTGGGAATTTCTGCCTGCTTGGGCGCCAAGTCGAGTTCTTCGTCGAGGTTCAAGGCGCTGCCGATTATCAAAAGCTTTCCGTCGTTCGTCGCGTACGCCTGGGCTTGCTGGAGAGTTTGAGTACCGTTCTTGATCTCAAGAGTTATCAAGTAAACTCCGTTCTGTTCGGTTGCGTTTTTCAAGACGGCGTTTACGCCTTGCGCTGCAAGAATGTTTTCGTTCAAGTAAGCAACTGCCTTGCTTCCAGCCGCTTCGGCGCCGATGCCCGACTGAACGGGTATTGGCGTGGCGTAAAACGTGTTGTTTTGAGGCGTCTGCACCTGCGTCGGCGTAATGTATGCGTGGACTCCGAATCCGATTACGAGTCCTCCGACTAGCGCGACGACCAAGTAAATCATCCACTCCTGCTGCTTTCCCGCCAACCCCGTCGGGTGCGTGGAGGCCGCGTGCTCGGGAGCAGCGTGGTGCTCGTGCACCTCTTGAGCGTGATGCTCGTGGTGCTGTTGATGCTCTTCAGTCATATTCTCCACCTTCGAAACTAATTTTAACGAAAACTCGCTCGGTTCAAAGACTCGCGTCCCCGAACCAAAATTAATATGCGGTTATCCGTATTAATATATCGTTTTGTTAAGGCGGTGAAATTATTTTGGTTTCTTGCTTCAACTGCGGCAAAAAAGCGGTAGTGGAACTGCCTTACGCGAGCGCGAGTTTCTGCAAAAACTGTTTTCTCGAACACTTCAAGCGCAGAATAAGGAAGGCCAACAAGGAATTCGGCCTGGTTCGCAGGGGAGACTCCATCGCAGTGGCGGTCTCGGGCGGAAAAGACAGTGCCGCCCTGCTTTGGTCAATAAAGTACTTGGCTCAAATGGCTGGAAACGTCGAAGTGAAACCCGTTTTAGTCGACGAAGGAATCAAGGGCTACCGGGACAAGGCAGTTCTGGCAGCTCGGCAAGCTTGCAAAAAACTCGGTTTCGAACTGACGGTTGCTTCGTTCAAGAAATCGTTTGGCAAGACCTTGGATGAAATAATTGCCGCCCGAGACAGGAAAAGCGGCCGAAAGGAAGGAGCTTGCTCTTACTGCGGCGTGCTGAGACGCGCCGCGCTGGACCAAGCAGTGAAGGAATTGGGCGCGAACAAGGTTGCGTTGGGCCACAACGCCGACGACTTGGCCCAGACTTTCTTGATGAACCTATTGCGAGGCGAGGTTGTGCGCAACTCGCGGCTGCGTTTGACTGAAGACGACGGCGTTGCAGAGGGTTTCGTGCGCAGAATTCGTCCCTTGATTTTCGTTCCAGAACGCGAGTGCGCATTATTCTCGACTTTGCAAGGACTTTCTTTCCACTTGGGCGCGTGTCCTTACTCCGGCGAAGCGTTTCGCGGAACGGTGAAAGACTTTCTGAACGACGCGGAAGCAAAGCATCCTGGCATTAAACTGAATTTGCTGAACTCTTTTCTAGCGCTCCGCAAAGCAGTCGGTGAAACCACGTACAAAAGAAAAGAGAAGCCTTGCGAGGAATGCGGCCGGCCTTCTTCCGGCGGCCGCGTCTGCAAGGCGTGCGAATTACTACGAAGGCTTTAAATATTTGTTTCGGGCAAATTGTTTCCGCTGATTCTAAAGCAGTTGGCTTAGTCAGTGATTTTACGTTCTAGAGTTGGTTTTCAATGGGTTTAAGGCCTGCAAAGACAATCAGGAGAGTCGGCACTCAGCCGTGGACGCGCATTTCGCAGAGGCGCCCCCGCAAGAGCTTCGTCAAGGGAGCTCCGCGGCCTAAAGTACGCCAGTACGACATGGGCGTCGACAAGCGCTTTGACTTGGAAGTTGACTTGGTCGCGCAGGACGCAATCAACTTACGCGACAACGCAATCGAGGCCGCGCGCCAGATGGCCAACAAGTACATGGAAAAGAACCTGCTTGCAAACTACTTCCTGAAGGTCATGCACTACCCTCACTACGTCATACGCGAGCACGGCGCCCTCGGAGTGGCCGGCGCTGACCGTATTTCCAAGGGAATGAAGCTTGCCTTCGGAAGGCCGAAGGGACGCATGGCCCCGATAAGCAGGGGCGACGTAGTCTTCCGCGCAAGATGCTATTCCGCCGGCCTTCAAGTCGTCAAAGACGGGCTCGACCGCGCTCTTCGCAAGATGTCTGGGCACTACAAGATCCGCGTCCGCGACATTACGAAAGATTCCGCTAACTTGGCTCGCAGCATGGAAGGAGTAGTCTTCAAGAAGAAGGAAGAAGAAGCTCCGAAGCCCACTGCAGCAGAAGCCGCTGCCGCCGCTCCGGCGGAAGGCGCGGAGAAAGCCGCTGCGCCGGCAGAGAAAGGAAAGCCCGCAGCCGCTCCCGCCAAGGCAGAGGAAAAGAAGAAGTAATCAGTTTCTTTTCCGTTTTTTCACTTCGTTCAGCTTCGGCTCTGCCCAACGTTTTTATACGAATCGGCGTTAATGCGTTCTGCTTTAGGGGGTAGGATGCAATGGCCAAGCACATTTACTGGTTTCAAGAACTTGACAGAACTTCGCTTGCCGTAGCAGGAGGCAAGGGAGCCAACCTGGCGGAAATGACTAACGCCGGCTTTCCCGTTCCCGAGGGATTCATGGTTTCCAGCGAAGCTTACTTCGAATTCGTTCGCGGCGCGGGAATAGACAATGTCATCCGCGAACAGTGTGGTTCGCTTGACGTGCAGGACACTCTCGTGTTGAACGCGGCCAGCGAGGCGGTCAAGAAAGCAATTCTTTCGGCTGAAATGCCGTCCGACATCCGCGCCGACATAATCCGCGCGTACAACAAGCTCTGCGGAACCGACTTGATGCCCGCACCCTCTCAGGAGGTTCTCGTCGCAGTGCGCTCGAGCGCGACTGCTGAAGATTTGCCGGAAGCGAGTTTCGCTGGCCAACAGGAAACTTACTTGAACATACGGGGGGCCGACAAGCTAGTCGAAGCAGTTAGACAGTGCTGGGCTTCTTTGTTCGGGGCGAGGGCCATTTACTACCGCCAGGAACAGCACTTCGACCACTTGAAAGTCGGAATCGCGGTAGTGATACAGCGCATGGTTCAATCCCGTTCGGCGGGAGTAATGTTTTCAATCGACCCCGTCACCAACGACACTAACAAGATAATCATTGAAGGGGCGTACGGGCTGGGCGAAGCAGTGGTAAGCGGTTCGGTTACTCCCGACCGCTACGTCGTCGACAAGGGCTCGATGTCCATTCTTGAAAAGAACGCCACGCACCAGGATAAAATGATCGTGAAAGTAGGAGACGAAGACAAGTGGATCGACGTTCCGGAAGCAGACCGCGAAAAATTCAAGTTGTCGGACCGCGAGGTCATTCAACTCGCGCGCTACGGAAAAGCGATTGAAGAACACTACGGTTTTCCGCAAGACATGGAGTGGGCGGTTGAGGAAGACCGCGTTTACATAGTCCAAAGCCGTGCGGTAACGACGATGAAGAAAATTGATGCTGAACGGGCGAGTGAAAAAGCCGGGAAAATGCCCGCGAAAGAAACTGCAAAGCCGACTGAAGTCATTTCCCCAGACAAAGCCAAAGTTCTGCTGCAGGGATTCGGCGCTTCGCCGGGAATCGCTTCAGGAAATGTCCGCATTGTAGCGGACTTGAAGGAACTCTACCGGGTAAAGGAAGGCGACATTCTTGTAACCGCAATGACTTCTCCGGACTTCGTGCCGGCAATGAAGCGCGCCGCGGGAATCGTTACCGACGAAGGCGGAATGACTTGCCACGCGGCAATAGTTTCGCGCGAACTCGGAATTCCGTGCATTGTAGGAACGAGGAAGGCAACGGCGTTGCTGGAAGACGGCGAGGCCGTCACTGTAGACGCGCGCCATGGCGTGGTCTACCAAGGGATTGTCGCGCTTGAAGAAGCTCCCAAGCCCGCAGCCGCCGCAGGAGTTGTTTCAGCAGCCGCTCCAGTTGTTACAGGAACAAAGATTTACGTAAACCTAGCCGAACCCGACTTGGCTGAAAAAGTGGCTGTCGAAAACGTCGACGGAGTAGGACTGTTGCGCGCCGAGTTCATGATCGCCGGAATAGGCAAGCACCCCAAGTGGCTAATTAAACAGGGTCGGCAGGAAGAGTTCGTCGAAGCCGTCGCAAAGGGACTGCGCAAGGTCTGCGCAGCTTTCGGAACCCGTCCCGTAGTTTACCGCGCGACTGACTTCAAGACGAACGAGTACAAGAGCCTCGAAGGCGGAGCAGAGTTCGAGCCGCACGAGGAAAACCCGATGATCGGATACCGCGGTTGCTTCAGGTACATAAAAGACCCTGAAGTGTTCAAGCTCGAGTTGGAAGCAGTAAAGCGCGTTCGCGAGCAATACGGAATGCACAACCTCTGGCTCATGATTCCAGTCGTTCGCACGCTGCACGAATTCAAGGTGTGCAAGGAACTGGTCGAAGAAGCGGGCTTGCACAGGAGCAGGGACTTCAAGCTGGGAATAATGTGCGAAGTTCCCTCGACCGTCATTCTAGCCGAGGAATTCTGCAAAGCCGGAGCTGATTTCTTCAGCATTGGTTCGAAT
>JACCLL010000005.1 GCA_013425325.1 Microcaldota archaeon | reverse complement strand
TTGTCGGGAACCGTTACACTGATTGCGGGGGACTTGCGGCTATCCCGTCCGTTCACTGTTTCCGTGCAGGACGTTCAATCGACTCCGTCGCCGCTGCAGGAAAACCAAGCTCCCTTGGCCGAACGCGACTGGTTCTTGTTCGCGGCCATGGCTATGGTTTTAATTATTGTTTTGCTCATACTATTCCTGAGGCGAAAGAAAGCCTATTCTGAATTTGAGCGGCCGTAGTCCAGCCTGGCTAGGACGTCAGATTGCCAATCTGGAGACCCGGGTGACTCTTTTTTCTTCAAAGGAAAAGGGAGTCCGGGACTTCAAATCCCGGCGGCCGCATTTTTTGTTGATGTGAAATGACTGCAAAACGCGCGAAACGAGAAAAACCCGGGGAAAAGAAGAAAGAGAAGGCAGGCACTTGGTTGTACGCGGCCGCGGCCGTTGCAGTCGTTGCCCTCGTCGCAGTATTGTTAATTCTTTTCTCGAACCCGTCCACTCCTGTGGCGCCCCCAAGTAATTTTTCAAACGCTTCGGGCGCAGTGAAGCTGGAGTTGTTCGTGCGCGCGGGCGAGCCCAATGCGAAGCTGGCTCAAAAGACGCTGAAGACAGTTGTCGGCAACTTCGGTTCGGCAGTTTCGTTCCAGCCGTATTACCTCGTTTACTTCGACGGAACCGACTTCAACGCTTCCGGCGGCAAGGCCGAAGTCGACCGCGCCAGGCACGAGGCGTGTGCGTTCAAGCACTTTCCGGCGACGTTCCTGGCTTACGCAGACTGCGTTAACGAAGGCGACTCGCGTGAAAACTGCGCTCGCTTTTCAGGAATAGACTTGCAGGCAGTAGCGGCGTGCGAGGAAGGCGGCGAGGGAAGGGAGTTGCTTGAGCAAAGCAGCCGCGTTTCCCAGTACTTGAACGTCCGGCCCTTGAATTCGCCGACGCTTTACGTAAACACTACTTTGTTCCGCGAACGCATTACGGTAACCTCCGTTTCTGAGGCGGTTTGCGCCGTAAACTCTAGTTCAGAGGCGTGCCGCAACGTTCCCGTTTGTTCGGCCGACTTCGAGTGCCCCAACGAAACTCTCGTAGGCAAGTGCGTTGACGCAGCGCTTCCCACGGCCGAGTGCGAGTTCTCGCAGCCGAACCAAGTCAACTTGACGGTAATAGACAGTTCACAGTGCGGCCCGTGCAATGCTTCCGACACGGCTTCCGACTTGCGTAAGCTGTTCAAAGGACTTTCAGTGACTACAATCGATTACGCGACGCCCGAGGGGCAGGAAAAGGCGCGTTACTTCGGCATCAACGCTCTTCCGGCGTTCGTTTTCGACCAGTCAGTTGAAGGAGGCGAGTCGTTTGCCGCGCTGAGGCCCGCGTTGACTCAAGTTGGTTCGTTTTACGTAATCAACGCCGACGCAGTCGAAGTGCACCAGCTCATTTCCCGGAGCGAAGTGAATTCTTCGCTCGTGTTCTTCGCAATGTCCCATTGCCCGTATACTGCCGTCGCCGAAGCGGTTTTGGCCGACGTCGCAAAAGCGTTGCCTTCGCTTTCGATTCAAGTCAAGTTCATCGCCGCCGTGGACGAAAACGGTTCGTTGATCGCGCCCGGAGGGGCACAGGAACTTGCTGAAGACAAGCGCCAGGCTTGCGTGCAAAAACTGTTTCCGCAGAAGTTCTTCAACTACACTCTATGCCGCGGCATGGATTTGAACGCCTCGTGGGAAGGGTGCGCAAGCGGTTTCAACGCCTCGCGCGTCACGGAATGCGCGGAGGGAAACGAGGCGGACGACATCCTGCGCCGCGACGTTGACTTCGCTTCCCAAGTCGGAGCTTCCGGTTCTCC
>JACCLL010000001.1 GCA_013425325.1 Microcaldota archaeon | reverse complement strand
TCTCCTCGAAAGGAGTTTGCCTTAAACTACTTTTAATGATTGTGGTCAGCGGTTTGACGCTTCAAAACGCTTTGCGGCCGCGTTCCAGTCGATTGCCTTGAAGAAAGCGTCGATGTAGTCGGCTCGCTTGAGTCCGTAGTCAGGCATGAACGCGTGCTCGAAAACGTCCATTATAAGCAATGGCGTGCAGCCCGTCAAGTGTCCTACGTCGTGCTCGTTGACCCAGCAGACCAGGAGGAAGTCCGAGCGCGCGTCGTAGTACAATACCGTCCAGCCGATACCGCGCACTGCCCCGCTGGCACGAAAGTATTTCTCGAATTCTTGGAAGGAACCGAATTGGGCGACTATTTTTTTGTAGAGCAAGGAGTTTTGGTCGAGCGGCGCAGGGGTTTTGGAAAGGTTTTCGAAGTAGAGTTCGTGCAGCCGCATGCCGTTGAATTCCCAGCCGAGCCTGCGTTTGAGTTCGGCAAACTCTAGAGTCGACGTCCGGTTTTCGCGTGACAGGGCAATAATTGCTTCAATGAGTTTGTTTGTGTTCGCGACGTACCCTTGGTAGAGCGTGAAGTGGTTTTTCAGCAGCTGGTCGCTGAACCCAGTTGTTCCAATCAGGTAATCAAAGTTTTTCGCTTCGTACGCCATGACATTACCGCCTCGGGTAGGGTAACTCAAACCTCTTTTTTATTAGAATGCCTGAAAAAAAGAGCGGCGTTAACCGGGTTGGGCTGTTTAGTGCAGGGGAAGGGATTCGAACCCTCGCAGGCGCTAGGCCACTGGATTTCCCAAAAACTCATCGCATCGTTTTCAGGGACGGGTTTTGTCTAAGTCCAGCCCATTTGACCAGGCTCTGGCACCCCTGCGTGAAAACAGTTTTGCTGATGGCGATTATTTAGGCTATCGAATTTAGTGTTGCTCAGCCGTACATTGGACTGATTTCCATGTTCTTGTAGTCCTTGTGCAGCGACTGCATTTTCTCCATGGCTTGCTTCATTTTCTCTTCGACTTCCTTTCCTTCTTTTAAGAGGGAGGCGGTGTCGACTTTTACTCTAGTGATTTCAGAGAGTTTGTCGAGCAAGCGCGCGCTGCCACGCGGGTCGAGCGCCACGTTGGTTTGGATCATTATGTTTGCTGCGGGAAACTTTTTGGCCGCGCACTCGGCGATTAAAACTCCGCTTACGCCTTGGGTTGCTCCTTCCTTGACTGGCTCGATTCCTTTCGTCTTTAGAAAGTCGGAGACCTTCTTCGTGCTTGCAATGCTGTATATCTTGTCGTTCGGCTCCGGAGTTGCGATTCCTGCGAGTGAGTAAATTGCGGATGCCTTCTTTTCCTGCGCCCACGAGATTATTTTTTCCGACAACGCGAACACCACGTCCGCGGGAATGACGAACTCCGAGTACAAGACGATGAGGTTGTGTTTTTCGGAGGCATAAATGCGGGCCGGCGAAACTGGGACGTAATCGTGGATTGCCGCAATCGGCGGAAACTTGTTGCTCGCGAGGTATCCTATTAGCTTCATTCCGAGCTTTTCCGCTAGGAAAGAGGCGCTGATTGTTCCGACCATTCCAATGCCCGGAAATCCTTCGATGATTACTGGCTTGTCTAACTTTATTTTTTCCAGCTCGCGGATTTCAATCAACGTGATCACCTGCGCATACAACTGCCCGCTTGCTTTTAATTGCTTTCAACCCAGCAGCGGAAGTCCGCGGACGAGGTGGAACACCGCGAGCGCGAGGGGGAAGAGCAGAGTGAAGTAGAGCACTGCCTTCTTTTTGTTGGATTCCTGCGTTGCTACGAAAACGCTTGCAATTGCCGCGAAAATCACTAGGTACGCCTGGCTTCCGAGCACGGCTGCGTCGAGCAGGGCCTGTCTTTGTTCCGGCGTCACCGAGCTTATTCCTGCCAAATCGAATTGGAGCGAGGAAACGATGTTAAGCAATAGCGCTAAAATCAACGGAACGAGCACGCAGCCTCCGGCGAGCAGCGTGTATTTTTGGAGCGAAAGCGCTGCCGCAGTTTGTTTTTGTATGGCCTGCATTTCGAAAATGTCTTCCGCCACTTCCTTGAACGCCGTGCTCATGTCTGCGCCAGTCTTATAGCTTTCCGAAAGCAGCGAACAAGCTCGTCGCAAGAGCAGGGAATTGTTTTCCGAAGCAATTGAGTCGAGTGCTTTCGGCACTGGAGAGCCTGCGTCGACTTGGCGCGTTGCCTTCGCAAATTCTTCGCTTAGTGCTCCGTAATCCGACTTCGCTATTTCGCGCATTATTTTCTCCATGCTTGTACGGCGGGGAAAGCTTGCTATCTGAAACAATGCCGCAGGCAGGTTTTCCTCTATTTCCCGAATTCTCTTAGCTTCAACGTAGTCGAAGTAAAAGAAAATCATGACCGGCGGAAACGAGATTGTCGCAAAGAATGCGAGCGCCTGGTAGACGAGCGGCAACGGAATCGCAAGCAACTCTATTGCTCCCGCGGCGAACGCCAGCGCTGCAATGACTGCGATTGTCTTTACTGGTTTTTGTTTCTTCATCCGACTCACGTCGCAAGCACTTTGGGCGTCTTTGCCTTCAGGTAATACAATATCGCCGCGTCGGCCAGGGGAAAGCCGAGTACGAACGCCAGCAGAACGTCGGACGGAGTGAACGTCGTTTCGAGGAAAGAGCTTCCGACTATCACGTAGGCGGCGAACAACGCGGGAACAATGCAGCTGACTGAAATGAAGAGCAGTCCGAAGAAAGCCATTTGAGCGGCGTACTGCTGACTCTTGACTTTCTGGAATGAAACGAGTTCGTCCGCTAGTTTCTTGAGGCCCTCGGTTTGAAGCCCGTGTTCGTAAGCAAAAACCAGTTGCATGCAAGCCCGGTGCACTAAAAGAGAATCCACTCGGTCTGCGAACTCTTTCAGCGCTTCAGGCGGGCTCTTGCCGCCTAACTCTATTTCGCTCAGCATTTTCTTTGCTTCTGAGCTGAGTTCGCCGTGTCCCGCCCGCGCTAGGTTTCGCAACGTTTTCTCGAAAGGGGTGTTTGCGCGCAATTCAATCGAAACAGAGCGCAGTGCAATCGCGAGTTCTCGCTCCATTTCCTCCGCCCGCGTTTTCTTGCGTGACTCGGGATATTTTAGAAAGCCCAGCAGCAAGAGAGCGAATGCGGCGAACAAAACCGCGGTTGAGACAAGGACGTCTGAGGAAAAGTAGTAAGCGAAAAGAAGCGCGAGCAAGGCGGACGCGGCGGAAACGAAGAGTGCGAGCGAAGCATAGTCTTTCGCGTCCGCGGCAATGTTTGCCTGCAGGAGGTCTCGATCTATTTTCTTGAGTGACTTTATTGAAATGAATCCCGACAAGTCAAGTGCTTCGCCGACTTGCTTCGAGAGTTCTTCAATCATTTCAACACGCTTGACTTGAATGAAGCTATCGACGCCGCAAATTCAGTTTGCAGGGGCTTTTGTTTTGCGAGTTTTTCCAGGAAAAGCGTTCTCTCCCGCATCTCTTTTTCGAGGAATTCTTTTTCGCAGCGGTAATTCGCTTTTATTCTTTCCAAAGTGACGCAGTTCGTGAAGTACTTTGTTTTCTCAAGCGAATCCTTGCGCGCGTTGTAAGAAAAGAGAACCCCCAGTTCGCCGTCGTGAGTTACTTCAGTTATTTCGGTTACGCGCCGCAGTTCTTTCAGGCCGCTTTTTTCGTGAACTGGAATCCTGCGCTGGACCAGAATCAAGTTTATGGCCGGCAAGTCCTCCTTGCGGGCGCCTAGGGCGCTTAACCGCGTCAACGCTTGGTTGCTTGAGTCTGCGTGGAAGGTTGCGTAGGAGCCCCTTGCCTGTCCCGACAAGAGAGAGTCGAACAATGCCGTCGTTTCCTCTGCAGAGCGAACTTCCCCGATTATTACGCGGTCGGGGCGCATACGCAGCGTGTCTTTCACCAAGTCTTTCATGGGAATGCCGAGTTCTTCGTTTGCGATTATGCGGACGGCGTGCTTTTGAGGCAAACTGATTTCCGGAGTTTCCTCCGTCACGACAATGCGGTCCTTCAGCGGAATGAACGAGAACAATGCGTTTAGGGTAGTGGTTTTTCCGGATCCGGTGTTGCCCGCGATCAAGAGCGACAGGTCAGTGAACAAGGCAGTCCATAGAAATGCCGACGCTTCCGCGGAAAGGGTGTTCAGCGAAATCAGGTCCGCCGCAGTAAGCGGTTGTTGTTTGAACTTGCGTATGGTTAACTCGATTCCGTTGAGGGTGACGGGAGAAATGCTTGCGTGCAGCCTCGAGCCGTCGGAAAGGGTCGCGTTCAGCCGCGGGTTTTGGAAGGTAATTCTTCTTCCAAGAGGCCGGGCCATCTTGTTTACTGCCGCGACTGCGAAGTCTTCGTTGGTTATGAAGAAATTCGTGTGAAGCCAGCCTGCGTCGCGGTGGAACACGAATACGGGCTTGTTTACTCCTATGACTGAAATTTCTTCGAGTGCGTCGTCTTCCAACAGCTTGTCGAGGCCGCCGTAGCCGCACGCGTTCATTACGCAGGTTTCGACTATTGCTTCAGCGCGTTTTTTGTCGAGCAGCAGGCCGCGGTCTTCGCAGAACTGCTTTAGCAGCAGCGAAAGCCGTTTGCGCACCGCCTCCCGTTTTTCAAGCGCGCCTCTTTTCTCGTCGCGCGCTTGTTCCTGGAATTCTTTCATCAACGCGTTGAAGACACGAAGTTCGCTCGGCTGAAGCGAGTAGGGATATTTTACTAAGTAAGCGTTTTCTTCAATTGAGCGAGTAACGGCTCCTTTCGCCGGCCTTACGGCTATTTCTTCATTCGCTTCCGGTGTTTCGTCGAACCTCCAGCCGACCGCGTCTTCTTCTTCGATAAACAGGGCTTTGCGTTTGCAGGCTTCAATGCACAACGGTGCTTCTTCTCCTTCGCAAAAATCGCAGTCGGGCGAAGCTTTCCTCGGGCAGCCGGCTTCGCGGCACTCGGCGAAGTCGGGAGGACAATGAACGCAGTCGAATATTGAAGTGGTAGCCGGCTTTTTTGGGCAGGCTTGCAGGCAGTCGCCGCAGCCGTTGCACTTGCGTTTGTCGAGAAGCAGTCTCATTTGCTCCACTCTAGCGCGTCGCCTTCCTTTACTCCCAAGCGCGCTGTGTCTCCCGCGGGGGCTTCGATTAGGTAACGCGCTGCTTTTTTCGGCACGATCCAGGGGGTCCATGCCTTGATTTTCGGAATTACGTCAACGACCTTCTTGCCGGAGTTGAGGAAGATCGCGTCGAAGGGGACGCAGAAGAAGGAGTGAATCGCGTTTCTGCTCGTGCCGTCGGCGCCGAAGTCGAACAGCAATGGAGCAAATTTTTTCTTGAACATTATCCCTCGCATTTTCTGCAGTGTGGTCGACGCGGTGCCGCACGCGGGCCAAAGTACTTTGCTTTTGCGAGTTATTTTGACTGCCAACCAACTGCCTCCTGAAACGTATAAAAGCCCTTGCGGGTAAAGCCTATTACTTGATTGAGTATAAAACGCTTTTTTAGTGAAAATCCAAATGGTTCCTTACAGCGTTGCAGTGATTCCCGATGGAAACCGCCGTTTTTCGGCAAAAACAGGGCTTCCGCTCGAGGCTGCTTACCTGGCGGGATTCAGGAAAGTCGAGGAATCCGTTGATTGGGCGGTGGAGTCCGGCGTGAAGTCTCTCGCTTACTGGGCTCTCTCTTTGGAAAACTTCCAGAACCGCTCGCAGTTCGAGTTAAGCGTTTTGTTCAAGTTGATGCAGGCGCAGGCTAGGAAGGCGCTTGACTCCAAACAATACGAGTCAATGGGCGCGAAAGTAAAGTTCTTCGGCAAAACGTCAATGCTTCCTTCATCGTTGCAGAGCGACTTCAAGAAAATAGAGGACACTACCGCCGGAAACTCTTCAATCGAGTTGAACCTTGGCGTCGCGTACGGCGGAAGAGAAGAACTGCTTACCGCCGCTAAAAGAATGGCCGAAGACGCGCGCAACGGCGCCGTCGACCCCGCGCAAGTGGACGAACGCAAGTTCGGCGAATACTTGTACCTGCAGACC
>JACCLL010000064.1 GCA_013425325.1 Microcaldota archaeon | reverse complement strand
TTTCCCGCGGGGGATTCATGCTCTGCAGAACAGCAGGGAGTCGAACCTTCTGAAGGGGCGGGTTCAGCGCCCGCATGAATTTTTCCGCCGGCAGTGCCGTCGGACGAAACGCCTTTTTTGCGCAACGAGGCGTTTCAAACTCCACTTTCCGGAGAGATTCTTTTTTCAAGCCTCCCCCCGCCGAACGGCACGACAGCGCATTAACGGGCTAAGCCGAAGCGAGTCGAAAAGCCGTTCTGCTGGAAAAGGCAAGAAGATTGTTTTTGCTGCATCTGCATTTGCACTCTCCCGCGGGAAAGCGCATTGCGTCTAACCCGAGCGTAAAATAAAAACCTATCGCGTGAACCGCCCGCGAGCGGATTAAATAACTTTTTCCTCCAATCTTCGTTAAAGCGAGGGGGGTATTGAGGGTTGTCTCCAACGGTTTTCGTCAGAGAGTCGGTCGTCCGCCCGGTTTTGGAACGGGGCTTGAACAAAATCAGGCTGGCTACGTTCCAGAAGCACGGAATCGAGGCGCAGAGTGCGGCGCGCGGGGTGATGAAGTCGGCGGCGCGGCAGCTGGCGGAAAGGCATTACAAGCTCGTTGACGAACTGCCTCACGTGGCCCGCTTCGTCGGCGGCTCCTTGCGTTATCCTTATCGCATGAGGCAGTCGGGCACCGAAATACAGTTTACCCCCAATTACTACTGCGCGGCGGGAGTGATGGACTTGATTGCGCAGGACGTGATACTCAAGCAGGCTTTCGGCGTCGACTCCAGGCACGCCGTGGAAAGAACGGCGTCCGCGAGGCACGCCGTAATTCGTTTCGTTGACGAGTTTCACGCAAAAGGCGGCTTGTCGGAAAAGGCGGTCAAGGACTTGGAGGACGAGCTGGGAAAAGCGAGGGTCGAGAAGCTGCAGGAGAGGATTCCGGAAGCGCAGCACAAGATGGACGCCGTGCTAAAGCGTTTTTTTGCCGGCGCGACGGACAACCGGGACAAAGTTCGGCGGATGCGCGTCGTCGAACGCCTGCGCAACGGAATGAGCTACGTTACGCTTCCGTTTATGCTGCTTGAGTCGGAGCGGCCTTAAAACCAACTATTTTAAATCACGGTAAGTGATATTTTCTATCTCTTGATACGGGTGGTTTAGGAATGAAGAAAGCATTGAGCGTTACTCAGGAACAAATTCTTTACGCAGTGAGCTTGGGCACGGTTAAGCTGCAGGACATTGCGCGCACTCTTGACTTGACCAAGGAGCAGGTCGAGCGCGACATCAGTTCGCTCATCGAACACGGTTACGTGCTTGCGACTGGAATGCTGGGAAAAACGTACAACCTTACCGCCGAGGGGTTGAATGCGCTTGGAACCCCCAAGGTCGAGTTGGACGTAATCCGCGAGTCGACCGTGATTCGAAGCGGGGAGTACAGCAAGATTACTATTACTGCTACGAACGTCGGCAACGCGCCTGCCGCAAGCGGCGTCATCCGCATTATTTCGCCGAAGGTTTTGCACATTACGAGGTTCGGGTGCGAGTACACCGAGGACCCGGAGCACAACGTGCTTGAATTCTATCTCTCGCAACTCAATCCCACCGAGGCGCAGACGGTCATTTTCGACTTGTACGCGACTCTGCCGAGCGGAATCATGTCATCCAAATACAAGTTGACGGTACAGTGCTACATCGGCGACACGGTGACTTACAAGAGTGAAATCGCGTTGAACGTGGAAAGCGCGTCCATGCGCGAGGAACTTGAGTGAGCTTGCAATGGCGGCCGAGCTAGAGCACACGGAGCTTCTTCTCTACCGCAAGCTCAACGAAATCCAGAAGTCGACTTCCGACATCGGCGACATCCTTGAACGGGTGTTGCACCAGATTACTACTTCTTTGAACGCCGAGCAGGGCTTTATTTTCCTGTACGACAAGCAGTCGGATTCGCTTGAAATGATTGCCGTCACGGACAGGCTGCGCAGCTTGTACGCGTCTTCTTCCTACGAGCAGTTGAAGAAGCACGCGAAAGCGTGTTTGAAGAAGCGCGAGCCGTTGTGCCACTCGGGCAAAATAACGCCCTACGCGCACTCGCTCGTAGTCGTTCCAATCTATACTTTTGCGGAAGACGTTCCGCTCGCGGTGTTCGGGGCGGTGAACAAGAAGGACGCCGACGAGTTCAGCGCCTCCGACGAAAAGCTCTTGTCCGCAATCGCGAGCCAGGTCCAGCAGTCGCTTCAGTACTCTTACTTGTTCGGCGAAATCGAGCGCAGGAACAAAGAGCTCCGCTTGGTGTATAAAATAAATCAATTGATTGAAGCCGAGCCGGATTTCACTGAACTGCTGCACCGCGTCATAGACGAGTTCGTCGCGACTCTCGACGCGGAAATGGGAGTCATTTTCCTGAAGAAGGAAAAGCAGTTCGAAATGGCTGCCGCAAACGACTTTGCGCGCTCGCGCTTCGAACGCGTGCGCTACGGCCTGCCGAGGGAACTGGCGCTGGACTCTGTTGCCAAGGAAACCAAGGTCTCGGTTTACCTGGACTTGGACAAGAATCCCAAGAACTTCGACGCAAGCGAAATAAGGCGCGCTGAAACGCGGTCTGCGTTGTGCGCCCCAATTTACTCCGCGGAAGGCACGATAGTGGGCGCGTTCGTGGTCATGAACAAGAAAAAACACCCGAACTTCAGCGCCGAGGACGCGAAATTGTTTACCGCAATAGCCAGCCAGGCGGACAACGCAATCTTCCAGGAAAGGGAGAAAAACAAGTTGCGCGACGTGTTCAAGAAATACGTTTCCGAGAAAGTCGTCGACGAAATCCTGAAAGACCCCGAGTCGGCCGGCCTCGGCGGAAAAAGGCAGAACGTCACGGTGATGTTCGGCGACTTGCGCGGCTTTACTCCAATGGCCGAGAAAATGGATCCAAAGGAGTTAGTCAAGTTCTTGAACGAGTACTTTACTGCAATGACTGAAATCATTTTCAAGAACGGCGGCTCCATCGACAAGTACATTGGAGACGCGATAATGGCCCTGTTCGGGGCGCCGATTCGCCACAAGGACGACACTCTTCACTGCGTGCAGGCGGCGCTGGAAATGCAGCGCGAACTCGAACGCCTGAACAGAAAGTGGGCGCGCGCCGGGCTCTCCGTTCAGTTCAAGCTCGGAATAGGAATAAACACGGGCGAAATGGTCGTCGGAAACCTAGGAAGCCCGCAGTACATGAACTACACTGTAATTGGCGACAACGTCAACCTTGCTGCGAGACTCGAGTCGAACGCAAAACCCGGCCAGGTGCTCGTCAGCAAGGCGGTTCACGACGTAGTCGAGTCGCGCGTGGTCGACGTCAAGCTTCCTCCGCTGCTGGTCAAGGGAAAAACCGAGCCCGTCAGCGTTTACGAAGTCAAGGCCGTACGCTGATGAACCGAGTCCTTCTTCCGTTGTTATTTCTTGCTTCCTTTCTAGCCGCAGGCTGCGTTCAACAGGCGCCGACTGCGACTCCTGTTCCAACTGTCTTCCAGCCGTCTGCTCAAGCCACTGCCTCCGTCCAAGCGGCCATGACAGTACCGCACGGGGGACAGTGGGGGATTTACTCGCTGGACCTCGCGTCGCAGCAGGTTGAATTGGTTTACGGTTCCGACGAAATTTATTCCTCTGCCATCAGATTGAACCCTGCTGGCGACGAACTTGTTTTCGCCAAGAAAACAGGGGCTGCCGACGAAAGCACGGAACTCTTTATTATCGGCGCTGACGGCAGCGGCTTGCGGCAGGTGACGAACAATTCTTTCTGGGACCTTTACCCGGCGTGGTCTCCCGACGGCACGCGAATCGCTTTTCTATCCAAGCGCGAGAAAGACTTGGATTTGTACGTGGTTGACGCAAGCGGTGGCAACGAGCGAAAGTTGTACGACTCGGGCGACAACGACGCTGACGTTGACTGGGCGGGAGGCAAACTCGTTTTCACAACCGGATTCAAGATTTGGACGGTCAACGAAGACGGAACCGGAGCCTTTCAGGTGACGAATCCCGCGAACGCTGGACGATGGGGTTCCGCAAACCTTCCGATAGGGGATTACGACCCGCGCTTTAGTTCGGATGGGGCGAGAATTGTTTTCGAACGCCTCGAGAACCCCAACACTACGCACGGCGGCTACAATCTTTTTACGATAAACTCGGATGGACGTGGCGAAAGGCGTTTGACGAACGACAATTACTCGCAGGGCCTTGCCAGCTGGTCTCGCGACGGAACGAAAATAGTCTATGTAGTCGCCGCAATCGGCGAGGAAGGAAAATACGACTTGTACTCGATTGACGCCGACGGGTCGGACAACCGCGACGTTACTCCCTCTTATTTTCCGCCGGATTTCCTGTGCCACGCGCCTGTTTTTTCGGGGGACGGTTCGAAAATATTTTTTGTAGGCCAGTGGTGGCAGTGACGGCGTTCGTATTTTAAACCAAGTTCTTTCTATCTAATTCCATGCCTAAAACAAGTCCTTGGCGCAAGGCGTGGGCTTACAGAACGTCTGCGCAAGCTCTTTTCGAGCACGAGGCCCCCACTCTTGCGCGGAAACTGTATTTCGAGCAAGGGCTTTCCCACCGTTTGCTTACGCCGGAGGAGGAACGAAGGCTCGGGCGCAAGGCTCTGAAGGGAGACAAGGCAGCGCAGCACGAGCTGGTCGCGCACAACCTGAAGCTGGTTGTTCCGGTTGCGCGCCATTACGTTTACACCGGCGTTTCTCCGCTTGACTTGCTTCAAGAGGGAAACATTGGGTTGATGGAGGCCGCCAAGAGGTTTGACCCTCGCAAGGGATTCCGTTTCAGCACCTACGCGACGTGGTGGGTTCGCCACCACATTAGCCGGGCGGTGGTTGACCGGCTGCGGCGGGAGGTGCGCATTCCCCTTCATACGGAGCAGGCGCTGAACGAGCTTCACGATGCGAGGGAATACTTGCTGAAAAAGGGAGTCGAGCCGACTGTGTCGGCGCTTGCGGAGAGAATGGGGAAGGAGCCCGACAAAGTCCGTAAACTGATTTCGTTCGAAACAAGGTTCGAGTCGTTGAGCGGCTCGGCGTACGGCGAAGACTACGAAAGCGGCTACGCAGGCAAGAAAGTCGAAGACCTGCTTCCCTCCCGCGAGGCGAGTCCCGAGGAAGAGCTTCTGGCGGAGAGAACCAAGTGGCGCGTGCGGAGACTGATTCCAATGCTTCCGCGAGACCACGAGGCAGTCATTCGCGCGCGTTACCTCATTCCATACCGCCGCAGCGTCGAAGGCACGTTAGAGCACGCAGTCAACTTGTTGATTCACGAAAACGAGACAGGCAAGCCGACGCACCGCGAAATAGGCGAACGCGTTGGCCCGTTCATGTCCGCTGGCCGCGTGCTTGTGCGCGAGCGAATCCGCCAAATAGAGGAAGAAACGCTTGAAAAAATGCGCAAGAAAGCCGCTTGACCACGTAATAGGCAGGTTTTACCCAAAATGCAGGCCCAGAATACTCCCAAACTCAAAATAACGAGAATACAGGAAGGCAGCTTGGCCAAACCCCCGCTTACTACTTCACTGAAAGCGGGTTGCGTAGTGCTTTCGCCTGGCCAAACAGTGCCCGCGCACTTTACCGGCGACGGGGACGAGGCGCTGATCGTCCTCGAGGGAACTGCAACGGTTTTCCTCGGCGAAAGCCCGAACGAGGTGCCGGCTGGCTCGGCTGCGTTCATACCGCCGCGAACCGAGCACCGGGTTGCCAATAACGGCCAAGCGCAACTGAAGTACGTCTACGTCGCGGCGTTTAAGTAGGCAGGTCCGCCGTCGGACAGAGGCGCGGAAACGCCTCTGAACGCATTTTACTAACTGATTAGTAGTTTCATTAATCTAAGCTAGTAAACTATATATACTTGTTTATCTTGGTTAACTTGTAAACTTCGTTTATGAAAAAGAGGTGTTTTTGAAATGGCGAAATTAGTTCGAGTAAGCGACGAAACGTACCAAAAACTTCACGAGATCTCTGCGCATTTGCAGCTGCAGAACAAGAAGAAAACTTCCTTGAACGAAGCAATGGTTTACCTCTTCGGATTGCGCGACAAAGTGGTTTCGCAAGCACTTACTCGGCCGGTTCCGGAAGCACCAAAACCGAAGGGCCACAGCCCGATGAAACAGTTCTCGCTGCACCACCAAAAATTCTTGTAGCATTTACTTAATAAACATTTTTAATACAGTTTATTGTGTATGCTGCGTATATTAAGTATTAATAATTTAGGTTAGTTTTGAAATAACTAAATCGGTTCGTATTGATATGAACTGGTTAGGTGTGAGTGGATTTAAGAAAAAAAAGCGTTTTTACTCTCGGGAGGCGGTTGGTTTGAAGAAATGCGTGAGGTCTTTCGTATTCGCTGTTTTGATTCTCGCCGTACTGGCGGGAGTTGTTTTGATCGCGTTTCCCTCGCCGCAGAAGTGCGAGTTGCTCAACTGCCACGGAACCGACTTTCAGTGCGGGCCCAATCCGCCGGAAGCGTGTACTGCCATTTACATGCTGGGCGATGGGTGCAGGAAGTACGCCGCGTGCGAAATAGTCGCTGGAAACTGTCGGCTGGCCGAAAATCCTCTGCTTACCGAATGCATTTCATGCACCAACTCCTGCAACCTGATGCACGATCCAATGGCTGCATTCGACTGCGAAGCAGCGTGCCTCAATAAATAAATCAGTTCATATTAGTATGAAGTGGTTTGAAATGCCTGTTCTGCCGACAATGAGGAAAAGAGAGTTTATTGCCAGAGGCGACGAAGGAACGGTTTGGCACGCTCGCGACGGCTACGTAGTCAAGGAAATGACTGCCCGTAGTTCTGGCCTGGCTAGGGAAAGGTATTGGATGCACCGAGTCGCTTCAGAATTATTTCCCGAAAACGTTTTACGATACAACGCCGCTTCCGATGCCCGCGGGAGGTCGGTTCTTATCAGTAAGAAAGTAGAAGTGGACTCCGATCACTTGCACGTGCTTTCGCGACCACGTACTTTTACCAAACTAGCCAGACACGTGCGTTCGTGCGAGCAGTGCGCGAGAATGCGGGCGTCGCCTCGGCAGAACCTGCTCAGCGAAAGCTGGTCCAAACTACGCGCTGCGGGAATTATTGTGGATCGAGCTGAATCCAATCTTTCCATAGTGAATGGTCGGCCTTTCTTTTTTGAAGTAGTCGATCTGAATCCCCTCGCCATGCGGGCTCATTTAGAGACCGGGCCTCTTGAAGTGCGCGAAAGAGTCGAGAGCATGATGGAAAAACTTTATGAAGTTCGCGCAAAATATCGCCAGCGCCCCAGGGGCTTGGTTTCCATGTTAATGAAACGCGTTCTGAGGCGTTTTCGTTGATTCTATATCTACGGCAGGAAATTGGTGTGCACTAGGGCAACTTTACAAGAAAAATTCGGTAAATATAGAAACCAAGTAGTGGTGGCGACATGGGCACGCCCTCACGCCAAAAACACATTCAAAGAAACGCAAAATGGGGGGTTTCAAGGGAAAGACGCCAAAAGTTTTATATTCATGGAAATCGTTGCGTAAATATGAAACGAGGTGCCTTTTGATGGACAAAAAACTCATCGTGGGAATCGTTGTTTTAGTGATTGTTATCGCCGCGGCAGTAATCGTGTTTAGTCCTATATTTGAAACCTATTCTGATCGACCCGACCCACAGCAAGCTATTTGGCTAAGTGTTCGAGAACAAGCTGGGCTACGCGGAGCGATGACCCCTCAGAAAATAAACGTACCTACCGACGACTACTTCGTCAGAAAAGACAGCATACTCCGCGACAGTACTGTACTTCCCACCGAAATGCAGTTCATTTGCGCTCAAGACGCTGAAGAAGCAGGGCTATGCGGTCCTGAGACTATGACTGAAAACTCAATTGCCTTCAAAGCCCGCCAGTACTACTTTGTTGTCTGTGGCAACCCCGAAGCAACTGGCGTAAAGTACCAAGTTGCTTTTGGCTTGACTGCCGCCACGGCTGACGCCGCGTGTACTTTGAGGTGATTTTGCGTGAATCTTAAGTATTTTGAGTGGGAGCCGGCTCCGTTCAAGGAGAGGCTGAAGAACGTTTCGCTGCGGCCCATTGCAGACGTTTTGTTCGACAACGAGACCATGGCGTACCGTTTTGCGTGGGCGTTGTCGCTAGTGAAAAGCAAGGGCGCGTTGAAGCTGAAAGACTGTCCTAGTGAATTGCCGGCGTCGACTTGGAAAAGGTATCTTGACTATGGGGTTAGGATTGGGATGTTGAAGCACGAAGACCAGACTTACTACTTGACGAACCGGTTTACTTTGTCGGCCAAGAACTTTGCCGACTATTTTGCGAAGTGGGAGAAGGAAGGCGCTCCAGAAGAAGTCCACTTACTCTATCCCTTGGCGAAAAAAGGCAAGGAAAGGCCAAGGCGCGCCAACGGCGACGCTGAAAACGGGGAAAAATAAGCAGTTTTTGCCGGCATGAACTTTTTGAAGCAAACTTAGTGAGAATTGAGCATAACATGGCAAATAAATGGGGTATTCCTGATTGGCTTGAAAAAAAAGTTAGGGGTCGAGACCAGTTTTGTGTTTATTGCCATGTAAAGTTTAAAGAACGCGACCCTGACGATAAAGCAAGTTGGGAGCACATAGATAATGACGGTCCGCCCTCGGAAGATAACATTGCATTGTGCTGTTTTGCTTGTAACCGGGACAAGCGCGCGAAAAAATTATCGGAGTGGTTTGACTCGTCATACTGCAAGAAAAAGCACATCAATAAACGAACGGTAGCAAATATCGTCAAAAAATATATTAAAATGCGAAAATAACGTTCGTTAAACCGCAAGCAGTTTAGTCTTCGGAGCCGGGCGCGCCAACGAAAACGGCGCCGAAACAACAGAAAATGAAGAAAATAAAGAAAAATAGCAAGTTCATATGCATAAGAATTTTGAAAGGCTATTCTCACTCGGATTTTTCTGGGCCATCAATTTTTCTAATGTGACTATCGTAATTCTTAATGAATTCGATCTGTTCTTCAGTAAGATTATACAATTTGCCTAAAAAGTCATCAACTTCATTTATAACTGGCTTGCAGCGAGCCGTCTTAAACTCACCAACTCGCCCTCTTTCTTTAATAAATACGTCCAGGAGGCTTTTCGATAATTTTATTTTTAATTCGTCGATTTTTCGTTTGTTTGTGTGTAACTTTTCTATCGAAGGTAACGGAAATTTTTCCATGAGGCTCAGTGGAAAGTCACGAAGATTACTATAAGTTGACCAATAAAGATAGAATAATGAAGAGTTAATCAGCAAAATGCTGAAATCTCTTTCTATAGCTGTTTCGAAATTGATTGTTTCAATTTTGGTTGACTTATACGGCATCTTTTCTAGGGCGCACAACCAGTATCCCGCAGTTTTTCTAAACTCCATTTTTTCCTTAAATCCGTGTTTATTTATTCTATCGCCAACGACATTTTCTGAGTCATCTCTTAACTTAAGAAGTATTTTTCGTATAGTTGGCCTTCCAACTTTTGGCAGGCTCGAGTCCTGAAGCTCATCGTTTATTCTGTGCTTACCTAGCGTCAACCCTTCAGTACTCTCGAAATAAAGTTTATCTAAAAGAGTAGCGCGTTGTTTTTGTGTAAACTTGATGGCCTCAGTTGTGAGTATTACTCCTGGTTTATCGGGGCAATCTTTACTGCCGAATAATATTAGAACGCGAATTTCTGCATCTGCGAATATTTTAGCGGGTCGCGTGCCGAAAAGCGCCATTTTACTCGTAGACATT
>JACCLL010000053.1 GCA_013425325.1 Microcaldota archaeon | reverse complement strand
GTACTACACTACTTCAGCCGCCGCGTCACAGACGCTCAAGCAGCTCGACCAACTGGTCGGCAGCAGCGAAAGCGAATTGGCTCAAGCCGGATTGACTGCTTCCGACGTGGCGACAACGCGCGAGTCGACTGAAAACACTTTAAATTCTCTCTTGTTGTCGGCGCTGGCTGACTTCGCGGCCGGAATAATTTTGTTCACTGGAGGATACCTGCTGTATCCCCAAGAAAACTGAAAGGTGGTTTTGATGAAGAAACAAACTAATTTGATGATACCGCTCGCGGTAGTCGCCATTATTGCAATAGTAGTCGCGGGAGCAGTTGCCTTCCACTGGATTTCGCAACAGCCCACGCCCAACGAGTCGACCGTGAAAGTGAACTGGGACTTCCTGCAAAACGCGGTCCCGTCTTCGTCCGACAAGCCGTCGGCAGTCGAAGTGACGGTCTACCAGTCGAGCAGCTCGCAGTCGTACGGAAGCTACGCCAACCAGTGGCTTAACTTCGACTACTACACGGGAATGGGTTTGGTGAAGGAAGTGCGCAGCGCCGACGTCGCAGGCGGAGCTTCTTTGCTCAGCCTGAAAAACACCGCAGGGTACATAGACGCCACCAGCGTTACTTTCAAAGACCTGACTAACCCCGGCACCGAGTTGCTGGAACAGAATTACGATTACGACTTGGTCAGCGACCAGAAGCTATTGGAGAAATACGTTGACAAAACCATTTCAGTCAAGACGGACAACGAAACGATTACGGGAACGCTGTTGAGCTCTTCAGGCGGAACCCTCGTCCTCCAGACGGCCTCGGGAATAGTGAGCCTGACGAACTACAAGCAAATCAGCTACCCGTCGCTCCCCGAAGGACTGATTACGACTCCGACGCTAACGTGGCTCCTCGCCAACACTACTGCCGGCAGGCACGACTTCGAAGTAACTTACTTGACGAGCGGAATCGACTGGAGCGCCAACTACGTCGCAACGTCGAACGCCGACGACACGCAAATGGAACTCAGGGGCTGGGTCAGCGTAACCAACGACGCGGGCACGACTTTCGAAAACGCCCAACTCAAGCTAGTTGCAGGAGACATTCACTTAGTTTCAGGCGAAGCCGTTCCCTCGCCGCGCATGTACGACACAATGGCGGTCGGAGCAGCCGAGTCGAAGTCATTCGCGCAAGAACAGTTGTTCGAGTACCACTTGTACACACTGGAGCGCCCGACGACGCTGAAGAACGGGCAAGTCAAGCAAATCAATTTCTTCAACGCGCCCGGAGTCCCGGTTGAAAAACAATTCGTTTTCGAACCCGACCAAAGCAGCAAAGTCCAAGTAAAACTCAACTTCGAAAACCGGAAAGACAAGGGACTGGGACTGCCCCTGCCGAAAGGAAAAGTCCGCGTCTACAAACCCGATTCCTCGGGACAACTGCAGTTCCTGGGCGAAGACCAGATTGACCACACTGCCGAAAACGAGTCATTAAAGCTCTTCATCGGAAACGCTTTCGACGTAGTAGCCGAACGCACGCAGACGAACTACGTGCAGCACGGAAGCTGCGCGTCGGAAACCTCGTACACCGTGCAACTGCGCAACCACAAGACCGAACCCGTAAGCGTGGTAATCGTGGAAAACACGTACGGAGACACGACAATAACGCACGAAAACATGCCGCACAAGAAAGAATCGGCGTACAAGTACAGCTGGACCGTTCCAGTATCGGCAGGCGGAACGACTGACGTGACTTACTCAATAGAACAACGCTGGTGCTGAGTTGATCAGAAACGCGGGAAAAACGACGGCACTGCTTGTGATAGCAGTTGCCTTCTCCCTCGTTTTCGCCGGGTGCATACATGGATCCGAAGGATTTAGAAAACCTACCGCAAGCCCGAGCCCGACTGAAGAAATTGAGGTAACTTCAACTCCCGAGCCAACGGCAACGCCTGAAGCGACGCCAAGCGAAGAACTGCGCGCCTGCTCAAGCGACGACGACTGCATCAAAGTAGCAACCAGCTGCTGCAGCTGCAACTCAGGCGGCACTGCGACTACAATAAACCAAAACAGCAAGCAACAGTGGGACGAAAGGCTAAGACAAGAATGCACCGGCGTCATGTGCCTTGCCGTCATGTCTAACGACCCCAGTTGCTTCGCGAAACCTACTTGCGTCCAAAACCAGTGCACGCTCGTAACACAGTACTGCGACGATAGCGACAGCGGCAGAGACTATGTGATGAATGGAACGGCCAGGAACGGAAGCGGAAGCAGCAGCGATTTCTGCAACGGCTTCGAGAACTTAACGGAGTATTTCTGCGAAGGGGACTCCATCCGCAGCGAAACAACGGCTTGTCCTCCGGACTCGTTCTGTCATGAAGGAAAGTGCGTGACAGACTTGTATGAAGAACTTAGACAATACATTTTACTCCTAAACGAGGGACAGCAACGGCACATCATCATGAACCCGCGCGGGGAACAGGAAGTGTTTTACCCCGCAGACGACAGCTTCGACAAAGTTGCGGAAGCGTACCTGATCAACAACTACGTTTGCCACGAGAGGATAAAGGAATTTTTGGGAATGGCGCCCAGAGAAAGACTAGTAGGCCAATTGAAGGTGGGCGACGCCGGCACCAGCGGAGTAATCGCGCCGAGACCCTACGAGCAGTTCATACAAAAGGTTGAAGCGCGGTCAGAAGGCGAGTGGGAAACCGAGAAAGGAAGACTAACTTCTTTCTACAAAAACTACACGCTGCGCGGAGAATGCGGCGACGCCGAAGGAATGACTTTTTACTTCACGGTCACAACCCCGCTGCCCCCGCGAATCATAAACGGCTTGGGCAACTTGATGAGCTACCAGATGGGGTACGAAAAACAGGGAGGACAGTCGCTGTCCGACGTTTGCTTCGAAAACGAAATACTCTATCCCTACTATGGCAATTCCTACTACTATCCCGCCGACGCGACCAAACAGTACATGAACTTAAACGAACGCGCCTCGCAATACCCCGAAAATCTTTATACCACCACCGCCGCGTGCTTCTGGAACGAAGTAGAACAAAGATACGGCCACGACGGACTCAAAAAAATAATGGCGTTTCTTGACGGCAACAGGACTTACGCAATGAGCACCGAAGTACTCGACGCCGCAGGAATGATTGAAGGCAGCCTGGGAGAAAACCCGCCGTTTACCTGGCTCCAAAAATACGGCCGGCCAACAGAGTAAATTCACTCGCGGTCAGCGGAAGCCTTGTCTTGCAGAATCAACACGGCCTGCGCGATGTCGCCGTCGGCTTCCTTCAACGCCTTTTCTGCTTCCTCCTTCGAAGCCCCTGAAACGGCTTGCATCACGACTTCCGCGTCGGAAGGCCCCTGTTCTCCTTTTTCTTCAGCGAACTCACCGGCCACTTGAAGGCTCTTCTGGCCCTGCATTTCAATGAGCGTGACCGAAGGATTGTTTACAACCAGTTTCGACCCGTCCTCCTTCTCAACGATAACACGAGACGCGGGAATGGGCTCGTTCTTAATGCCCATCTGGCTCATTAACTTGGCCATCTGCTTTGGATCCATTGAAGGCAACACTGCAAAAACACCTCTTGCGCAATACCTATAAATTCGCAGACGAGGGAAT
>JACCLL010000028.1 GCA_013425325.1 Microcaldota archaeon | reverse complement strand
GCGAATGCGTTTTCCGCTGCACGCCCGAAGGACTAGCCGACGCGGAATAAAAAAATTAGGGAAGGGCCGAAGAGGCCCTTTTTCTTCTTTTTACGCTGCTAAAACAATGCGCGTAGTCGGAGCCTTGCGGGTAATTGTTCCAGCGCGAATTCCCGCAACGTACTGGACTCCCTTCTGCTCCGCCGCGTCAACCAAACGCTGCGTAACAATTCCGTCCAACACTATTGCAAAAACCTTGTTCACTCCGTCTAAGGCAGTCATGATGTCGCGAATCGGAACCTCGTTTTGAACCGAGTTGTCTTCGCCGACTATTCTCGCCTTCAACGAGCCCTCGAGTTCCTTCAACGAACCCTTCAAGAACTCGACTTTAGCCGGGTCAGCCGGAACGTCCGGAACAACGGGAACAACCGGCTGCGGCGCTTCCTGCGGCACGAAAGACGTTTCCTGCCTCACGACGGGCCTGCGGTCGCGTTCTCCCCGGTCGCGGTCACCGCGTTCTCTTTCACCCCGGTCCCTGTCGCCTCCCCTCTGGAAGCGGTCGCGCTGCATTCGCTGCTGTTGCACCGGCGCGGGCATCGGAGCCTGTTCACGCGGCGCGCCTTCTCCGAGCGCTTCAACGAACGAAGCGGGGCTGACCTTCTTTTCACTGCGCTTTTCTCCAGCGTAGCCCTCGACCTGCTCGAGTGGCACGCGCTTGCGCAGGGCCATGATTATTTCCTTCCTCGTCAGCTCTTCGACTTCCTTTCCTATTGACGCGCGTGCAACGAAGTCGATGTCCGTCGCGTTCACGAGTTCGCGGAGAATGATGTCCCCGCCGCGGTCTCCGTCAAGGAAGACCGTCGTTTCTTTTTCGCGGCAGAGTTGCGTAATAGTTTTTCCGACGTTCGCGCCTCCGACTGCGACGACGTTCTTTATTCCGTTCTTCAGCATGTTCAAGACGTCAGCTCGGCCTTCGACTACTATGATAGAATCCGTCGCTTCTATTCCGGGGCCGACCACCAAGTGGTCTTCTCCGTACGTAACTGCGTCAGATACTTTGACTGCATCGCGCACGAGTTCGCTGAGTTCCTTGCTTTCGGGAATCTCCGTTGAAACCATCGTCTTCAACAAGCTCTTCGCGCGCTCGAGCACCTGCTTGCGCTTCAAGTTCCTGCTGTCCTCTATCCTGATTACCGAAATACGGGCTTCGCAGGGACCAACGCGGTCAACTACCTCCAAGCTGGCGGCGAGAATTGAAGTTTCAACCATGTCCAAGCTGGACGGAACAAAGATTTGCCCTAGGGTTTTTCCGCCGCGGATCTGCGTTTCCACTTCGATTCGGCCGATGCGCCCGTTTTTCTGCAATTCCCGCAGGTCGAGCTCGTCTCCGAGAAGTCCCTCGGTTTGTCCGAAGACTGCTCCGACGATGTCCGGCTTTTCAATAATTCCGTCTACTTCGAAATTGGCTTTAACCAAGTACTTTACCGTGTCAATGTAAGTCTTTCCCATTTTCTATTCACCTTTTTCACTGAGTTCTTGCTCTAGTCTATTCAAAGCCGCAACGCTTTCCTCAACGTGCCTTGCTCCCAGCAAGCGGCGAAAGTTTTTTCTCTGCAGCACGTCCGGAACGACTCCTTCGGCGCAAAGCATTTCCGTGAATTCCTGCGTCTTTCGCTCGCCTTCGGCGTCGTAGTCGAACAACAGCACCAGCTTCTGGCGCGGCTTGAGCCGCTTCAGCGCGTTAAAAACAACGCGCTCGGGCTTTCTTCCAGCCGCCTCGATTACCTCGGTTACGCCGATTTCCTCGAGTGCGGCCGCGTCCCGCTTGCCCTCCACGAGAATTAATGCCTCGTTAAGGTGGGCAAGCGTTTTCGCCAGAAACTTTTTCTTGGCCTTCGCTGCTTCCGAATCCATTTTCAAAACGCCGTAAGTGCGAGGCCGTGCATTGTTGACTCCCTCTTCATTCCGCGTAAGCGGTTGAGGGGCCATCCTGCACGGCCATCATTGTTAACACTAATTGATTGTAGCGTTGCGACGCGTGTTCTTTTCCCGCAAACCAGGGAAAACCCACGCTATTGTCTGGGATAGCCTTACGCGCGAACCATCGGCTTGACGTTCGACTTCTCGGCTATCAGGTCGTATAAAGAAGGAGAAATGCGGATTACGTCTTTCTGGGAAAGGATTCCCACTATCTTCTTGTCGCTAGTCACTACTAGTCTCTTGACGTCGTTGTCTCCCATGAGCCTCGCCGCCTCGCTCAAATCCGCTTCCACTGAAACGGACAAGAGTGGCTTTGAAGCCATGTCCTTGACCCTGGCGTCGCATAGTTTGGCCGCAAGCGCCTTGACCACCAGGTCCCGTTCGCTCACGATTCCATATATCTTGTTTGAAGCATCTTTAACGAGTAGGCTTCCGACTTTCTTGTCGCGCATGAGCGCGGCCGCATCGGAAACGAGTGCTCCCTCGCTAATAGTGACTAGAGACGTTTTCATGCAGTCTCCGACTTTAATGCCTGTTTGCATAAAACAATTTGGCGAAACCGCTATTTATACTTGCGCAACCCGCGAAGTCGTTTTCGGCTTTCGACGAATATTTCTGGCGAGCGCTTTTATTCGCAGGGCAATACAATTGTGCTCATGGGCCGCGAGCAGTACATCCGAGGAGCGCGCTTCGAACGCCAACTCAAGCACATCCTCGAGCAAAAAGGGTTTTACGTAATCCGAGCCGGCAAAAGCGGCGGGGACGGCGTAAGCCCCGACTTGATTGCGCTAAGCA
>JACCLL010000103.1 GCA_013425325.1 Microcaldota archaeon | reverse complement strand
TCCGCCACGTCGATTAAGTCGACTTCCCACGGATTCATTTGGTTGCTGTTGACTAGTTCGATCAAGAACTCCTTCCAAGTGGGTTGAACCACGAATGACATCAAGTCCATGCTTGACTTCCTTCCTTTTTTCCGCTTTAGTGGGCTGAGTGAAAGTATGAAATGGGCATATAAATAATGTTGCGTGGCACTGCCCAAAAGGGCTTTAAAGAACGCCGCGGTTATTACGAATGAGTTGAACAGACTTTGATTCGCGTTAAAACCGGCATTCCTGGAATGGACGAACTGATTGAAGGCGGCTTTCCGGAAGGCTCGAGCATTCTATTGGGAGGCGGCGCGGGATGCGGAAAAAGCATTTTCTGCCTGCAGTACTTGTACAACGGAGCGAAGATGTTCAACGAACCCAGCGTGTACGTCACTCTTGAGGAAGGCCCACACAACATTTGGTGGAACATGCAGCGCTTCAAGTGGGAACTGCTTCCACTCGAACGGGCAAATTTACTAAAGATATACAAGTTCGAGCCTACTACGGACATGAAAGCCGACACCGAAAACCAAATCAAGCGAATTGTCGAAAAAGCGAAGGATATTGGCGCAAAGCGTTTGGTAATCGACAGCATTACCGCTTTTTCATTCTGGTTGGACGACGTGGCAAGAATCCGTTACGCTATGTACGTGTTGATCGAAGAACTCCGCAAGCTCAACTGCACCACCATCCTGACGGCGGAAACAATGGGCGGAAAACGCGAGGTCAGCAGGTTCGGAGTCGAAGAGTTTCTGACCGACGGAGTGGTTTCAATCAACTTCATGCCACCCCACCGCTATTTGTTCGTGAGAAAAATGAGGGGAACAAACCACGACACGCGAGTGCACCCGCTGGTAATAAACGA
Source organism: Microcaldota archaeon (assembly GCA_013425325.1). GTDB lineage: Archaea > Micrarchaeota > Micrarchaeia > Norongarragalinales > UBA8480 > UBA8480. Next base: position 9,679 of record JACCLL010000103.1, on the reverse strand, counting down.
CCAAGGCATCAGCATCAACCACAAGGAAGAAATCCTGTGGGAAGCCCTCAAAGACTAGTCCAACGCAAGGCGTTTCGGGCCGACTCTTTTTTCCAGAAACGCGTGAACCTCCTGCGTGGAAGCAGGCAATTTTATTCCCTCTTGCTGGAAACGCGTACGCATAACCGCAGAGCGGTCGCTTTCTTTTCCAATGCCTTCGGAAAAAATGCGGCGGAATTGCCCTAAATTAGTTTTCTTTCCAAGCAGGTTGCCGAAGGCGGCGCTGTTTTCCAAGTTAGTTCCCAGCCTTTTAGCGTAAGTACTCAGAGCCTCCGCAGTTATTGTCCGGGCTACTTCGGCGTCGGAAAAATCTTGAGGCAAGCCGAACGCAGAGCGCCTGACAAAAGCCTCGGACGGCAGGTAGTAAGCAGGCGTCGGCATCTTGCGTTCTACGCCGCCAAAGCCGATTTTGCGCGCTTGCTTGTAGAGGGAGGTGTGAGCGCCGCCGTAGCGGACTACAACTCTTATTTCTTTTTCCTTGGCGAGCTCCGGGTAACGCTTCACTAAAGAAGAGTGCAGGCGCGACAAAACAGATTTTATTGCTGATTCCCTCCGCACGACCTCCTTGACGCTGGCCTGCAAGTATTCACGGTACTGGCGGAGCGCCAAGTCAGTATTTCCTTCGTCTAATGCCGCGTACGCTGCCTCTTGTGAATTAACTTGTTTGCCGGCCAGGTCGAAAATTTCGTCTGTTTCTCTGGGTTCGAAGCGCTCGAGGAAATAAATCTTTGGCCGATACTTGCCGAGCAGTTCGTGCTGTGCTTTGCTGAAGGCGCTGAAAGCGCCGCTTTTCGGCTGCAATGAATAGAAGTTTTCCTCGGCTTGTTCCGCTTGCTTTCTTTCAAAACCCATTTCTTCAATACAGACGACGTGCGGCCTGAAATTGCGGAGAATAGGTTCAAGCGGCATTGCGTCAGCTGCCTTCCTGTGCCAGCCGAAGTTGAAAATGACTTTTAACTTCTTGTTTCCAACCGGAATCTCTACAGGCTCGCTAAAGTCTCTCGCGAAGGCCGCAATCCCTGCAAGCGCAGTAACGGCACCGACTCTCTTGAAAAACCCGCGCCGAGATATTTTCATGAAACAACTACTCAATGACCGTGTTTAAAACGATAACGAGTAATATCAGTAGTATAGTCAGTCTTCACTCAACAAAGACTATTTTTTCGTCAATTGAAGGGCGGAAGGCATTTAAATAAGACGGCCTTAATCCCAAGTCCCGAACCTAAATATAGTGGTTTGGAAGCAAAAAGAATACTAGATGTTGTGTTAATGGAGGGCGGGTTAGCTTGAAGTGTCCGTATTGCAACAGTGAAGAAACCAAGGTATTGGACAGCCGGTCTGAAGAAGCCAGTTCCAAGCGCCGACGCCGCGAATGCGGAGCCTGCAAACGCCGTTTTACTACTTACGAACGCTTTGAAATCGACTTGACGGTAATAGGCAGGGAAGGCAAGAAAGAACAATTCAGCGTAGACAAGCTAAAGGGCGCGATTTCCAAAGCCTGCGCAAAGAGAATCAGCGAAGACGCGATAGAAAAAATAGTGGAGGAAGTCGAGTCCGAACTCGCAGCAGCCGGCAAGACCGAAGTGAACAGCAGCGAAATCGGAGAAAAAGTTTTGGAGCGCTTGAAGAAACTCGACAAAATCGCTTTCCTGCGCTTTGCACTCGCGTACCACCCGCCGGCGGACATGACCGAACTCGAGAAGGAAGTCCACATCCTGAAAATGGACGCAATTGCGCCCGACCACGAAATCAGGAGAATCCGCAAGCGCGACGGCAGAGTAATGCAGTACGACCGCGAACGCATTACCAACGCCATCTTCAAGGCAGCGCAGGCCGTCGGAGGAAAAGACCGGACGATAGCACAGGAACTCGCGAAGCAAGTGGAAGCAATTGTTTCAAAACAGTTCAAGCCCCACGAAATCCCGACCGTCGAAGACATTCAGGACATCGTTGAAAAAGTCTTGATTGAAAACGGCCACTTCAAAACCGCCAAGGCCTACATTCTCTACAGAAAACAGCACTCGGACATCCGCAACATGTCCGCAATGCTCGCCAGCGTCGGCACGGTCGAAGAATACCTGCTGCGCTCGGACTGGAGGGTCAACGAAAACGCCAACATGGGCTACTCGCTCCAGGGATTGAACAACTACGTTTCAGCCAAAATCATTGCCAACTACTGGCTCGAAAAAATCTATCCTTCTGCCGCCGCGGAGGCTCACCGCAGCGGCTTGATGCACTTGCACGACTTGAACACTCTCGGCGCATACTGCGTGGGCTGGGACTTGTTCGACTTGCTTATGAGCGGCTTCGGCCACGTGGAAGGCAAAGTCAACTCGCGTCCCGCAAAACACTTCCGCACCGCCTTCGGGCAGGTCGTGAACTTCTTTTACACCCTACAGGGAGAAAGCGCGGGAGCGCAGGCGTTCAGCAACTTCGACACCTTCCTTGCGCCGTTCATCAAAGCCGACAAACTGTCTTACGAGCAAGTCAAGCAAGCAATGCAGGAATTCATGTTCAACATGGCAGTGCCGACCCGCGTCGGCTTCCAGACGCCGTTCACGAACATTACCCTGGACCTGAAGGTTCCCAAGCACTTGGCTAACGAGCCCGCAATAGTCGGCGGCCAGCCGGCAGACTTCGCTTACGGAGACCTCCAAAAAGAAATGGACATGTTCAACACGGCGTTCGCGGAAGTTACGACGGAAGGAGACGCCGACGGAAGAGTATTCACCTTCCCCATTCCCACGTACAACGTGACGCGCGACTTCGACTGGGACGCGCCAGTCACCGCAAAAGTGCTGGAACTCACCGCAAAATACGGAGTTCCTTACTTCGCGAACTACGTAAACAGCGACTTGAAGCCGGAAGACGCGCGTTCGATGTGCTGCCGGTTGAAGATTGACAACCGCGAGCTGCACTCGCGCGGAGGAGGCTTGTTCGGAGCCAACCCGTTGACGGGAAGCGTGGGCGTAGTAACCCTAAACCTTCCCCGGCTCGCTTTCGACGCGAAGAACGAAGACGTTTTCTTCGAAAACCTTCTTGCACTCATGCTCACCGCACGCGACTCGCTTGAAGCAAAGAGGAAGGCAATAGAAAAATTCACCGACGAAGGACTGTACCCGTACTCGAAGTTCTACTTGCGCGCCATAAAACAATCCAGCGGAGGCTACTGGAAAAACCACTTCTCGACAATCGGCATAGTGGGAATGAACGAAGCCCTGCTGAACTTGTTCGGTAAAAGCATTGCAACCCCCGAGGGACAGGCGTTTGCGTTGAAGACGCTTGACTTCATGCGCAGCCACATCACGAAATTCCAGCAGGAAACCGGAAGCCTATACAACCTCGAAGCAACTCCGGCCGAGGGAACGTCTTACCGCCTGGCGCGCATCGACAAGAAAAAGACTCCCGAAATAGTTGTCGCAAACAACGACGCAGTCAGGAAAGGAGGCGCCGAACCGTTCTACACCAACTCAACTCAACTGCCGGTTAACTACACGGACGACGTGTTCGAGGCACTCGAACTGCAGGACGACCTGCAGTCAAAGTACACTGGCGGAACGGTACTGCACTGCTTCCTGGGAGAACGGATTCACGACTACCGCAACGCAGGAGAACTGGTGAAGAAAGTGTTTGCAAAGCACAAGCTGCCGTACCTGTCGCTAACGCCCACGTTCAGCATCTGCAACCGCCACGGCTACGTAAACGGCGAGAACTTCCACTGCCCAAAGTGCGACGCCGAAATAGGCTGGAACGCGGCTACGCAAAACCCTGAACTGGAGGCAAAGCGCAACCGCTGCGAAGTGTACAGCCGCATCGTAGGGTACATCCGCCCCATCCAACAGTGGAACGCCGGCAAGAAGGAAGAGTACAAAATGCGCGTTCCGTACAACAAGCAGCTAGACAGGCGCTGAAATGGAGTTCGGCGGAATACAGAAAACCAGTCTCATCGACTACCCCGCGAAAATAGCGGTAGTACTCTTCACCAAAGGATGCAACTACGCCTGCTCCTACTGCCACAACCCCCACCTCGCGGCGCCCGACGAAAAAACGCCGACGGTAACCGAAGAAGAGGCTCTGGAAGCCCTGCGCAAGAGACGCAAGTACGCAGACGCACTGGTCGTTACAGGCGGCGAGCCAACCCTGCAAAAAGACTTGCCGGCATTCCTGCGCAAAGCCCGCGGCCTGGGCTACTTAATCAAACTAGACACCAACGGCTCCAACCCCCTGTTTCTCTCGCAGCTGCTAAAGGAAGGATTGCTGGACTACGTTGCGCTTGACCTGAAAGCAGCGCCGGAAGACTATCCTTTGCTGACGAAAAGCAAAACCGACGCGGAAAGCGTTAGGAAAAGCGCGGAAGCAATAAAAAAATCCGGAGTCGACTACGAGTTTCGCACCACCGTCGTGCCGGGCCTACACGAAGCGCGGAAAATAAAGAGCATGTCCGAATGGGTGGACGGCGGCAAAAGACTGTTTCTACAAAGATTTCGGCCGGGCTACTGCTTGGACCCAAAGTGGAACAACAAAAACGAGCCGACCGACGCGGAAATGAAGGCGGCTTTGGAAGCGGCAAAGCCGTTCTTCAAGGAAGCCAAAATCCGCTAACGCTATTTTTTAATACGACGACCGCCTTCTCTCGCTTTGAGAGAAAATGACCAAAAGCAAAGTAAAACCAAAGTTCACTTCAAACGCCTTGCGCGTCCTGCAAACGAGGTACCTGAAGAAAAACGAGGCGCGGCAAGTGATTGAAACACCGCGCCAAATGTTCGAACGTGTTGCGAAAAACATTGCAGCGGCAGACCGGCTCTACGACTCAAGGGCAGACGTTGCCGTAACCGCCCGCGAGTTCTACGAATTAATGGCTTCACTCGAGTTCCTCCCAAATTCCCCGACGCTAATGAACGCAGGAACGCCGCTACAGCAGCTCGCGGCCTGCTACGTGCTTCCCGTCGAAGACGACATGCGCAGCATTTTCGACGCAGTAAAGCACATGGCGTTGATCCAGCAAGGCGGAGGCGGAACCGGCTTCTCCTTCTCACGGCTGCGGCCGAAAAACGACTTAGTCAGGACTTCCATGGGCATGGCGTCCGGGCCCGTGAGCTTCATGCGCGCCTTCAACGCGGCAACCGACGTAATCAAGCAAGGAGGACGGCGCAAGGGCGCTAACATGGGAATGCTGCGCGTCGACCACCCCGACATACTCGAGTTCGTCAACGCCAAGGAAAAGGAAGGCGAGTTCTCCAACTTCAACATATCCGTCGGAATAACCGACGAGTTCATGCGCGCGCTAAAACGCGGAAGCGACTACGCGCTGGTGAACCCGCGCACCAAAAAAGTCGTCGGCAGACTGAACGCACGCGCCGTTTTCCGCACGATCGCGGAAATGGCGTGGAAGAACGGCGAGCCGGGGGTAGTCTTCATAGACACGGTCAATGCCGTCAATCCAACTCCCGCGCTTGGCGCAATAGAAAGCACCAATCCCTGCGGCGAACAGCCGCTGCTCCCCTACGAGTCCTGCACCCTGGGCTCAATAAACTTGCTGAAAACACTTCGCGAAGGACCCGGGGGCAAAGAAGTCGACTGGCGGAAGCTCAAGAAAACGGTTTGGGCGGCAGTGCACTTTTTGGACAACGTGGTCGACGCAAGCCGTTCGCCGGTAAAGCAGGTCGACGAAGTCACTCGCGGAAACCGCAAAATAGGACTCGGCGTAATGGGCTTCGCAGACTTTCTAGTCGAATTAGGAATTTCCTACGCTTCGGCCGAAGCAGTTGAAACTGCGGAAGAAGTAATGTCTTTCGTTCAAAAAGAATCCAAGGCAGCTTCCGCCGCGCTAGCGCAGAAGAGGGGCGTCTTCCCGAACTACAATAAAAGCGTCTACGCCCGCAAAGGCCCGCGCTTGCGAAACGCGACGACCACCACTATCGCGCCGGCCGGCACGTTGAGCATAATCGCGGGCTGCTCGAGCGGAATCGAGCCTTTTTTCGGCATCGCATTCACGCGAACGGTTCTCGACGGCGTTGTTCTGCCGGAAACCAACCGATTGTTCGAAAAAACGGCCAAGAAAAGAGGCTTTTACAGCAAGAGTTTAATGAACAAAATCGCGGTGCTCGGCTCGGTGCGGTCGCTGAAAGAAGTGCCAGCCGAAGTACGCAAACTATTCGTCACCGCACAGGACATTCCGTTCCAACAGCACGCGCTTATTCAAGCGGCTTTCCAAAAACACGTCGACAACGCAGTTTCGAAAACAATCAATTTTGCGCACAACGCAAGCCCGCGCGACATCGAAAAAGCCTTCCTCCTCGCTTACGAGTTGCGCTGCAAAGGAGTAGCGGTTTACCGAAACAAGAGCCGAACCGAGCAGGTTCTTTCCAGAGGCTCTTCTAAAGCGAGTTATTCCGAGCCCTAGATTGCGATTGAAATCGTTTTGCTGCGCTCGTGATAAATTAACGCCAGAATCGAGAAGGTCAAGAGCGAGAGGCCGAACGCCCAGACCCCCAGTTTTTGGTAGAACGCCAGCGTCAGCCCGAGAAAAAGCGTGACCATGAAGGGAAACATGCCCCACACTATGAAGTTGTGGCTGCGTAGAATGAATTTTTCCTTGCTCTTGTAAGGAAACTGAATGTGGTGGTAAATCACCGGCATGGAAAACAGGATTACGGAGACCAAGCTCGTCCAAATTGCTATCCACAGCAGGGCATCCGCGATTGCGTCGCTGAATCTGATGATCAAGGCAACGTTGAGCAGGAAAGCGAAAATCAATCCCACCGTAGTGATCATGGTACGACACTCGGATAATACGTCGCTTAAGTCAGCAGTAAGCCTTTCGTTATGGGGTTCTGGCGTTGTTTTAGGCATGAATTGACTACTCAACTCTTTTTTATATTACTGCGCTAGTTTCCATTATGAATCTTCTTCGAATAGGTTCGCTCAAAGTCACTCCCCTGGTGCTTGCTCCAATGGAAGGAGTAACCGACGCGGCCTTCCGACTGCTTTGCAGAAGACACGGCGCGGGAATGACTTACTCGGAAATGGTTTCGGCACAGGCTTTGTCAAGAAAGTCGGAAAGCGCCCTGCGCAAGTGCAAAAGGCTCCCAGGAGACAAGCCACTTGCAATACAGTTGTTCGGCGCAGACCCGCAAACCTTCGCCGAGTCGGCGGCATTGATTAAAGAAAAAAAGTTGGCTGAAGCAATTGACGTCAACGCCGGCTGTCCGGACAAGCACGTAATGCAACAATGCGCCGGAGCCGCACTTCTGGAAAACATCCCTCTTTTGCAAAAAATAATTGAAGAAACGGTTCAAGCAACGCGCCTTCCCGTCACCGTGAAAATGAGGACTGGAATTTCCGTGAAGAAAAACGTGGCGGTCCAAGCGGCGCTTGCGGCGCAGGAAGCCGGGGCGAAGGCGGTTGCAGTGCACGCCCGCGCGGCAAGTCAGGGCTACTCGGGCCAAGCCGAGTGGCAAACCATCCGAAAAGTGAAGGAAGCGCTCGACATTCCGGTGATAGGCAACGGGGACGTACGCTGCGCTCAAGACGCGCTGCGAATGCTGGAAGAAACGGGTTGCAACGCGGTAATGATCGGCCGCGCAGCTGCGTCAAACCCCGAAATATTCGGGCAAGTCGCGTTGGCAGCAGGCAAAAAGCCGTTTGAAGAAAACAGTTCAGCCGAGAGGCAGAAAGCTTTTTTCAAGGAATACCTTGCTCTCGCGAATAAAACGAAAGAAACCGCTCTACCGCGGTTGCTGACGCACGCGCACATGCTCGCAAGAGGATTTCCCGAAGCAGTCGAAGCCAGGAAAGCAATTTCCTGCTCTAAAAACCAGCGCCAGCTCTTGTCGGCGTTCACTCAAAACCGTTAAAAAACAATTTCGCGTGATTTCATTCGTGAACAAACAAATTTTCCGCGAATACGACATCCGCGGAGTATTCGGAAAAGACTTCGACGAAAAAGATGCGGAACTAGTCGGCAAAGCGGTTGCGGCCTACTTAAAGCGTTCTGGCGGACGCAGGCTCGTAATAGGAAGAGACTGCCGCAAGAGTTCACCCGCGATCCGCGACGCGCTAATAAAAGGATTGACGGCGGCGGGAATGGACGCAACCGACGTGGGAATGGTTTCCACTCCCGAACACGCGTTCGCAATAGGCCTCCTCGACCAAGACGGAGGAGTGATGATAACCGCAAGCCACAATCCGCCGGAATACAACGGCTTCAAGGTATACCGCGGAACGCAAAGCATTCACGGCAGCGAAATCCAGGAGTTGCTGAAGATAATCCAGGCAAACGCGTTTCCGTCGGGCGGCGGCAAAAAAAACACTTCATCGGCAGAAGACGCGTACGCAGAATACCTCGTCGACAACACCAAGAGAGGAAAGCCGCTGAAACTTGTTGTGGACGGAGGCAACGGCGTTGCCGGCAACATGGGCTGCAGGGTACTCGAAGAACTAGGCCACGAAGTCATTCCACTTTACTGCGAGCCCGACGGAAGTTTCCCGAACCATCCGGCGGATCCAAGCGACCCCGCCAACTTGCGTGACTTGATTGAAAAAGTCAAGAAAACAAAAGCCGACGCGGGAATCGCGTTCGACGGCGACGGCGACAGAATAGGATCAGTAAACGAAAAAGGCGGCATTGTTTGGGGCGACCGCCTGCTCATTCTCTACTCGCGCCAGATTCTCGCGCAAAACCCCGGTATAAAAGTGGTTTTCGAAGTCAAGTGCTCGCAGGCCCTCGCCGATGACGTGAAGGCGCACGGGGGCAAGCCGTTGATGTGGAAAACCGGTCATAACCTCATTGAAAGCAAGATGCTTGAAGAAAACGCGTTGCTCGCAGGCGAAATGAGCGGCCACATGTACTTCCGCGACAGGCACGAGGGCTTCGGAGACGCGATTTACGCCGCGTGCCGGCTCGCCGAAATTCTCTCGCTCTCGGACAAAAGCTTTTCGCAGCTCCTGGCCGACATTCCGAAGTATTATTCAACCCAAGAACTGCGGCCGCAGTTTCCCGACGAAAAAAAGTTCGAGTTCATCACGGCATTCGCGGCTAAAATGAGGAAACAAGGCAGGAAAGTAATCGACTTGGACGGCTGCCGCGTAGAATACGAAGACGGATGGGGCCTGGTCCGAGCGTCAAACACCAAGCCCGAGTTGTCGCTGCGCTTCGAAGGCAAGACCCTTTCAGCGCTCAAGAGAATCTACGCCGGCTTCTCAAACGAGCTGGAGAAGGAAGGGCTGGAACTGCCGTCCTTCGAAAAACTGCACGTCAGCCAGTGACTCCCATGCTTTCAATAATAATTCCCGCCAAGAACGAAGCAACAAGAATAGGCTCCACGCTCGAAAAACTCTGCTCGTTCCTCAAAAAAACCAAGACCAATGCCGAAGTAATAGTAGTAAACAACGGAATCGACCCGACTCCCGCCGTCGTGCGCGAAAAGAAAAAACAATACCCTTTCATCCGGTTGCTTGACTTTCCGAAACCCCTCGGAAAAGGCCACGCAGTACGCGAAGGATTTAAAGCAGCGAAAGGAGACGCAGTGGTTTGCGACGCGGACGGCTCCTGGTCACCTGAAGAGATTCTGAAACTTACCGCGGCGTTGAAAGACGCGGAAATCGCAATAGGCTCGCGCCGCCTTCCCGAATCGCGCGT
>JACCLL010000102.1 GCA_013425325.1 Microcaldota archaeon | reverse complement strand
TTTCTGGCTTTAATACCGTTCGCAACGCGAGAACGCGAAATGAGCTCCTGCGCTCACTGACATAATTCTGTTTCAAGACGTATTTAAAGGCTTTTCTCGGCCTTAGAACGCGTGTACTACTCGTTCCACGTCGAAGGCAATGCCTTTGTTGGATTCGGCGATTTTGTCTGAAGACATTACTGCGTGGGCGATGCATGCGAGTTCTCCTTTGCCTGTAACGAGGGAAACGAATTCTCCTTCCGCAATCGGCTCTTCGAAGCGCAGGATTCCGGGGATAGCCAAGTCGGCGCCGGTGCAGATAGAGTGAAGCGCGTCGTCGGCAACAACTACTTTCTTGAGCTTCAGCGCGTCTTCTATTGGAATTACGTGCTGCTGGAGTTTGTTTACTTCTTTTTCCTTGTAAAGCCACCACAAGTCGCTTAGTTCTTGCAGGGTGATGGCTTGGTTTTCGGTGAAGCCGGCGGCTTCAGTTCGCCGGAGCTCGAGCATTTCAGTTTTTACGCCCATTACCTCGCCCGCGTCGAACACCAGGTTGCGGATGTAAGTGCCTGCGTCGACGTGGGCTTCGAACAAAACGTCTTTTCCTTCGACTTCAAGGATTTTCAGGGAATGGATTTCGCGGACGCGCAGTTTTTTGGCAACCGCGCTTGCCAGCGGCGGCTTTTGCCAGATTTTTCCGTGAAAGTGAGAAAAAGCGTCTTCGACTTGCAGCTTGTCGACTGGCTGTGTGCAGCGCATTATGCAGGCGTATGTCTTTCTTTTTTCGGCAATGAACTTCGAGGCCTTGCATGCCTCTTCCAAAAGAGTGGGGAGGACGCCTGAAACGTCTGCGTCCAGCGTTCCGGTGTGGCCGGTTTTGCTCAAGCCGAGGAGTTTTCTTACGAATGCGGATGCTTCGTGGGAGGTTGGTCCCCTAGGTTTGTCTAATATGATTAGTCCGTAGAGCAGGCTTTCTTCAAGCGAGCGTTCTGAAGGAGGTTTGCCGGCTTCACAGGGCTCGTCGCGCAACACAAACATGCGCTTTGGCCTCAAATGGGTTCGAGGTGTTGGATGTTGCAGCGCTTGAGCTTGCCTTTGTCGTCTTTTACTTCCACGAAGTTGGCGTCGATTATTTTCGTGACGACGAGGGTTTTGCCTGACTTGCGTCCGCGTGTTTTGACGCATTTTCTTCCCACTTGAATAGCGGCCATTTTGAGTTCACCTTAAATCTTTTTTTGGAGGCGTTGCGCGGCGGCGGCAATTATTGCGGCAACGCTTTCAGCATCAAACTTCGCTACGTTTGCGGTGAGGTCGACGAAGTCGTGTTCGAGGACGTCGACGCCGTAGAGGCTTTTGTAGCGTTTTCTGTCGTCTTCGTCCCTTTTTTTCGTGAAGGAGGGGGTTTCTCCTGGCTTGGCAATCGCGTTTCGCGCGGCCCGCACTTCCAGCGGGGCGTACAACCAGACTTTCAAATCGATTTTAGGCAGTTTCTGTTGCAGTACGCCGAGGCGGTTGCAGACTTTTGGTGAGTCGAGCCATATTGCCATGCGGGTTCCGATTACTGCGTCGCCTTTTTCCTTGGCAACGAGTTCAAGGAGCCTGCGGTCGAGTTCAAGGTCCATGGCGGGGTTTGAAGCGGC
>JACCLL010000094.1 GCA_013425325.1 Microcaldota archaeon | reverse complement strand
GCTTCGGCGACTTCCGAGAGCTTTATCGAGTCGCAGGACTCGGTTCCGGAGGAAAACAAGCCCGGCTTTTTCTTGCGGAACACTTCGCGAAGCAGCCACTCTTCGAAGGAATGCAGCCCGTCTTTTCCCTTCAAGCGCGTCAGCAGGTAGTCCTCGGACTTGAAGAACAAAACTGACGAAACCGTTTTTTCTAGCTTCACGTGGCCGCGGCGCGCCAAGTCCAACAACGTCGCAGTCATGCTCTTGACCGAAACGCCCTGGTCCACTATGAACTCGACCTCCCATGGCTTGTCGTCGAAAAGAAAATCGCGTTCCATGCGCTCCTGCGCTTTCTTAGGCTCTCGGCCGTACTTGCCGTAGCAGTAGTAGAACGCGGCGGCCAACGCAATCAAAACAATCACAGGCCACGCCAAAAGCGCGTCGGAAACGCCGTAAAAAAACGAGTTCGTGTTTTCCTGCTCGACTACCTTGTCGTAGCCGTTGCCCGAAACGACTCTGGCCGTGCCGCCGGCCAGCGCTTCCTTGTTAAACAACGCGCGGAATTCGACGAAGGTGCGCGCGGGAAGGTTGTTTCCCTCTATTGAAAGAACGTTTCCCCGCAGAGAATAAGTCGCGTCGACATCGGGGTGAACCCAAACCTTTGTTCCGGAGTAAAGATCCCGCGGGAAAGTAACGACCGCGTGAATGGAACTAACTGGCGCGTCCCATCCTTCTCCCCACGCCTTCCAGTAAAAGTCGTAGGCGTCGTCGTAGGAAACAATCGCGTTTCTCAGGGCGTAAGTGATTACGAAAGTTTTTCTTTCGTCGGAAGCGTTGTAGTACCACGTTACCCGGGTATACCCGTCTTCGCGAGAGGACTCCGTTGTAACGCTTGTTTCAGCGCCGTCCGTTTTCTCGAAAACCTTCACGTCAGAGTACTGCCACGGGCCGTCCGGCAAGTCGCGGTACGCGAACGCGTACGAACCCGAAAAATCGAAAGTAAGTTCTTCGCGAACTGAAACGGAAGCATCGTCCGCAACGTCGTAATACAAGTTGGCTTCCGAAAAGTAGAAGCTTTTTGCTTCGCAAAACGCGGAAGCCGCCAGGAAAACCAGGGCAAGTAAGAGAAAGCGTTTCATGTCAGAACCCGAGTTGCTTCAACGCGGTTCCCAGGAAGAAGAAAAAAATTATTGTAACCATTACCAGCAAGGCGTAGCAGAGAAAACGGAGTTCCTGCACGTTTTCGGCAACGACCTTGTCGACTTTGCCTTCGAATGCCTCGAAGCGCTCGAGCCGGTGGCTCAAGTCGCCCAGCTTTGAATCGATTTCCTTAAGCGAATCGGAGACTTCTTTTGCGGCCAACCCCTCACTTCCCCTTCTTCCCCTGACGGCAATAAATAGGGTCTGCGTTTATTAATTCAAGCCTTCAGAAAAAAACTCAAGGCAAGGTTGCTGCTTCCATAGTGTAGAGTGCGGTGGGAAAATGGAAGAAGTCGTAACTCAATTTGAACAATTCTTCGACTCCAGCATGCGGCGCCAGCTCACTGAACTGGCTTCCGCGTACCCGGAAAAGCGGAGCTTGGAAGTCGACTTCGCTGAACTCGAGAAATTCAATACCGACTTAGCCGACGGCCTGCTTGTAAACCCCGACGAGTACATTTCGGCGGCCAGGAAAGCGCTTGCGAACTCAAGCCAGGCCTACTTGCCCGCTTCAGTGCAAGGCGAGGCGAAGAAGTTCCAGCCCCACGTGCGCGTCAAAAACCTGCGTTATCCGGAAGTTTCCGTGCAGTTCCTGGGCTCAGAGCACTTGAACAAGCTAGTAAAAGTCGACGGGGTAGTCAGTTGGATCACCCAAATCAGCCCCTGCATGAAGACCGCAGTCTGGGAGTGCCTGCACTGCGAACACAAGGAAAAAACTTTTACGGACAAGCACACGATAAAACAACCACGCGTCTGCTCCGCGTGCGCCAGAAGCAACTTCAAGCTCGTCGAGGAATCAAGCGAGTTCATCAACATCCAGCGCGCCAACATGCAGGACCTCGTCGAAAACTTGAGGGGCAACGCGCCAACTACTCACGTGGAGTTGTGGATGGAGGACGACATCGTAAACCGAATCGCTCCCGGAGAAAAAGTGACCATAAGCGGAATCCTGCGGCTCAGGCCAGTAAAGGAAGGCAAGGGCCAAAGCAGCGGCCACAGCAGCGTTTACGCCAAGTTCCTAGACGTAGTCCACCTTGAGAAAAAGGAAGAAGACTTCGAAGAACTCGAAGTAACGCCGGAAGAAGAAACCAGGATAATCGAGTTGTCGAAAGACAAGAAACTCTACGAAAAAATCGTGAAAAGCATTGCGCCCGGAATATTCGGCTACGACGAAATGAAGCAATCCATTGCACTCCAATTGTTCGGAGGCACGCCGAACAAGTTCCTTCCCGACGGCCAGCGCATCAGAAACGACGTGCACGTTTTGTTAATCGGTGATCCTGGTACTTCGAAGAGCACGCTGCTTTCTTACGTCTCGCGCCTTGCGCCGAAGTGCATTATGGTTGGAGGAAAAAGCGCGAGCTCGGTTGGATTGACTGCAAGCGCCGAGAAAGACGAGATTACCGGCGGCTGGATCCTCAAGGCCGGAGCAATGGTTTTGGCCAACGGCGGGATGGTGTGCGTGGACGAGCTTGACAAGATGAACGACGAGGACCGCGGGGCAATGCACCAGAGCATGGAACAGCAGATTATCAGCGTCGCCAAAGCCGGCCTAATCACTCAATTCCAGTCCCGCACGTCAGTGCTGGCTGCAGCGAACCCGAAGCACGGCCGCTTCGACCCCAACGCATTGCCCGCGCAGCAGTTCGACTTGTCCCCGACGCTGTTGTCGAGGTTTGACTTGATTTTCCCCATCCGCGACGTTCTCGACGAGTCGCAAGACAGAAAAATCGCTTCACACATTCTGTTGGGCCACAAGCTCGCGGCAGAAAAACAGAAGCCAGAGGACGACAGTCCGGTAATGCCGGCCATCCCGATCGATTTCCTTCGCAAGTACATTGCTTTCGCGCGCAAAAACATTTTCCCGATCCTGTCGCAGGAGGCATCCGACAAGATAAAGGAATTCTATTTGGAAATGCGGCGCATGGGAAAACAGCAGAACAACTACCCAATTACCGCGCGCTACATCGAGGGAATAATCAGGCTATCGGAGGCTTCGGCTAAAGTGAGACTGAGCCAAGTAGTCGAAGTGCAGGACGCAGAGCGCGCCATTGCACTGCAACAATTCGTGCTGAAGGAAGTGTTCATGGACAAGGACACGGGGCGAATCGACTCGGACATCATCAGCATCGGCCAGCCAAAGAGCAAGATAGACAAGATGCGTACGATCCTGTCAATAATAGGCGTTTTGGAAAAGAAGTTCGACCAAGTCGACATCGACGACGTAGTCAAGGACGCGGACGACGCCGCAATCGACAACCAAACCTGCAGGAGAATAATCGACGACCTGCTGCGGCAGGGAGAACTCTTTTCACCCAAGCCCGGCTACATAAAGAACACGACGCGCTCGAAAGACTAGCAAGCCTTTTTAGCGGCGCGGCAGTAGTTTGCTCGTGATTCATTGAAAAAAGTTTTGGCGCTTGCTTTCCTCGGTTTTCTCTTCGTTCAACTGCTTGCAATCTTCGTGGGCGCGCAGTTCGTCGAACTCATTAAGCAAGGCCAGCTCGAACCACTTGTTTCAAACCCGTCCGACCCGGCGAACGCAGGAATATTCTTCGCGTATATAGTAGTCGGCGCACTCGTCCTGTTGTTCGTCTTGAAGTACTACAAGGGACGCAAACTGTTCCTGATAGCGGAGCTGCTGCTGTTTTTCACGGCGTTCCAAGTGCTTGCAATGCTGTTCGTAAACGAAATTGCTGCAACCGCGATCGGCGCGGTAGTCGTCGCCGCAAGGCTGTGGAAGCCGCGTTTGCGCAATTACTTGCTGCTCGTCACCGCGGGAGTCGTCGGGGCTTTGCTTGGAGCGAACTTCGACCTGCTTCCGGCAGTGATTCTCGCACTCCTTTTGTCGGGATACGACGTTATAGCCGTGTTTTACACGAAGCACATGGTTACGCTCGCAAAGGAATTGAGCGGAAGGGACGCGGCGTTCAGCGTAACGTTTTCGACCGCGCCGCCCGGCGCCAAGCGCCCTTCGCCAGGAGCAAAGGCGGTGAAAACGAAAGTCGAATCACTTGAACTAGGGACCGGCGACCTGGTAATTCCCGCGTTCTTGACCACCGCGGCACTCAAGCTTCCCGGCAAGGGAATGTTTTTCGCCGGCCAGTGGATTTCAGGAGCAGCGGTTGCCGCCGTCATAGGCGCGCTCGGCGGAATGGTTGTCTTGTTTATCCTGTTGGAGAGAAAAAAGGGTTACTGGCCCGCGCTGCCGCCACTCGTGCTGACTTCGTTGGTTGCCATTGCCGCTTATTTATTAATCTGAGATCCGTTTATTGTAGTTGAGTCTAATGGATTACGAAAAGCTTTTGGACAACGTCTACCGCAACCTGCCGGAGCGCAAGAAAAGCGGCGAAAGGTTCGAGTGCCCGCTTGCGGACGTCATGCCGCAAGGAAACAAGGAGTACATCAAAAACTTCGACGCAATTTGCGCGGCGCTGCGCAGGACGCCCGAGGAGTTGTCGAAGTACCTGTCGAGGGAACTGGCGTCGCCCGTGGCGGTAGAGGGACCGCGTCTCGTGATAAACAGCAAAGTAATGCCGAGAATAGTGAACGAAAAGATTCAGGAGTACTGCAATGCGTCCGTCATCTGCAGGGAGTGCGGCAAGCCCGACACTCACCTGGAGTCGACGGGTGACAGGGGATTCAAAGTGTTAGTGTGCGAGGCGTGCGGAGCGCGTCAGCCGGTAAAGAAGTGATTTGCAAATGTTCAGGAAACCCGGAATGGGAGAAGAAGTTAGGCTGAGGATGCCGCGCCAGGGAGAAATTCTCGGAATAGTAATGGAACTGCACGGCGGCTCGCGCATGATGGTTCACTGCGCCGACGGAAAAGACCGCATGGCACGCATTCCTGGAAGAATCCGCAACCGCATTTGGGTGAAGGAAAACGATTACGTGCTGATAGTTCCGTGGAGCGTCGAAGGCGACGCCAAGGCAGACATCGCCTACCGTTACACGGCTGCGCAGGCGGAAGCCTTGAGGCACAAGGGAGTAATCAAAACCCAGTTCTAGTTATAGGGTGGCGTGATGCGGGTTTCAAAGCGCAAGAGGCCGCGCCGCGAAGACAAGCAGTTCAAGGCAGGACTCAGCAAAATCGCGGGAAAAGTCTTCGACGACAAGACCGTCGAAGTCCTTCTCAGCCTGATAAACAAAAGAGTGATCTCCAGCCTCGACTACCCGATTGCACAGGGAAAGGAGGCAATGGTTTTCCGCGCAACTTCACGAGACCCGCAAACCGGGGAAACGGAGTTCCGCGCAGTCAAGATATTCAAGTACGAAACCTCTTCCTTCTACAAGAGCATGGCCAAGTACGTCGAAGGCGATCCGAGGTTTCACCCGCAGCACACGCAACGCGCGATGGTCCGCCTTTGGGCCCGCAAGGAGTACGCCAACCTCAAAAAATGCTTCGAAGCGGGAGTCCTCGTTCCAGAACCATTAGTCCAGAAAGACAACGTAGTGGTAATGCAGTTCCTGGGCGAAGAAGGAATTCCCTGCGCTCTCCTGGAAAGAATAGCGGTGGAAAACCCCGAGGAAATGCTTGAAGGCGTGTTGGAAAACATGCGGAAAATGTATTGCGCGGGACTCGTTCACGCCGACTTGAGCAGCTTCAACATAATCCCCTTCCGAGGAAAGCCGTTTTTCATCGACTTCGGGCAAGCCGTCTTGTTTGAACACCCGCGCGCCCGCGAGTTTTTGGAAAAAGACGTGGAAAACGTGGTAAAGTTCTTCACAAAGCTCGGCTGCACCAAAACCAAGAAAGAAGTTCTCGACTGGCTTTACGAAAGCCGCGGAAGCCAAGCCCGAAAGCCTTTATAGCCCGCGGCGAGTTGAAGAGAAATAATGAAACGCTTTCTCGCAGCACTCTTGGCAGTCCTCGTTCTCGCGCAGCTTGCTGCCGCCGACGAAGTAAACTACAGTTTCTCGACTTTCGGCAGCGTGAATTCAACGCTAACGCGGGCAAACAC
>JACCLL010000042.1 GCA_013425325.1 Microcaldota archaeon | reverse complement strand
AAAACATTCCCGAAGAAAAATCTTGGCTCGCAGAATCGCGTACATCCTCGTCGCGCTGGCCGTCGTAGTTGTTGCTTCGTACTTCGTAGTCGAAAACGCCTTGGTTTTGAGCGCAAACTTGGGCGTTCCGCCGATACTCGTCGGAATGAGCGTAGTAGCCCTGGGCGTTGCCCTTCCGGAACTTGCGTTGAACTTGAACGCGTTGCGTGCAAAGGAAGAGGAAATTATTTGGGGCGACTTGATAGGAAGCTTCATTACAGAACTCACGCTGGTTCTCGGAGTTGCGGCGTTGTTCAGCGTGCCCGGAAACGGCTTTTTCGACTTCAGCCAAGCGACTATGGGCTACTTGTTCATGACTATTTCGTTCCTGCTTGTGTTCTTCTTTACGTACAAGAAAAAGGAGTTGACGAGGATAGAGGGAGTTGCTTTGATGCTGTTGTACGTTATTTTCTTAAGCATTGAATTCGACTTGCTTTTGTTCGCAAAATGAGGGAGGCGGTTAAGATGGCAGTGAAACTTGCAATAAACGGGTTCGGAAGAATAGGCAGAATGTTCTTGCGCGCCGCGCTCGTCGACGCGGAATTTCGCAAGAAGTTCGACGTAGTCGCAATAAACGACTTGACCGACGCCCGGACTTTGGCTCACTTGCTGAAATACGATTCCGTTCACGGCGTCTTGGACTTGAACATTACTTCCAGCCAGACGACTTTGGCGGTGGAAGGAAAAGAGATATCCGTCTTTGCCGAGAAGGACCCGTTGAACCTGCCTTGGAAAAACCTGGGCGTCGAGTACGTCGTCGAGTCGACGGGGTTGTACACCGACCGGAACGGCGCGTCAAAACACATTGCTGCGGGCGCCAAGAAAGTGCTGGTCAGCGCGCCGTGCGTTTCGCCCGACGCAGCTCTAGTAATGGGAGTCAACCACGAGTCGTACGACGCGTCGAAGCACCACGTTGTTTCAATGGGTTCGTGCACGACCAACTCCTTGGCGCCGATGGCCAAGGTATTGCTCGACAACTTCGGCATAAACAAGGGCTACATGACTACCGTGCACGCTTACACGAACGACCAACGCATTCTCGACTTGCCACACAAGGACCTGCGAAGAGCCCGCGCGGCCGCGCTAAGCATAATTCCGACGAGTACCGGAGCCGCCAAGGCAATAAGTGAAGTGCTTCCTGAACTGACGGGCAAGCTCGACGGAATCGCGTTAAGAGTTCCAATTCCCGACGGCTCGATTACCGACTTGACGTGCGAACTCGGCAGGGAAGTCACGCGAGACGAAGTGAACAACGCCTTCAAAGCAGCCGCGGCAGGAAAAATGAAGGGCGTTCTCCAGTACACTGAAGACCCGATTGTTTCCTGCGACATCGTCGGCAACCCGCACACGAGCATCATCGACGGCGAAAAAACCCTCGTGCTAGGCGGCAAGAGCAATCTCGTGAAGACGTTCGCTTGGTACGACAACGAATGGGGCTTCAGCGTGAAAATGGTCGAGTTGCTGAAGCACATGGCAAGCAAAGGCTAGACGAGCAGTTCCGCTTGCATTCCCGCGATGAGGAACAAGGCGTAGACTCCAATCAGAACCAGCCCTTCTCTCAGCGTTATCTTCTTCTGCGTTTCCAGGAAGTACCATAGGAGAATGTTTTCTATCAACAGGAAAATCACGAGGTTAAGGAAGGAAAATATGTTGGCTGCAAGCGGGTTCAATAGTGCCGCCGCGCCAAGGACCAGCGTTATGTTCGTAATACAGCTTCCCAACACGTTTCCGAAAGCCAGGGACGAATGCCTTTTCCGCACGGCCGAAATCGTCACCGCCAGTTCGGGAAGCGAAGTGCTGACTGCGACAAGCGTGGCGCCGACGAAAGACTGCGAAATGCCGGCCGTTTGCGCAAGCGCCGCGGCGAAGTCGACTACGTAGTTGGCGCTCAGCAACACGACGCCGACTCCCAGCATGAACAAAAGAGCGCTGAAAACGGCCTTGCGCCCCGGAACAGCCTCCGGCGGTTCGAGAACCATCCGCTTCTTCAAAACGTAGTAAGCGAAAGCGACGAAAACCGCGAGAAGAACGAATCCCGTAAGCGCGGAAGGAATGTGGAGCAAAAGCGCGAGCGGAATGACCGAAACCAGCAAAAGAATGCGGGCCAGCGAATAAGTTTCCTTGCGTTGGACCGCAAGAACGCCGAAGAAAGTGCTTACGCCTAAAACAAGGCCTATATTGGCCAAGTTCGAGCCAAGCACGTTTCCAACCGCAAGTCCGACGTCGCCCTTCGTCGCCGCGAAAACCGAGACCACCAATTCAGGGATCGAAGTAGCCACCGAAACAAGGAGAAAGCCTACTGCGAGGTCGCTGAGCTTGAAGAACCTGGCGAGAACAATCGAGTTTTCCACCACCAAGTCCGACGCCTTTAGCAATACTGCGAGGGCGAACAACAGCAGCAAAAGAGTTTCAATCAACGCACGGTCACTCTACAAAGCAATTTTATTCAGGCAGCGGCATTAAGTTTAAGTTGCTAAAAAAGCTTTAGGCGCATTCGCTTGACCATTGAATTCCAATTAAGCATAGTCCTGCTCGTCGCATTGTTCGGCTACATAGTCGGAACCCGCTTCAGCCGATCGGTGGTCGTGGGAGCCATTCTTGTCGGACTGCTTATGGGCCCGAGCGCGTTGGGAATAATCACTTACACTCCCACGGTTGAAGCGCTTGCGCACATCGGAGCAATTTTTCTTCTCTTCGTAGTTGGTTTGGAATGCAGTTTCAAGGAAATCTACAACGCGCGGTCGGCATTGATCGCCGCGGGAGGAGTTATCCTGCCTTGGATTTCCGGGTGGTGGCTTGCAACCTACTTCGGTTATTCATTTGAGCAAGCTTTCTTCATTGGAGTCGCGTTAACCGCGACAAGCATTGCTATAACCGCGCAGGTATTGAAAGAACTTGGGAAGATTGACACTCCTGTTGCAAAAGCAATAATCGGCGCGGCAGTCGTTGACGACATACTTGGACTGCTTGCGCTTTCGGTAGTCAAACAACTCTCTGCGGGAACTATTTCCGCCGAGGCCGTAAGCATTACTGCGGTAACCGCTTTCGCGTTCATCGTAGGCGGAGTGTTGTTCGGAACCCGCGTCGCCGTTCCTTTTCTCGCGCGTTTTGACGCGTGGGCCAACAAGCACGAGCGCCCTAACCTCACGTTCTTTGCCGCGGTGACTTTCGCCTTTTTTTACAGCGCGGTAGCCGAACTAGTTGGGTTGAGCGCCGTCGTAGGTGCGTTTTTGGCGGGCGTTTCGCTCACTTCCCTGAAAATAAGGAGCTGCCGCGAAGGCGCGGCCTACTTTGAAATCGTTTTCTCAGCCATTTTCTTCCTGTCCCTCGGAATCCTCATTGACTTTCATTCATTCCCGCTTTCAACGGCGTTCCTCGCTTTCGTAGTCGCCCTGACGATTATTGCCGCGTTGTCGAAAATGGTGGGCTGCGTTCTTCCCTCTTACGCGCTGGGACTGACCGGCCGCGAGTCGCTTCAAGTC
>JACCLL010000033.1 GCA_013425325.1 Microcaldota archaeon | reverse complement strand
CGACTACTCGGAAAAGGAAATCGTTTGCGCGTGCCTGGTTGGAATTCCGTTGCAGGAAATGAGTCTGGAAGTCCAGTCGCTCGTAGACTACTACGACAAAAAATTCGGGCGAGGCTGGGAATACGGCTACATCTACCCCGCAATGAACAAGGCGCTGCAGGCTGCCGGAAGGGGAATCAGGAAGGAAAGCGACAAGTGCGCGGTCTTGTTCATGGACGAACGCTATTTGTGGAAGACCTACCGAAAATGTTTTCCCAAGGACTTGGCGTTCACGCACTCCAACGAGCCGTGGAAGCTCGTGCAACCGTTTTTAGACGGCTTCAGCTACTGACAGAAAAAAGTGACGTTCTCCCAGCGACTGAAGTCGTGGGCGTTCCTGCTTCACGAGCCTGCTAACGCGGTGCTTCGACAGCTTCTTTCCACTGACAAGAAACGCGTTGCATACTTCGACATGCTGCTGATGGAAAAATTCCTCTAACGCAAGCGAATTTCTTTACCAACCCGCTCGAACTTCAAGCCCATGCGCTCAGCAGCACGCCGAGCAATAGCTGACGTTTTCCTCTCAGCAAAAAGCTTCAACAAAGGATTTTCAGCATGCTCTGCAGCAGCAGGACCAAAAGACTTCAACGTTTTAAGCGCAGCCACACGCACGCCCGGATTCTTGTGAGTCAAACCATACTTGACAACCGCACCCGCATGCTCTGCAGCCGCAGGACCAAGATACCCCAACGCATAAATCGCACTCCCACGCACGTCTTTATTTTCGTGAGTCAAACCACGCTTTGCGATTAATGAAGGCGGCAACTCCGACCAGTGACCCCTTAAAATGTCAACCAACCTTTTTGGCCTAGTGCTAGGCAATTCAAAAATACGCGCGAAACTACTCCTTCTCAACACTTCAGGCAAACAAACCACCCCTCTCAAATTACGGCCGACCCCAAAAGCCAACCTACTACCTCCTTTCAAAACACAGCAATTTAAATGCGGGGGTAGACGCGAACCGCTCGAAACAAAACACGACTAAAACGCGCTAAAAAAAGCAAAACCCCAGCGGCTTGCCGGCGGCCTCTGCCCAAAAAGCGCTTCAAACACAACCGCTGATTCATCCAACGCGCAAACGCGTTGGTTTTCTCAGCCAGAGCAAATAAATAAACGCCCCCTAAACCTAGTTGTTGCAGAGGTGGGGCAATGGAAGAACTGAGTGCTTACTTCGAGGAAGAAAGCGAGCAAGCGGCAAAAGGAGCGAGGCCCGAGTTCCGCGTGCTACAACCGCAGGTCGACAGGCAGGGAAACAAGAAACTAGTTGAAGTCGGCGCCGCGTGGCGCAACACCAGCAAGGGCGGAAAAACTTTTTACAACCTTAAAATAGGCAACCTGCGCCTGCTCATGTTCCCCGCGTAGACAGCACTGAATTAAATAGCGGCGGCGAGTGTTCTTCTCCGGTGCCGGAAAAAATGGCTAGACTCGCTTCAAAAGAATTCAAGCAAGCAATTGTTTTGCGAAGCGACTTGGGAATGGGCAAGGGAAAAATGGTTGCGCAAGGCAGCCACGCTTCGCTCCTCGCATACGAATCCGCGCAGTGCGAACACTCGGATTGGGCGAAGACGTGGAGCGAAAGCGGGTGCAAGAAAATCGCGTTGAAAGTCGGTTCCGAAAAGGAACTGGCTTCCCTCTTTATGGCCGCGAAGAAGGCAAAACTCCCTTGTTCGTTAGTGGTTGATGCGGGCCACACTCAAGTCGAGCCGGGAACGAAAACAGCGGTTGCAATCGGTCCCGCGCCCGAAGCGGAAGTCGACCGCCTGACCAACATCCTCAAGCTGCTGTAAGCAGGGCGGCGAAAAGGTTTTTCAATGCCTAGTTCTTCTAATTCTTCATGCCCTACCTCGAAGAACTCGTGACTAAAACCAAGGCCGAGAAAAAAGGAGTGGAGGGCATGCTCGGAACCGCCGCAACAGAGCCGGCAACGCCGACTGCTCCCACGCGCGGGCAAGTGCCTGCCAAGGAAGAAGAAAAGGTTTTGATCGAAAAATACGGCGACGTCCGCATTTACCGAGTCAAAGGCGAAGCCCTGTACCGCTACGAAGTTCCTACTCCCCACTACCGCGGCGAAGAAAAGGCGTTGATAAGCGCCTTGATTGAAATCGCTTCGAAAGTCATTTCCCCCGAACGCGAGGTGGGAAAAGCCCCCGAGCAACGCAAGTTCGCGTACTACCAAAAGATTCTCGACATAATCGACTCGTCCCCCGAACTGCGCGTGCCGCCGAACGCCAAAGAATTCTACGCCGAAGCCGCCACGCGCGAAATGGCGGGCTGGGGACTCATCGACCCCCTGCTGCAAGACGACAAGCTTGAAGACATTCTACTGATTGGGCCCAATAATCCCGCGTACGTCTTCCACCGCAAGTACGACATGATGAAGACGAACATCGTCTTCTACGACGACAAGGACATCAGGGACTTGATCGACAGAATCGCGCGCAACATAGGCCGCCACATCGACATTCAAAGCCCCTTGCTCGACGCCAGGCTGCCTGACGGAACCCGCGTTAACGCAACCGTTCCGCCGGCGAGCGTCAACGGAAGCACGCTCTCGATCCGCAAGTTCCGCTTGGACCCGATTACGATCGTGGACTTGGTGAACTTCGGCACGCTGAATTACGAAGTCGGGGCGTTCCTGTGGCTGGCAACTGACGGCTTCGGCGCAAAGCCGGCGAACATAGTCATCGCCGGAGGAACGGCGTCGGGAAAAACCACTACCCTCAACGTATTGTCGTCGTTCATTCCCAACAACGAAAGAATAATCACGATCGAAGACACTGCGGAATTGAACCTGCCGCTCGAACACTGGGTCCGCTTCGAAACCAGGCCGCCTGGCCTAGAGGGAGTGGGCGAAATAACGATGGACATGCTAGTCAAGAACTCGCTGCGCATGCGCCCCGACCGGATAATAGTTGGAGAAATCCGCGGCGAGGAAGGCCACACCCTGTTCAACGCCATGAACACGGGACACGACGGGTGCATGGGAACCCTTCACTCCAACAGCGCGCGGGAAACGCTGATTCGCTTGGCCAACGCGCCGATTAGCATTCCGATGATAATGCTTCAGTCGCTTAACTTCATTGTAATGCAGCAGCGCATCAACGATCGGCGGAAAGGCCTGATACGCAGGGTCACGGAAATCGCGGAAGTCATTTCAGTCGAGGAAAACCAGATGCCAAAGCTGCAGACGCTGTACCAGTGGGACCCGGCGAAGGACACTATTTACAACACGGGAATGAATTCCCTGTACATTCAGACGCTCAGCAAGTACACTGGCTTCTCGCGCGAAACGCTTCTGCAGGAGCTGCAGACGCGCGCGAAAATACTGCAGGAACTCAACAACTGCAACATCCGCGGCCTCAAGGAAGTGTGTTCCGTAACGCAAAGCTATATTCTCAGGACGCGCGGCAAAATATGAGTTGAGTCCATGCCCGAAACAAAGCTGGAGCGGCTCAAGAAAGCAGTTGAAAAAACCGAGTTCGAAGCAGCGTCCACCGGCGCGACTGGCGAGGAAGAACGCGCTTCGCGACGCGAAGAACTCGACTTGATAATCAACAAACTGAAGCGAAAACAGCAGCTTCCAACCGGCGAGACCGAAAAAAAACTAATTGAAATCCGCGAGCACGTCGAAGCGTCGTCAAGCGAATTGACGAGAAGCGCGATATCGAAAATAACGGTAAAGGCAGACATTGAAAAAACGCCGGTCGGCCGCTTTTACGCAATGTTCGAGAACCCGTTGTCGAAAATCGGCGCCGTCTTCTACATGCTGCCGGCTACGAAGAACCTGAAGAACAACCTGGACGGCGCCAACATGCCGTTCGCGCCCGAAGTATACCTGATAATCACGATAGTCGTTTCGCTCTTGGCCGCGATTGGCGCGTGGATTGTTTCAACGGTATTGCTCGCAAGCGTAGGAACCCTAAGCGTTGCGACGCTGTTTTCATCAATTTCACTGGGCTTCATCCTCGCAGTAATCGTTTTCATCGGAGCAGGCTCCCTGGTCCTGTGGTATCCTTCGAACGTCGCTTCCGGGCGCGCCAACAAAATAGACAAAGAACTTCCCTTCGCCTTGCGCCACCTGGCAACCCAAATCAAGGCGGGAGTCAGCCTGAACAGCGCCCTGGCGTCAATTGGCGCGGCCAACTACGGCGTGCTCACGCAGGAAATAACGAGAACGTTAGCCGACCTGGAGGGAGGAGAAAGCACTGAAGGAGCGTTGCTTAAGCTCGCCGCGCGAAACCGCTCGCGCGGACTCCGCCGCTCGGTAGTACAGATTACGCGAGCGCTGCGCACGGGAGGCAACCTGGCCGAAATCATTTCAAGCATTGCAGAAGACATTGCGTTCGAAAGCCGCATGAAAATCAGGGACTTCACGGAATTGCTTAACATCATAAGCATCTTCTACATCATGACCGCAGTGGTGGCGCCGGTCATGCTCACAATCCTCTCGGCCGTAGCGCAACTGCCCGTATTCGGCGGAGGACTCGCGTTCTCGCTAGTAATCGGAGCATTCACCGGAATCCTCGGCCTCGTCGTAGGCATCATATTCGTGATAAAAACAATGGAGCCAACTGCGTCGTGACGTAAAAATGGATTTGGCCAGAACAATCGTGGAACGGTACGACAAGTACAAGCGCTACTACCAGGCAACCGGCCTCAAAATCAGTTTCCCCGCGTTCATCGCCCTGATGATAGTCGTCGCGGCAGTAGCCGCCGTTTCCAGCTTCGGCTTCATTCAATTCCTTCCGCCGCACCTGCAGCAAAACGGCTCGCTTCTCGCAGGAGCGTTGTTCGTCGCGATAGTCAGCATGATTTTCGGCATTCCAATGACGCTGCGCAACAACCGCATTGACGCCATTGAATCCAACTTGCCAGACGCGCTGAAGCACATGGCGCTCGTACTCAAAGCAGGAGGAACAACGGAGTCGGCGTTGGAAGAAGTGGCGAACGCCGACTACGGCGCGTTAAGCGAAGAACTCAAGGTTTCGCTGAAGCAGTTGAGGGAAGGAAAGCCTTTCGACGACGTGCTCCGCGACACTGCGTCAATCACGGGCTCGAAGCTCTTCATGCGCACCACCGGAATCATCGTCGACGCGCGCAAAGCGGGGGCAGGACTGGCGGACGTCATGAACGCAATTGCGGAAGACGCGAGAGACATCCTGCGCATCACCCGAGAACGCAAAGCAAGAACAGTAATGCACGTCGCCTTCCTGCTAATCTCAGGAATCTTCCTGTCGCCGTTCATATTCGGCTTCACAATGTCAATAGTCGAGTTCATGAGCGGAGGCATTGCAGGCAGCGGCGGCTTCGGCGAAAGCCCGCTGACCAAAAACTTCACGCTCGGCGACTGCAGCCAACCCTGTTTGCTGCAGCAGGACGCGATAATGGGCACATTCGTTTCCATCGGCCTGACGCCGCCCGAGACAACGAGGTCGTTGTTCGAATGGAGGCTTGTTGCAATGGACCAGCTGCTCATCATCTTCCTAGCCGCCCAATCGCTCGTAACAATGCTGGCAATAGGGCTAATCCGCGAAGGAAAAATGGCCAAGTACGCAGTCTACTTCCCGTTCGTCATGCTCATAGTGCTAGCGGTTTACTTAGGCGGAAAGTTATTCAGCACCTTCATCATAGGAACCTAAGGAGAAAAAACATGAAGCAAAAAGGTGGAAGCTTGAAAAAAGCACAGACAGCAATAGAATACCTGTTACTAGTCGCGCTGGCCGTAGTAGCCGTCACCGCAGTCGCCTACCTGGTCAAAACCATTCTCTCCGGGTGAATTTCAATGGACGAAAAAGCACAAGGCTCGCTCGAATACATTCTCCTAGTAGCAGCCGTGCTCCTGATGGTAGTGCTGGCAATAGTCATAATGAAATCAAACGTCCTGGCGCCGGGCCAGGAAACAGTCCGCCAAAACACCGGCGAATACCGAAACGTGACAAACTGCAGCGAACTCAACGCCTCGGAAGAAGCCATTGAAGCCTGCCTCACCGGCTAAGCGCCCCCCTCCGAGAAATGCTTTTAAACCCCTCCCCGTAATAGCTACAAAACTTTCGTTAAAATGGAGGTAGATAGAAAGTGAACATACCCACTAGAAAAAAAGGACAAGGAGCCTTTGAATATATCCTACTACTCGCAGGAATCCTGCTCATAGTAGTGCTCGTCATAGTCATCCTCAAAGGAGGACTCTTGACCGAAACGCAAGCCAACGTGCAAGGCTCGTCAACCGCAGCACAAGCCAACGCCAGGTCGAACTGCTTGAACTGGTGCGGCGAAGGAGCATGGCAGTACTACGGCAGCGGTGCTTACAACGACAGCAGCAGCTTCTGCAGCGACACTAAGCTGTTGAGTGCAAACCCAGACTCAAACTGCTTCTACAATGCGAACAATGCGACTATCAAAGCAAACACGACAGCTTGCAATATGACTGGAACACCTCTCTACGCAGGTATAGACGTTCCGCCGCAGAACGCGAGGTCATGCAGCTTCTTCGCAACAGGCATTCCCGCATCCTAAGTTTAGCACACGGCGCCTCACAGGCGCCCTTTCCCCTTTTATTTTCTTTTTCCTTCTTTTCTGAAAGCCTTTTTATTACCGCCCAGCGTACAGCACTTTGATTCAAAATGGACGAACGCGGCCAAACTTCAACAGAGTACTTAATGATTCTAGCGCTTGCGCTAGTCGTTCTAGGAATTGTTTTAGCGCTTGCTTTGCGCACGCGCGACTTTTCCGACTTGCTGACTAACCGCGTGGCCGAAGAACGCAACCAGACGCTACAAATGCTGGTTGACTGAAAGGAGGAACTTACGATGAACAAAGGACAAGGCGCTTTTGAGTACATTCTACTTTTGGCCGGAGTTCTGTTGATAGTGGTAGTCGTAATGGTCGTAATCAAAGGAGGAGTAATCAGCGGTCAACAGGAAAACATACAGTCGTCCTCCGAACTCATGCGGGGAAACACCGACACATTCTGCTTGGCGTGGTGCGGAGAAGGGGCGTGGGACTACATTAACTACAGCGCAACCTACAACACCAGTTGCACGGACAACGTGCTGACCATCGCAAACATGACCGACCCTACGTTCATAGGCTGCATCTACGACCCGGACAGTGCAACCGGCTGCAACGAAACAAGCGCACAAACGTACGCAGGAGAAGTAATCAGGCCGCGAAACGCACGGGCATGCGGCTTATTCGTGGGCACGGGATAAGCAAACCACGACGCCAAGTCACTTGCCGCGCGTAGTCAAGTGCTTGGCCTTTTCGCTTTTTATTGACTGGACGCCTAGGAAAAGGCATGAACGAAGCAGTGCTGGCAATTGCCGCAATCTATTTTCTTTTGGCTTGCGCGTTTGACTTGAAGAAACGAATCGTTCCGGATTGGCTGAATTACGGCGCTATTGCCGTTGCCCTTGGTTCAGCAGCTTGGCTAGGCATACTTTCTCTTGAGTTTGCGGCAGGCGTTGCGGCCGCGTTTGTCTTCGCTTACTTAGTCTACCGTCTTGGCGCGTGGGCAGGAGGAGACGTCAAGTTCTTTACCGGCGCAACGGCCTTCTTTCTGCTGGCCGTTCCGACTGCCGGCTGGACTGGTTTTGCAACTCTTTTCTTCAATTCCGTGTTCCTGGCAATACCAATAGTGATCGCGTTGCACGCAAAGGGGCTGTTAAACTTGCGCAAGGAACTTGCTTTGCTGGCTGTTCCGGCGCTGCGCAAAGCAGCTAAAACCGGTTTGCTTGGAGCAGCAGGGGGAATTGTTTTCGTCAACGCAACCGGCTTCCTCGCCGGCGCAGTAAACAAGTGGGTTGCGTACGCAATCGTTTTCCTTGCCGCGCTCGCAGTTCCGCTGCCGCTGTGGGCCGCAGCAATCGTTTTCGCCGCAGGCGCGGTGTTCGACTGGCAGCGCGCGCTTTACTTGCTGGTTTTTGCTTTCGCAGTCGGCTTCGCGGCCTTTTACCTCCTCAAGGCCTTCGGCCTCGTTTCGACGAAGCTCCTGCGCAAAACAATTGCCGCAAAAGACTTGCGGGAAGGAATGATTCCCGCGAAAACCGTTTTACTGCGCGAAGGAAAGCCAGTTGTTTGGGAAGGGCCGTCATTCGAAGGAATTTTGAAGGCGGCTAAAAAGCTTGACGCGCAAGGAATTCGCGGGCTCCTGGCTCCGCAAGGAAGGGTTTTGGCCGACGCGCGCAAGGCAAGGGGCTTGACTGAAGCCGAGATAAAGGAATTAAAGGCAGCGGGAGTAACGACTCTGGAGACAAAAGAATCGCTTGCGTTCGCCCCCGTGCTGGCTGCAGGGTGGGTTGCAAGCGTATTATGGGGATTGAATTGGCTTCTGCCTTGAAAGGACAGGTCGGCGTTGAATTCTTTTTCGTAATAGCCTTCATTCTCCTCTTGGCTATTTCGTTTACCACCACAATGGAGAGCGAAGTTGCGCAAACCAAGGAATTGAACCGCGCCACTCTGGCGAAAACAGTGTCCGACGCAGTTTCGCATGCCATAAACATCGTTGCGTTGCAGGGAAACGGCGCGGCAACCAGGATGCAGGAATTCATTCCGTCTGAAACGCTTTGCCTGCAGTACAACGCGACCTCGCAAAAACTCTACTGCACGGTTGCAGGCGTCGGAACGGTTTCCGGGCCGGAGTTGTACGCCGCCCCAACCGTCAACGCGTCGTGCTTCCCGTCCGGCGAACAGGGATGGCTTTTGATCAGCGTCAACAACACCGCCGGAAGCGTGGGAGTATACTGTTCGAGCGTGGGCTGATGCGCGGCCAACTGAGTTCAGAGTACCTTCTTCTCATAGTATTCGTCGTAGTAATAGTGTCGTTGTTCATGATTGACGTGGCGCGCGACGCCGAAATCACGGTTGCAATAGCGGCGACGCGGCTGGCTTGCAGCGAGTACTCCAACACCGTCGATTCTGAAGTCTACTGCACTACCATTTCTTACTCCATAAACGGAACCAACTTCACGGTGTCCCCTCACCTTTACAACTACCGAGGCATCCGAGTCGTTCCCCTCCCCGCGTCTTCCTTCAACGAACGCGTAATCCAGGAAATCAGGGGAAGCATTACGAACAACCGCAGCGTTTCGTGCACGAACTGCGTCGACTGCTCGATCGGCCACTATTACTACTGCGTTGACGCAAGCGTGTGATGAAAATGAATGAAAAAAGACGAAGGCTAGTTGTTCAAGCGGCTTTCACTGCAGCCTTGGCTGCAGCCGCTTGCTCGTTGTTTGCGCCGTTTTGGGCGGCGGCAACCGCCTGCCTGGTGCTGATTGTTGCCGGAGTCTGGATTGCCGCTGGCTTTGAAAAAGCAGAGCAACGACAGGCAAGGGCATTGGCGGCAATAGTTGCGGCATTGTCTTTCGTGCTGCTGTGCGGCCGTTTTATCGCGGCAGCCGGAATTACGGCCATTGCAGTAACTTGCGCGGGACTCTTGTTGTTGTATGCCGTGTTCAAACGCGTTGTTTCGAAAACGCATTTGGAAGCGCGCGTTGTTTCAACCGGGGGCGGGAGGACCATAGTTGAAGTCGGCGGCTCCCTCCTGCAGTTTGTCAAGCCGGGGTTGCACGACGTTGAAGCAAAGGGCTTGAAGAAAGGAAGCAAGGTGCGGGTAGTCGCCGAAACGACTTTCTTCGGCAAGACTCGGCTAAAGCGCGTGAAGTGAATTGGAAAACAAGGCGGCGGCATTATTCTGCTTGGTTGCCGCCTTCGCCGGAATAGCGGCACTCGCGCTTGCAGCCAAGTCGCTGGAACCCGTTCCCACTAAAATAAGCGACCTCAGCGAAGAAAACGCGGGAAGCAGAGTTCTTGTCTCCGGCACTATCACGTCGGCGTCGTGGAAAAACGGCAATTTGTTTCTCTCCGTCTGCGACTCCGCGTGCGTGAAAGTAATTGTTTTCTCTTCGCTCGCGCAGCAAATGAGGCAGCACTCCCTCGACCCCGCTAAACTAAGCGGGGGAAAGTTCATTTCAGTCGAAGGAACGCTCGAGGAATACATGGGCGAACTCGAAATCAAGCCGTTTTACTACAATTCAATTGACGTGGTGGCGTGATCGCCGAAGCACTTCAAGGATTTGCCGCCGGTTTTGCCGCAGGATTGACGGGACTGATTCCGTTTCTCCACACCAACACGCTTCTCGAATTGCTTCAAGGTTTTTTCGCAGAACCCCTTGCGCTAGCGGTTTTCGCAGCGGCTTTAGCCGGCTCGCACGCCGTATTCGAAGCCGCTCCTGCAGTGTTTTTTGCAGTGCCTTCGGCAAACCAGAACGTAAGCGTTCTGCCGGCGCACGCAATGACGCGCGAAGGAAAAGGGCTTGCGGCGCTTAAGATTCTCGTTTACTCGCTCGCAGGAGGCTTTGCGTTCGCAGTCCTGCTCACGCCAGCCGCCGCGTTGGTGCTGCCGCCCGCGTTCGAGTTTCTCAAGCCGTTTGCAGCGCTTGCGCTGGCCGCCGCAATAGCGGCTTTCGTGCTGTCGGAAAAAAACTTGGTTAAAGCCGCGCTCGGAACAGGACTACTCCTCCTGTCTGGCGCCCTCGGCGTTCTGGCGCTCGAGTTTCCATTGTCCCGCGACCCGTTGTTCGCCTTGCTGACGGGCTTCTTCTGCATTCCGTCCCTCCTGCTTTCGTTCGGCGGAAAAAACGTTGCCCAAAAAGACGAACGCGTTTCAATCGACTGGAAACTCGTTTTCA
>JACCLL010000026.1 GCA_013425325.1 Microcaldota archaeon | reverse complement strand
GACGCTTCCGTGTCTAGCGGCAGCTCTGGATATGGATACGGCTACGGCTGGGACTGGGGCTACGGCGGATATAATTACGGCTGTTACCTAACGGCGGCGCCGGCTTCAATTTACGCCGGCGAAAGCGCCACTATTTACGTCGAGTCGTGGAGTCTTACTTCGCCTTACGGCGGATACATCGACTGCGGCAACGGACTGCCCGCAGGAATGCTTGGCTGCGTTTACGGCTCTTGCGCGTATTCTTGTTATTACCCGTCCAGCGGACAATACTGGGTCATGGGCTACAGCGGCTACGGCATCTGCGCTCCAACTCAAGTGAACGTGGGAAGCCAGTACGCCAACGGCCCCGGAGTAATTGTTACTACCGGAACGACCACGCCGACTCCCGCGCCGCAGCGCACTTGCACGGATGGAACTCCTTGGGGATTCTGTTCCTCGAACAGGCCTGACTACTGCCGCAGCGGACAATTGATTGAAAAAGCTAGTTTGTGTGGCTGTCCCGATGGACAAAGCCCGTCCGGAGACTCTTGCGTTACTGCAACGTGCAGCGACGGAACCGAGTGGGGCCACTGCAGTTCTATTTACCACGGACAACTCTGCAACGAGGGAAGGCTCGTTGAAGACGCAGTCCGCTGCGGCTGTCCCGAGGGACAACGCAGGCAGGACGGAGTCTGCGTAGACGCGCGTCCATTCTGTGCAGTTTCAACCAATTCTCCTCAACGCGCGGGAAGCTCCGTTGCAGTCAGCATTGAATACGCCGACTTCGAGCACGCTCCGAAAAGCGCACGCGTTTCCTGCGGAAACGGCAACGACGTAGTCGCGGCCTGCGGAGGCGCTGCTTCGTGGGGACGCTGCAATGCAGTGTGCAACTACGACCAACGCGATTACCCGAAGACGTACGATATAACTTCTTCATTCAGCGGAATAACCCAGTGCAGGGGAAGCGCGGAAGTAATTCCTCCCCTTGCGACAACCGGTACCGTTCTCGCTAAAGTAACCGACTGCGCGTCCGGAGCAGCTATTGAAAGCGCTTCGGTGCACGTTGTTCAAAACAGTTCAACTCGCTACACCGACGCCAACGGCGAAGCACAGTTCAAGAACCTCGCGCCCGCAACTTACACGCTGCAGGCAAGCGCAGCCGGCTACAACCCGGCATACGTTTCTTCAAGCGTTTCGGCAGGCGAAATAAGCGTCGCCAGCATGTGCCTGCGCAAGAGCACGCCGTACTGCGACATTACCGCCGAACTCGTTTCGGAACAAAGCTGTCCCGCCGGCACTACTCAAGCTTTCCAAATCAAGGTCAGCAACACGAACGGACAGTCTAAGAACGCAAGCGTTTCGTACAGCTCGCCGTACTCGGTCAGCGGACCGTCCTACCTAGTGCTCGGCCCGCTCGAGAGCCGCATCATAACCGGAACAATTACTCACGACGCGGACCTCGCAGGCGCAACTGCCGCGAGCGTCAACATCAACTCCGGCAGCTGCGTTGCAAACGTGGTCGTTCCCTTGTGCCTCAACTCGGGCATTACCCTGTCGGCCAACGACGAGGTAAAGAGCGCATTGCCTGGAACCAAGGCGTGCTACGGCTTTACGGTTCGCAACCGCGGTCCAAGCGAAACGCGCGTCCAGCTGAGCGCAACCGGAGACTTTTCTTCTTCGTTCGACATTGAAAGAATCCTGCTTGCCTCGCAGGAGTCGCGCAAGTTCACTTACTGCGTCGACGTTCCTGAGGAAGCACTCGGACAACACGACTTCGTCGTCCGCGCTTCAAGCGCTTCGAACGACGCCAACGCAAGCGTGCGCCTGAGCGTGCTGCGCACCGACGGAATCTCGAGCGACTTCACGGGCTGCCAGACGCTGCAAGCGGACAACGCCGCAATCTACGAAGCAATTACGCTGAGCAACTCCGGCCAAACAGGCGACTACCACGTTGAAGTCGAAGGCGCGGGAATGCCTATTTCAATCACTCAAAGCGAGATATACAACTTCCAGGCCGGAAGCGAGCGCACGGTCTACGCAACAATAAGGCCGGCTGAACTCGGCGAAGGCCGCGAAAACCACGCGACGCTCACCGTGACGAAGGACGGAAAAATGTTTTTGCAACAGGACCTGTGCTTCAGGGTCCAGGGCACGTTCGACGCGTTCGTGCAACTGGCAAGGCCGCACGTAACCGTTCAGAAAGGCCAGAGCACGGCGGTATTGCTGCAGATCCACAACACGGGCACTGCAACCGACTCCTACGCAGTAACAGTCACGCCTCCGTTCAACTCGATTACTTTGAACCCAAGCGAACTACAGCTTCACCCGAAGGAAGACTCCCTCGTCGAGCTGTTGATCGCTCCCCTCGAAAACACTCCTGAGGGAGAGTACGTCGTGCCAATTCAAGTCTACTCGCAGGACTACGACCCGACGTTCGACTACCTCATAAAAGAAGAACTGCTTCGCGTAACCGTAACCGGAACGCCGCGTTCCGACGCGCTGAACTTCACGGTCAACGTCAGCGACGTAGAGTTCCAGAAAACCGCGAGCGACTTGGTTGCCGCCTTCGTAATTTCCGTGACCAACAACGAAATCGAAGCAGCCAACCTGACTCTCGACCTTGCCGACGTTCCGGAGGGATGGACTTACGAAATCCAGCCCGCAAAGGCGACGCTGAACTACAGTGAAACCAAGAACTTTACCGCCGTCTTGCACACGAACGGTGCGGAACTCGCCGACCACACCGTAACCGTCAGCTTGAGCAACGCCGACGGACGCAAGCAATCCATTCCAGTGACGATTCCTGCTGAGAAAGCGAGGACCGCGCTCGGAGCAACCGGATTGTTCACGCTCGGCAACACCGACAACCTACTGCTGCTGGCGCTCGTCGTCCTAGTGGTAGTCGCAATAGCAGTCTACGCCAAGACGCAGGAGCTCAAAAACGAGCTCGTCGACTACCGGCCCGGCGAACTCGCCAAGACGCTAAGGCAGTAGAAAGGCATTTACATGAAAAGCGGGGCAACTGCATTCCTTGTTTTCTTTATCGCACTAGCCTTGCTTCCACTCGCGAACGCCGACTCCATTGAATTTGTAAACCAGAACCCGAAGTGGGCTTGCTCGTGCGAGCCGGTTGCTTTCCAAATCCGCTTGCAGAACGACGCAACTGCACTCAAGCACTACTCGGTTTCCGTCAACTCGCTTGAACAGCCGTTGTTCAGCTCGGCAACGCTCGGAAGCGCGGTGGTTCCTGCAAAGTCTTCAACGACTTTCGAACTGCGCGCAAGCATCGCATGCGACGCCGCTGCAGGAGACCACGCATTCGTGTTGTCGACTGAAGACGTTTACGGCAACAGCGTTGAAACGAACGGATTCGTTTTCGTAAAACGCTGCAGCTACGTGGACGTGCAAGTAACCGCCTCCAGGGAAAGCGACGTCGCGTGCATCGGCGACGACAACGTCTACCGGATAATACTGCGCAACGCGGGAACCGAAGTAGAACACATCCGCGTCAGCGCCTACGCCGTGCTTAACTCAACCCTGTCGCAGGAAGAATTCACGATCGTACCAGGCGAATACGCCGAATCGCTGTTGCACTTCTTCGTTCCCGACGACTACGAGACAGGCGAAATGCCTTACCGCGTCGTAGTCGAAAGCAACTCGCGCACGCAGGAAGTGCAGGGAGTCGCGACAATAGCGCGCTGCGCCGGACTGCAGCTGCTTGTTCCTTCGTTGATTGAAGCGCGCGCCGGAGAAACCACTAAAGCCAATTTCATTGTCGCGAACGCCGGCGACTCGGCGGACGTGGCAGTGCTTTCGCTCGACTGCCCCAACTTTACCGAACTAAGCATCGGCGCCGTGGCACTCACTCCGGGAGACTGGACGAACGAAACCGCCTTACTGATTACCCCCGACGAAGAACACGCCGGCTACTCCTACAACTGTTCCGTTATCGCGACCTCCCAGCGCTATGGACTGCGCTACGAAGCGCCCACTACCATAAACGTATTGTTCTCAGGAACTCCGAGGCCGCCCAAACCCCCTCAGTTGAATGACAGCGAAGAATTCGAGCAACCTGCTTCGGTCGCGGAAGTAATCATTGACGCCTCAGGCTCCATGAACGCAACTGTTTCAGGAGTCCGCAAAATAGATACGGCCAAGCAATTCGTTGCGGCGTTCGTAGACCGCATTTCAAGCATGAAAACCGGTTTCCGCGTGTACGGAAGCCAGTACAACGAAAACGACTCGCGCGCATGCACCGACACCAAGCTCCTCTACCCGATCAACTACGTCGACGGACGCGCGGTAAAACAGGAAGTAAACAAGGTCGAGCCGCGCGGTCTGACTCCCCTCGCATACTCGCTTTCCCGCGCCGCACAGGACTTTGAAGACACCAACGAAAGCAAACTTGTAGTCATCATAAGCGACGGGCTTGAAAGCTGCGGAGGCGACCCCTGCGCAGTCGCCAACGAGTTGAACCTCAAGCACGCCCGCGTGTTCGCAATCGGCTTCGACATCGACGCCCGCGGAAGGGAACAACTGCAGTGCCTTGCACGCGCAACCGACGGCAGGTACTACGACGCAAAGAACTACCGCGACTTGATTAACGTAGTCGACCTCATATTCGTGAAGAAGAAACTTATCGACTTGCTTGAAGTTACTTACGTCAACCAAAGCATTGTCGAGGAAAAAGACGGCTTCCGCGTCGCGCGCCTTGACTTCACGGTATACAACCGCGGGGACTTGACCCGCGCGTACCCCCGCATAGAAGGACTGCCGAACACCACCCAAACGACGTTCGACCCGACTGCATTCTACGTGGCAACCAGCGCAACCCAGAACTTCAGCGCCCTCGTCCGCGTTCCACAGGACCGCGACTACTACGAGGCAATGCTGTACGTGCAGAGCACGAGAGGCAACTTCTCGCTTCCGATAGCGGTTCGCGCACGCGAGCCGTTCGCATCCAACTTGACCGGATTGTTCGTCGCAGCCGCTCCAATAGTCGGAGCGCTCGTTTTGCTTGCAATCCTCGCGGTGATCGTCTACGTCTGGCACCAGAACCGGAAACGCGTGGTCAAGCCACAGCAAGGCGCGCAGGCTCCAACGCCGCCGAGCAAGAGCTTGGGCCAGCGCTGGCAGGAATTCTGGTCCCGCTTCAGGCGCCCGCGCTACGGCTACTACCGGCCCTACCGCTAAAGTTTGTTTTCAACGGCGCAAACCGTTAAATTCGCTTCCTCGCCTATCTTATGCGTGAATATCATCTTGTTAGGCGCGCCTGGCGCAGGAAAGGGCACTTACGCAACCAGGCTTTCAGCCAAGTACGGAATTCCACACGTCAGCACGGGCCAGTTATTCCGGGAAGCCGTAGCCAAACAAACAGCGTTAGGCAAGAAAGTAAAGCAGTACCTCGACTCCGGAGCCTTGGTTCCGGACGAGATAGTAATAGGCTTGATTCGCGAGCGCTTAAACCAACCCGACTGCACGAAAGGCTTTATTCTGGATGGCTTTCCACGCACGACGCCACAGGCAGACGCCTTGGAATCAATTGCGCGCACGGATATAGTGCTCGACTTCATTGCGAGCGAAGCCGAAATAATCAGCCGCCTTTCCAACAGGCGCACGTGCAAAAAATGCGGGGCAATCTATCACCTCAAGAACATTCCGCCGGCCCGCGACGGCGTGTGCGACAAGTGCGGCGGCGAACTCTACCAACGCGAAGACGAAAGCCCGGAAGTAATCAAAAAAAGGCTAGCCGTATACGCGTCCCAGACCGCGCCGCTCGAACAATACTACTTGCGCAAGCGGCTCTTGACCGGCATCGTGTCCTGGCCAATCGAATTCGTAGACGTAATCATCGAAGACTGCAGCCGCGCGATCGACGCCGCCGCGGCACGCGCAAAAAGCTGAGGCAAAAAACACGGAAAGAGTGGCTGCAATGGAAAAACCGCTAGTAAAAGTAAGAATTGCAGACCACGCGAGAGGGCTGCCGCTGCCTGCTTACATGAGCGAAGGCTCTGCCGGAGCGGACGTGCGCGCGGCAATAGAAGGCGAATTAACCGTAATGCCCGGCGAAACGACGCTCGTTCCAACCGGACTGCATTTTGAACTTCCTCCCGGCTACGAACTGCAGGTAAGACCCCGCAGCGGACTCGCGTTAAACCACGGAATAACCCTACCCAACTCGCCGGGAACGCTTGATGCCGACTTCCGAGGCGAACTCAAAGTCATTCTAATGAACTTGGGCAAAAAGCCGTTTCTCATCAAACGCGGCGACCGCATTGCCCAAGCAGTAATCACGCGATTCGCGCAAGCGACTTTCGCGGAAGACCACGAATTGTCTCAAACCAAGCGAGGCAGCGGCGGGCTCGGAAGCACGGGGCGTGACTGAAATGCTGCGCCAGCCCATCGTGACCGTCCTCGGGCACGTTGACCACGGAAAAACTTCTCTGCTTGACGCCATTCGCGAGACGAGCGTGCAAGCCCGCGAAGCTGGGGCAATCACTCAGCACGTGGGCGCTTCCGAAGTACCGGTTTCCGTAGTGAAAGAAAGGTGTTCGGCGCTTCTGTCGAAAATGAAGATCGGCCTGACAATTCCCGGTTTGCTGTTCATCGACACGCCGGGCCACGAGGCGTTCGCCAACCTGCGCAAACGCGGCGGAAGCATTGCCGACATAGCCATCCTCGTCATTGACGTAAACCAAGGAATCCAGAACCAGACAATCGAAGCAATTGAAATCCTGCGCGAATACAAAGTCCCGTTCCTGGTTGCCGCGACTAAGATAGACGCGTTGAGCGGCTGGATTCCCAACAAAAAAACCTGTTTTGCCGACACTATTACGAAACAAAGGAACGACGTGCAGGAGTTCCTGGACAAAAAAATATACGAATTAATCGGCTCGCTGTACAACCGCGGCTTTTCTGCGGAACGCTTCGACCGCGTAACCGACTTCACGAAACAAGTGCTGATCGTTCCCGTAAGCGCAAAGACCGGCGAAGGACTCCAAGAACTGTTGATGTACGTCGCGGGACTGGCCCAAAAGTTTCTCGAGAAAAAGCTCGAACTGCACTCGAAGGAAGCGGGAAAAGGAAGCATTCTCGAAGTCCGCGAAGAACCCGGACTCGGAAAAACGCTAGACGTCATTTTATACGACGGCTCGATAGCAGAAGGCGACACCATAGTATTCGCAACGCAGTCGGACGTCGCCGTTTCCCGCGTTAAGGCGCTCCTCAAGCCGAAGCCGTTGGATGAAATGCGCGACCCCCGCGAAAAATTCAAGCCCGTCAAGGAAGTGCACGCGGCAAGCGGAGTAAAAATCGCCTGCGAGCACGCGGACGAAGCACTCGCCGGCT
This sequence comes from Microcaldota archaeon, assembly GCA_013425325.1. Lineage (GTDB taxonomy): Archaea > Micrarchaeota > Micrarchaeia > Norongarragalinales > UBA8480 > UBA8480. The sequence goes on along the minus strand of JACCLL010000026.1, from coordinate 42,258 downwards.
CTTCGCTGTACGTCGCTAGAACGGAAGATAACCTGGAAAAAATCAAGGAATCACTGCTCGGAGAAGTGCGCAAAATAGTGATCGAAAGCGACGTTCTGGGAGCCGTGTTCAAAGCCGACACGCTGGGAAGCCTCGAAGCAATCACGAAACTGCTGGCCGCGGAAAAAATCGCGGTACGACGCGCGGCAATCGGCCCCGTTTCAAGGCACGACGTCATGGAAGCAGGCGGCGTGCGCGAAAAAGACCCATGCAAAGGAGTGGTTTTCGCGTTCAATGTTTCAGTGGATGACGAAGTCAAGAAGTTCGCTGAAGAAAACAGCGTCAAAATCTTCGAGGAAAAAGTCATTTACAACCTTATTGAAACCTACAAGAGATGGGTCGACGAGGAAAAAGCCCGCGAAAAACGAGAGGCCTTCCTCAAACTCGTTCCGCCGGCCAAGATAATGCTTTTGCCTGACTCGTGCTTCCGCGTAAACCACCCGTGCGTAGTCGGAATAGAAGTCCTCGTCGGAACCATCCGCAAGGACATCGAACTCATGAACGACGAAGGAGTAGTCGTGGGGACAATTCAAGGAATCCAGCACGAGAAAAAGCCGTTGGAAGAAGCGAAAAAAGGACAGCAAGTCGCCGTTTCAATCGACGGACCGACTTTCGGCCGCCAAGTGTTCGCCAAGCAATTGCTTTACTCCAACATGGGAAAAGACGACATCAAGACAATAACCGAAAAATACAAGCAAGCTTTCGGCGAAGACGAGTTCGCACTAATCCAGGAAATAAAGAAAATCAAGGGCTACTCCCGGTTCTAATTCTCAGACGAAACTCGTTTTCACGCCCAAGCCTTTTGCCTTCGCCGCTTCGTACACTGCCGCGGCAGTTGCGAGGTCCTGTATGGCCAAGCCCGTTGAAACGAAGACAGTCACGTCCTTGTCGGAGGAACGGATTTTCTTTTGGCCGCGCACGACTTCAACCATTTGGCCGGCAATGTCGCTTTCCTTGAACAAGCCCTTTGAAATCGGGACGTTGATTTCTCCGCTGTGCGTTGCCTGCTCGGTGTTGTCGACGACTACTCTCGCGCGCTTTAGAATCGCGGGGTCGAGTTCCTCCTTTCCCACCGCATCCGCTCCAAAGGAGTTGATGTGAGTTCCTTCGGCAACCCACTCGCTTTTGACTATCGGCGAACGAGCGGGAGTAACAGTAGATAAAACGTGGGCTCCGCGAACGCATTCCTCGGCGCTTTTCACCGCAATTATCTCCGCTTTCGTCTTGGACTGCATTTCAGCCGCAAACTTTTCAGCAGCGCCCGGCACGACGTCGCAAACGCGTACTTCCTTCAGCGCAAGCACTTCATTTATTGCAAGCAACTGGGTCCTCGACTGCACGCCCGCGCCCACTAAGCCTAGGACTGAAGAGTTTTTGCGCGCCAAGTGCTTGGTTGCAATCGCGGCCATCGCGCCAGTGCGGTAGGAAGTAATCAAAGACCCGTCCATTACCGCAAGCGGAAGGGCGTTGCGCGCGTCGTTGAGGATTATCGTTGCCATTACAGTTGGAAGGCCTTGCTTCGGGTTCTCCGGAAACACGTTAACCCATTTGATGGAGCAATACGGTTCTTGGAAGCACGGCATTGCGCGAAAGTCCCCCCTCGCCGGAACGTCTAAATAGATTTTCGGGGGCATGCTGAATTCTTTCTTCAACGCGTTTTCAACCGCGGCTATTGTCATCGGCATCGAAAGCACTTGCTCGACTTCCTTGCGTCCCAAGACTAGCGTTTCCATGAAAAACCACCTGTTGAGAGGAAAAAAGGAGGGCAAGAATTATTAAGATTGAGAAACACAATTTTCTCCGCTCGGGCCATCTGAGCAAACAAGTTTTTTACGGAGGAGATTCGAAGTGAAAGTAGTTATTGCAGACCCTAAGACCGGAAACTGTTTCCAAAAGGAAGTCGAAAAGACTAAGGAAGCGCAGTTGGTGGGCAAGAAAGTCGGCGAAGCCTTTGAAGGCGGAATAGCCGGACTGCCTGGCTACACTCTTGAAATAACGGGAGGAAGCGACAAAGACGGCTTTCCAATGCGCCCCGAAATCACGGGCAGCAGGCGCGTAAGCGCATTCATTTCAAGCGGGGCAGGCATGCGCAGGGTACGAAAGGGACTGCGCAGAAGACGCACGGTAGTCGGCAACACTGTTGCTGCTTCAATCGTGCAAGTCAACGCTAAAATAAAGGAATACGGGCAAAAGCCGCTTGAAGAACTCGGCTTCGTCGCGAAACCCAAGGAAAAGAAAGCAGAAGAAAAGAAGGAAGAGAAAAAGTAGGAAGTCAACGCATTGCCTTCCGCAATGCCTTTACCGCGTCCTCTCCCGACTCTGGATTGATCACTATTCCCGCGCCTAGTTCCACTCCCGCCCAGACGTTGGGACGCGGCGATATTTCAACGTGGAAGTGCATGTCCCGTCCCTTGGCCGCGTTGTGGAAAACGAGTATGTAATCAGTTGAAGCCGCGTCGTGAACCGCCCTGACTATTTTCTGTAGTATTTTCATGAGCTGCTTGTCTTCCTCGGGCGTGAACTCGAGGAAAGTACGCACGTGGCGCTTTGGAATAACCCAAGCTTCGTAAGGAAAGCGTGCAAAAGTCGGGCAAAACGCGACGAAATGACTTGTTTCAATCAACTCGCGCTCCGGATGGCGTTCCAGGTAATCGTCGTTCGTGCAGAACCAGCACTTGCCTTTCTTGAATGTCTTTTTCACGAAACGCGACTCGGCGGCAACTATCGGCGGAATTACCGGCAAAGCGATTATTTGCGCGTGCTCGTGGTCGATGCTCGCCCCGGCCTTCGGGCCGTGGTTTTTGAACAAGAAAACGCACTTGATTCCCTTCTTTTTCTGCAGAGCAGCAAAACGGTTCTTGTAAGCCGCAAGGCAGTACATTATTTCTTTTTCGCTCAAGTCCTGGAACTGCTTGCCGTGCTCGTCCGTTTCGACTATCACTTCGTGCTCGCCGAAGCCGAAAGTCCTCCAAAAAGGCTTGTTCGGGTCGTGGGGCTCGAAGTGCTCGTGGTTGTGCGGAGGCCTGACAACGGGAAAACGGTTTTGGAAAGAACGCACTTTCCAGCCGCCTTCTCCCGCAATGGCGAAAGTCGTCAGCGGCGTCATGTACTCCGAACCCTTGCAAAAGGGACAGACTTTCTTCGCCTTTTTCCCGTGAACGGAAGGCCTCTTGGCCCGCTCGGAAGAAACTATTACGAGCGTTCCCTTAGTCGAATCTTCCCTGTACTCCAAAACCATTCAAACGCAACTCCCTGCAAACTGCGTTAGTGCAGCGTTATTAATTACTGTTCTCCGTTGAAAAAAGCATGGAAAACCTGGTAGTACTAAAACTGGGCGGCAGCGTCGTAACCGTAAAGGAAGGCGACATGCAGGCCCGCAAAGGAACGATAAAAAAGCTGGCGAAAGCAATCGCGGAAGCCAAAAAAGAAAACCCGGCCCTGACCCTCGTCGTGGTTAACGGCGCGGGCTGCTTTGGCCACGCCGTAGTTAAAAAACACGGAATAAAAGACGGCGTGAAAACAGTTGAACAAAAAATTGCTTTCGGCGATACGCACTGGTGCGTCAACGCATTGAACCAGTTGATCGTACGCGCACTGCTTGACGCAGGCGTTCCCGCAATCGGCTTGCCCCCGTCTTCGCTTTTGGACCAGGACAACAAGCGCATTGCACACTTCGACCTGGCTAAAACCAGGCAGTTCTTGGAATTCGGAATGGTTCCCGTTCTCTACGGCGACTTTGTGCTCGACTCGGCGCAAGGCGGTTCTGTAGTAAGCGGCGACCAACTCGTTACTTACATCGCAAGAGAACTGAAGGCAGAGCGAATGGTTTTCGCGAGCGATGTCGACGGCGTGTGTGACTCCGACCCAAAAACCAATCCAAACGCAGTCTGCGTCAAACTGGTTTCTGAGAAAAACAAGGACGAAGTGCTCGCGAAACTCGAGGGCGCTAAAACAACGGATGTTACTGGCGGAATGAAGGGAAAAATCACCGAACTATTAGAAGAAGCTCGGATTACGCCAATCTTCATAGTAAACGGCAACCGCGCCAAGCGCGTGCAAAAAGCGTTGCTTGGAAAGAAAGTCACAGGAACACTCGTAAAGATTTAGGTTTTTTCGATGTCCGAGTTCAAGAAATTCAAACCAGTAACGCGCAAGCTAGGCAAAGCAAGCGTTTTGCTTAGAGAAGTCAAACATTCTGACGCCGCGGGGTTGAACGAAATAATAAACGACCCTAAAGTGAGGGAATTCATTTCAGTCGAAGGACCCGTTTCGCTCTCGGAAACGAAGGCCAAGATCCGCGAGAGCCTGCGCAACGCCGCGCACAAATGGATCGTTGCCGAGGCGGATGGAAAAGTTGTCGGCTCGCTGTATCTAACCCGCAACAAAGGAATAATGAGCCACTCCGGCAACTTCGGAATCAGCTTAGCTAAAGAAGAGTGGGGAACAGGTTTGGCTTCCGCGTTGATGGACGCGGTTTTCGCGTTCGCAAAAAGAAACGGAATTACCGCAATCCATTCCAGCACCGGCGCGGACAACAAGCGGGCGCATGCTTTCTACAAGAAAAAAGGATTCAAGTTCGTCGGAGCATACCACAAGCAACGAAAACGCGGCCGCAAATTCATTGACACGCTGCTGATGGAAAAATTCTTCTAGGTTTCGCCGGCGTCTTACGCCCTGAACTTCGGGTGGTTCTCGACTCTTTTTTTAATCAGACGAAGCAGGAAGTCGCCGTCTTCACTGCGGGGCCTGAAAGCCAGTTCCAGGCTGGCTTCGGGATTGAACTCTACTTTCAAGTGCGGGCGAAGCAAGGCGTATTGCGCAAAGTTGTCGGCAAACCTCTTTGCAGCCACGGCCTCGGAAAACGTTATCACCAGACTGTGTTCGGAGGAAGTTCTTTGCGGAAAGCGGTAAGTGATTCGCTCGACGTGCGGCGCGAACTCCCTCAGCTTGGTAGAAAAGTGGTCCAACGCCTGTTTCACGGGGTTTGACTCCATTTGGCTTCCCTTGAAAATAATGAACGGGCCGGGATTAAAAGACGACTTTGGCTTCGCTTGCGTTGACTTCCACTTTCATTCCGGTGTTCAACGCGGCGTAAGCAGTCACGGGAAGCTTGTCGACCATCGGAATCTCGGAAATTATTGCGCCCACGGCCACGATTGTTTCAGCTTCCTTGTTGATTATCGCAGCCGGCGCAAACCCATTTTTCTTCAAGCGGTACAGCGTGTAAGAACCGACTGTAGAGCCCTTGCCCTGCGGAAACACAAGAATTTTGCCGGCGATGCTCTTGCCTTCCAGTTCGTGGCCTTTTTCGACTACTTTGCCGTTCGAAGGGTCGACTCCGCCGTAGAAAGAAATGGGCTGCGTTGAAACCAGCGCTTCGCCAACGGCTTTTCCTTTCGAAATCTTTCGCCCTACTGCTTCCATTTTCCAGTCACCGCTGCTTTAATGCAGTCTTCAAGCGAGCCAAACCGCGTCTTGAAGTCGTTCGAGCCCCTTCCGTAATAACATCCCTTCGCGGAATCCGACGCCATTACCTTAAAACGTCCCTTCAATGGAGCGACGGCCATGCAAGTATCGCAAGCGAATTTTCCGCCCGCTGCCTCGATTGTCTTAGAGTAACCCATCTGGTCGGCCAACAGCTTAGTCTGCCGAGCGGTTGCAACCCAGAGTTCGGCGGTTACTTTCTTTCCTTCAAGCAACTCCGCTATTCTGCGTATTTCCTTTATGCTGGCGTGGGGACAGCCGAGCGCAACGAAGTCGACGTCCGTTTGTTCCTCGTTCAAGGCCTTGAAAGCGGACGCAATGTCTTCCGCGGTTAAAGTTATTTCTTCGGCCGGCTTGGGCGTCTTGTCGGGAGTGATTCCCTTCATGTGAAACATCGCGGTTCCGCCATACGTCGCAATCGAAGCCGAAAAACTCTTGAGCTGGTCTACGCTCGCCTGCTTTACACCGATAATCAAGGGAATTTTGTTCTTGATTTTCTGGCCAATGCACCAGCCGAGCGCACCGAAGTCCGCGTTCGTCTTCAGCTTCGCCTTGACTTTAATCGTGACCTGCGCGCGCCTGTTTTCGTCCAAGTGCATTCCGTAATTGGGAGTCTTGCCAGTCAACGCAGCCGCGAGCGCAGACGGGCCGCCTTCACGGTTGGTTCTCGCTCCGAGAACCGAGTTGGCGAAGCACACTGCGGACGACTCGCTCCACGCCACGTGCTCGCCTTTCGCGGGAAGGTTGCCGGCTAGGTACGGCGTGCAAGAGCAGGAGGGAATTATTCCCATTGCCGTGAACGCGTCGATTACTTCGCGTTGTTTTCTGGCAAATTCCTCGCTTATGCCGAGCTGTTTCCAGTTCTCTAAATCCATTCCAGCGGGGTTTAGGGTTGCGACGACTCTCGCCTTGCCATCCTTCGCGAGGTCGCGCAGGAACTCCAGGCCCGCGTCGCCGAGGTTGTGGTACGAAACGCCTGCGACTTGCACGGAAGCAACGTCTATCAAGCGGTCGGCGCCGTAGATTTCGCCCAGCGCGCAGAGTATTTCCATGCTTTTCTGCGCGGCTTGGCCGTCTTTGCCGTCAAGCATTCTCTGTTCGTCTTTAGTGAGCTTCACGAAAATCACTTCAGGTAATCCGCTACGTTGACTTTCTTATACGCGGCCTTGTCAAAATTCTTTCCCTTTACTACCAACGGTTTTGTCGCGTCGACGCCCATCTTCGACGTTTCCCTCGTTACCGGATCCGCCGAAGGGTCGAGGGAAGAGCCTTTCTCGTTGGGCTTCACCACTAAACCCGTCTTTGCCTGGAAACGGGTCGCAGCCGCCCACTCTACCTCCATTGGGTCGAGCACGTTAATGTCCTTGTCGACTATCGTCGCTAATTTTAGGGAGTGATGGCCTTTGAAAGCGGCTTCAATGGCTCTCTTTCCATCGTCCTCGCTTTTCTTGTCTATCGCCACAACCGCGTGCAGCCACGAACACCCGCCCGGCGTTATTGAGACGTCGACGCACTTGCAGACTTTGTTCACTTCCTTGAAAATCGTTGGCTCGCGCGGCATTCCCATTAACAGCTTGTGCTCCAGCTGCCCGGGCAAGAGCGCGTGGTAAACTGCGTTCTTCCTGTGCGTTATTTTCTTTACTTCAAACACGCGTTGCTTGCGTACTATGTCGTATGTTTCAGTCAAGTCCATGAACGGGCCTTCGTCGTGCAATTCGTTCGTAATCCTTCCTTCCAAGACGAACTCGCAGTCCGCGGGCACTAGTACGTCGGCAGTCTTTGCCTTAACCAGCTCCAGGGGCTCGAGTGAATTCGCTATCTTGAATTCGTTTACGCCGACTTCAACTGAAGTGGCGCCTGCGAGCAGCACGTTCGGCCCGTTGCCTATCGACATTGCAACGTCGAGTTCGCCTCCATTGCGTTTGATGAAAGAATCCAAGTGCCTTTCGAGAATTCGGATGGCGAACTTGTTTTTGGAAATCTGCATGCAGCGGTGGAAGCTGACGTTCAAGCCGAGTTCCTTGTCCCTTGCCACGACGACTCCCGCGCTTACGTACGGGCCGCCGTCTTTCTCGCAGTGAAACAACAACGGTAGCTTGTCCAAGTCAACCGAGTCTTCAACGACTTCCTGGCAAGCTCCTTTCCCGACCACCTGTGGTTCTGATGGCGAGTCAATTGCCTTGATCATCAGAGGAGCCAGGTCGCGCGGCGAGACGCTGAAGTATTCCGCGATCAGTTTTTTGGTTGAAAAAACGTTTCCAGCGACTTGGAAGGCCGAGTCGCCAACTTTTTCCAGCAAAACAGGCGTTCCGTCAAGCGCTTTCAGCAATCCTGCGGCTTCGAGTTTCTTGGAAACAGGCCGGTTGACAACCTGCACTTGACCCGCGGCCATCTTTTTTTCAATAAAACTTCTAAAGCTCATGATTTCCACCTTTTGAAAACAGTATTTTCCACGCCGAGCGAGTCCAAAACCTTTCCTACTATAAAGTCAACAAAGTCTCCTGCTTTCTTTGGCGAGTGGTAAAAGCCGGGACACGCCGGAAGAATCACTACTCCCATTCGCGCGAGCTTCAGCATGTTCTTCAAGTGAATCTCGTGCAACGGCGTCTCGCGCGGAACTAAAACCAGTTTCTTTCGCTCCTTCAGCGCCACGTCTGCGGCGCGGCAAACCGAGTTGTACGCAAAACCGCAAGAAATCGCGGCGAGGGTCTTCATTGAACACGGACAGACTACTACTGCGTCGAACTTGGCTGAACCGGAAGCAAAGGGCGCGTCCACCGCGTCTTCCGAATAGGTTTTGCCGCACTTGCGCAACGCAGCCAACGCGCCGGGTTCTTCGTAGGCAAAAACTTTCTTCGCCGAATCGGTGATTACTATAGAGAGTTCGGCTCGGGCTTTCTTTAGTTCCTGCGCCAAGCGAACCGCGTAAGCCGCCCCGGAAGCGCCCGTTACACACAACACTATTTTCAAGAAAATCAGAACAACCTATGCGGCGCGCACTATATAAAATCGGGCAATTCGACACGCAACGAAGCGCTCGTGCTTTTTATTGGGGGCGTGCAAAATCAATCTAATGAAAATAGTTGCAACCGCGCCTACTAAGATAATTTTGTGCGGCGAGCACGCAGTAGTCCACGGAGCAAACGCGATAGCGGCGCCCATTTCCTTCCGCAACACCATAACCCTTGACAAGCGCGTTGGCGAGCCTAAGTTTGTACTACACCAGCCCGCGGCGCCCGACTGGCACGCGGAACTGGCTGCGAACGGAACTATTACGGGAACCCCCGTCTACCACGGACTGATGCGAATGGCCGCGCAGATCCTGCGCGAACAGGGCACGAGCATCAGCGAGCAAGGCGTTCTGTACACCGAATTCAAGTTCGGTTTCTCGCCCAAGGGAACCGGCAACAGTGCGTCAATCGCGGCCGCAATTGCCTCCGCGCTATACGCTTACTTGAAAGTCAAGCCGTCGAGGCAGCAGCTGTTCGACGCGATTCAGACGGCGGAGAAAGAAGCGCACGGCAATCCCAGCGGCATCGACGCGCGAACAGTAATCTCGAATTGCGCGCAGCGCTTCCACAAGGAATGGGACTCGAACGGAAACACGAAGTTCTTTTTCGAAGACGCCGACTTGAAATTGCCGAAGGGAACGAAGCTGCTGATAATCGACTCGCTGCACGAGGGCGAAAAGCCGCAGACAACCAGCGAAATGGTGGCAATATTCTCCAACTACTACTTCAAAAAAGGACCCACCGAACTCAACGCCAGCGAACGCAAGCGCATTGCCGACGAATTCAATCCAATCGTCTTCAAAATAGAGTCGCAGTTGCGCGAAAACGGAGACGCAACCTTGTTAGGAAAATACTTCAACGAAAACCACGAAATGTTGCGTAAGACGGGCGTTTCCAGCGAAGCGATAGAAGGCGCTAGAAAAACTGCTTTGGACGCGGGAGCGTTCGGCGCAAAGCTTACCGGCGCGGGCGGAAGAGGCGGCGCAGTGATTGCGTTGGTTGCTAAAGAAAAGCTGGCGGCAGTAAGGCAAGCGATGACGGCAAAAAGTCTTAAGGTCTCCGAAGCTGAGTTCGACTCAAAAGGAATAACGTTAGAAACTATTGACTGAATTCCTTGCGGCAGTGTACCGTCGACGGTTTTTCATTAATGACAGTCCAGCCGTGCTTGGGCAAGAAACGGCCGGTTGTTTCCTTGGCAAACGCGCCCTCGATTGCCTTGCTTCCAGACGAACGAGCGAGTTCCTCTTGAACGGCAATAAGCAAATCCCCCAGTCCCTTCCCTCTATAGGAATAGGCCCTAAGGCCCGGAGGCAAGCGAGGATGAATCGGATCGAAACGCAGGCTTTGCTCAAGTTCAAACCACTCGCGATTTGCTTCAGAGTTCGAAGACATCAAAATGTCGCGCATCCTTTCTCTCTTTTCGGGAGAAGTGCGCGCCTCCGCAAGTTGGTTTAACCTACTAGAGGTGTCGAGCATTTTCTTCTTCAACTCATTTATTCGCAGGTTGCGTGAAGAAATCCGGCGTAGAGCGAACGGAACGAGTCCAACCGTGCTCAGAACCGCAGTCTGCCTGCCGGGGTCTCGCGTAAGGAACGAATGTCCTAAAGGCGTTTCTTCGCCAGCCGGCGATACCGTGAAAATGCGAACCGCACCAAAAAAATTCGACAAGTCGTCCTTTCGAAGTGCCAGGAGGTTGCCTTTTCGGGCGGGGTCGCGCATTAGCTGAACCAAGCCATAACCCATGGAATTCTGCTTGGGAACAGTTATTTGCCTGCCCTCGTGGAAAACAAGCCAGTGGGCCCTCCGCTCTTCCGGCGCTTGCTTTAGTGCGAGGCGCTTGAAACGGGGTTCTGAGAAAACGCGCAACGAGTGCCTGCCGAAAGCCAAGTCCGCGTTTTCCTCTCTCGGCAAAGGCATTTTTACTTCACTTCCAAAAGCAATTCTTTCGCGCGCTGTGCATTAACCTTTTTTTCCGCAATCATTTGTGCAGCGATTTTCTCTGCCTGCGCGCCTTTTGCCCCCGCCGCGACGGCAAGGTTATGAGCATGCAGAGACATATGCCCCCGCTGAATGCCTTCCGTTGCAAGAGCTCTGATTGCCGCAAAGTTTTGTGCCAGCCCAACCGCGGCAATGACTTGCGCCAGTTCCTTCGCTGTCTTTACGCCCAGAATCTTGACTGCAATCTGCGCAGTGGGATGAGTCTTTGTTGCGCCGCCGACCAAGCCCACTGCGATAGGCAGCTCTATTTCTCCGACCAAGTCGCCGTCCGCGTTCTTGGAGTACTTTGTTAGCGGCGAGTATTTTCCGTTTATTGAAGCAAAAGCGTGCGCGCCTGCCTCGACTGCGCGCCAGTCGTTGCCCGTTGCCACGACTACTGCGTCGACTCCGTTCATGATTCCCTTGTTGTGCGTGGCTGCGCGGAAGGGGTCTGCTGCAGCAAAGGCCCAGGCGTCGAGAATTGCGTCAACAATTTCGTCTCCCTTCAGCTCAACGCCTTTTCCAGCAAGGCTTTCTTCAAGCGCTTTCTTGGTCCAAACGGCTTTCGCGCGCGCCAAGCGTTTTACCGCCAGGTTGGATAGAATGCGCAGCCGCGCTTTTCCGCCGCTTATTTCCTCAAGTTTAGGCGTAATTGATTCGGCCATCGTGTTGACTGCGTTGGCACCCATTGCGTCGCGGACGTCAACAAGCAAGTGCACTACCACCATTTTTCCGCGCGGCGAGTCGAGCACGCGGGCTTCGACGTCCTTGCAGCCGCCGCCCATTTTGACTAGAACCGGGTCGCACGAGTTTGCTTGCGCAATGATTTCTTTCCTAGCAGCAATTATTTTCTTTGCCGCGTCCTCTGGCTTCGGCACTTGAACTAATTGAATTTGGCCGATCATTACCGGCTCGTCTGCGGAAGCAGTAAATCCCGCGGGCAAGGCGAGCTTGGCCGCGTTGCACGCGCCGGCAACTACGGATGGCTCTTCGATTGCCATCGGAATCAAGTAGTCTTTGCCGTTGATTTTGAAGTTCGTTGCAAGCGCGAAGGGAAGGGGATGGGTTCCGACCACGTTTTCAACCATTTTGTTTGCCGCTTCAATGGAAAGCGGGCCTTCCTTGCCGAGCAAGTCCGCTTGTTCTTGTGAAATTATTCCTTCTGCAACGAGTTTTTGCAGGCGTTCGTTTACGCTCAGCTTGCGGAGTTCTAAGTTCATTGAGTCATCCCTTGTCTTTTTTTGTAGGCTTCAACGTCGGCGTGAAAGAATTTGCCTAGTTTTCCATAATCGTTCAAGTCAAGCCAGTCAAAAGCCGAGTGCTCTTCGCTCAACACGACTTTCTTGGAAAGAGGCTCGCAAACGAAGATAATTAGGGTAATAGTCTGCCCGTCTGCGCGCGTGAAGTGCCTCACGCTCAGAGGGTCCAAAACACTTATCTCCAGGCCCGTTTCCTCCCTGACCTCCCTTTTCAAGCCATCGAACGGATTCTCTCCTGGCTGGAGCCTGCCTCCCGGAATTTCCCACATTCCCGGTTGCTGCACGTCGTCGTCACGGCGTTTGACGGACAGCAGTTTGCCGTCGTCAACTATGAAGGCTTTTGCGGCCAAACCAACGTTCATGATAGAATTGGTGGTCGAACGCAAATAAAAACAGCCCGAAATGATTCAGGCAATTGACGAAGTCGAATACGCTTTTTAATGTTGGTCTTCAAAAGACCTTTCGGTTAACTAACCCGAATTTTGTTTGAACTAGAGTTGGTGTTTAATGGTTGGAATCGTTGGCTACGGAGCGTACGTGCCGCGCATGCGCGTCAAGGTAGCGGAAATAGCGCGCGTGTGGGGCAAGGACGGCGGACGCATTGGCGAAGGCCTGGGCATAAACGAGAAAGCCGTGGCTTCATTCGACGAAGACAGCTGCACTTTCGCAGTTGAAGCAAGCAGAACCGCAGTAAAATGCGCCGGAATCAACCCGCAGGAAATCGGGGCGCTGTTCGTCGGAAGCGAAAGCAAGCCCTATGCAGTAAAACCGACCGCAACCATGGTCGCCGAAGCACTCGGCGCCACTCCGAACTTGACTGCAGCGGACTTAGAGTTCGCTTGCAAAGCAGGAACAGCCGGAGTCCAAGCCTGCATGGGAATGGTTTCTTCGGGAATGATCAAATACGGGCTGGCAGTCGGAAGCGACACCGCCCAAGGACGGCCGAACGATGCGCTGGAGTACAGCGCAGGCGGAGGCGGCGCCGCCCTCTTGATAGGAAAAGAAAAGACAATAGCTGAAATCGACGCCACTTACTCGTTTACAACCGACACCCCTGACTTTTGGAGGAGACAACACGCTGAATTTCCGCGCCACGCAGGCAGGTTCACGGCAGAGCCCGCTTACTTCAAGCACGTGCTGAGCGCGGCAAAAGGCTTGTTCGAGAGAACAGGCACGGAACCAAAAGACTACGATTATGCAGTGTTCCACCAGCCGAACGGCAAGTTTCCCCTGCGGGCGGCAAAGACTCTTGGCTTTGAAGAAAAGAAAATCAAGCAAGGACTCATCACCCCCTTCATCGGCAATACTTACAGCGCAGCCGCAATGATCGGCCTGTCTTCAGTGCTAGACGTTGCGAAACCCGGCCAAAAGATTCTGGTTGTTTCCTACGGAAGCGGCGCGGGAAGCGACGCCTTCAAGCTAACGGTAACCAACGAAATCGAGAAGACAGGCAGGCGGCCGTGCGTTCCAGTGCTCAAGGCAATCGAGGACAAGACGTACATTGACTACTCGGCGTACATAAAGCACCGCCGCAAAATCAAGAGCTTATAGGTGTTTCACGATGAGAAGCGTTTCAATCATTGGCGTCGGACTAACGAAGTTCGGCGAACACTGGGAAACCAGTTTCCGCGAACTCATTGCCGAAGCGGCAGGCAAGGCAATTGCCGACGCTAAAGTCGAAGGCAAGGACGTGCAAGCCATTTTCGGCGGCTGCATGGCGTCCGGAAGACTGATTGGACAAGAACACATCGGCGCGTTAATCGCAGACCAACTGGGAATGACCCCGGTTCCGTCAACCCGCCTCGAAGCAGCCTGCGCGTCAGGCGGAGTCGCGCTGCGCGCGGGAATAATGGCGGTCGCATCCGGCACTTACGACGTCGTCGCAGTAGGCGGCGTAGAGAAAATGACTGAAGTCAGCACTGAAGAAGCAGCCACTGCCCTCGGCGGAGCAGGAGACCAGGAATGGGAGTTGTTCAACGGAGCAACCTTCCCGGCACTATACGCTCTAATGGCCCGCAGGCACATGCTGGAATACGGAACAACCGAAGAACAACTCGCCGCCTGCGCAGTAAAAAACCACGCGAACGCGGCAAACAACGAGTACGCGCAGTTCCACCGGGAAATCACCGTCGAAGACGTAATGGACTCGGGCTACATCGCAACTCCGTTGAAGCTCTTGGACTGTTCTCCACTGACCGACGGCGCCGCCACGGTAATACTCTGTTCCTCTGACAAGGCAAAGAAATTCTGCGAAGCGCCAGTTGAAATAATTTCAAGCGTCCAAGCAAGCGACTCCTTGGCACTATCGCAACGAAGCACGCTAACGGCAATGCGCGCTACGCAAGAGGCAGCAAAACTCGCCTACGCGCAAGCCAAAATAACGCCTAAAGACGTGGACTTCGCGGAAGTACACGACTGCTTTACCATCGCCGAAGTCTTGGCAATCGAAGACCTGGGCTTTTTCCCGAAAGGAAAGGGAGGAAAAGCAGCTCAAGACGGCGAAACCGCGTTGAACGCCAAGGTTTCAATCAACACGTCAGGCGGATTAAAGGGAAAAGGCCACCCCGTCGGAGCAACGGGCGTCGCGCAAGCAGTTGAAGCAACACTGCAACTGCAGCAACGCGCGGGAAAACGCCAAGTAAGCAACGCCGAACTCGGTTTGACGCACAACGTGGGAGGAAGCGGAGCGACTTGCACCATCCACGTCTACAAGAGGTTATGATTCCATGAAGAACGCAACACCACTGATTTGGAGAAACAGCGCAGACCGCTACAACCTGCTTGGAAGCCACTGCGCAACCTGCGGAACAGACTACTTCCCAGAAAGAGTCGTTTGCCCGAAGTGCAGGCGCAAAGGCAAAATAGAGCCCAAGCAAATGCCGCCGGAAGGCAAAATCTATTCCTTCACCCAAGTGCACGCGGCTCCGACCGGCTTTGAACACGAAACCCCGTACTACATTGCAATAATCGAGTTGGCAAACGGCGTGAAAGTGCTTACGCAACTGGTTGACTCGCCTGACGAAAAAATAAAGATCGGCGCGACCGCCAGAATGTGCTTCCGCCGCGTTTTCGAGGAAGGCGACGAAGGAATAATCGCCTATGGCTTCAAGTTCAAAGTAGTCTGAAGCCCACTGGTTTTTTAGCACGAAAATCAAGAATTTTGTCATGGCAGTGCACTCGGCCTTCGCCAGGCTGCTCAAGGAAATTGGTTTTTCGCTGGCGGAGGAAAAAGCAGCGCTCGTCTACTCCCTCCAGCCACCGGCTCGCATCGCCCGCGAGGAAGGAAAACTGAAGGTGACAGAGTCAAGCACCGACGAACGAAAGCCGTGGGTCGACGCCGCGGCCTATCTCGTGAACGAAGTTCCCAAGAATGCTTCCCTCTCCGAAACCGCGCGCAAGCTCTTCGCAGAACACGACCGACTGCGCGGAAAAAAGCCGCTGGAAGGCTGGGAGGCCACAAAACGCGCCGCGCTCGCAATGCCAGACCCAGAGACTTTCGCGGAAGCGTTAAAACATTCTTCCACTCCGGCGGGCGTGCGCGGCAAGGTAAAAACCATTATCGAAAAAGGCGCCTCGCCTTCAGTCGCGCTTGCCTTGGCCGAGGCATACCCTCAAAAAACCGGAAAAGAACTGGCGCAGGAACTCAGGACGTTGGAACAGAGCGGGGCAAAGACGCGCCAGCAACTTCCTTACTCCGCCTTCAACGCAGCAGTAGAGCTGGCGAAAAGCTACGGAAGAAAGCTTCCCTTCCATCCTCTTCGCCTCGCAATAAACTACGCTTACGCCGGCGAAAAACTGCCTCTCCTCGCGAAAACGCTTTCGGCGGCTAGCCCCGGAATCCAGCTGCAGTTAATCAGGGAAGTCCTGCAGCAGCGATACGCGGACTTGAGTGAGGAAAAGCTGAGGGCGCACCTGCAGCACAACCCGCTTGGTTCCAAGCCGATCGAAGTGGAGAAAATGCAGGAAAGGGAACCACACGTCGATCTGCCGCCGGTTGTGATAAAACACGACAACAAGTCAGGAATACTCCCGGTTTTCTACGCCGGGCCCCCGAGCAGACGAGAAAAGCACAAGGCAGTCGCCGATTCCTTCCAACACCGCTTGGTAACTCTCCCACTGGGGGCGGAAAAGCGCCTTAACGGCGTGTTGACGGACTTGAACAGAACCAAGCCAGGCTTGGAAGGCCTTGGCACGCTCTCGTACTCTTTGGAAGCCGACGAAGGAAAAAAAGGGGCAGTGAAAGTGCATTGGAACCAAAACAATCTAGAGCACGGCCAGACGCTGATAATCGCGAACATCATGAAGTTCCCGAAAGCACTTCACCAAAAGTGGAGGCGCGCTTACCGACACGTGGACAAACTCCAGCTGGCCGCGCTTCAACACATTTACGCCGACCGCGAAATAATCGTGCCAACAAAGGAGCACGTTGCAGAACTCTACGGCAGCTACCCCCAGCGCTTGGCGAAAGCTTACGACGACGCCGCGCGTGAACTTGGATTCCGAAAAGAAAACAGACTCTACGAAATAGACGGCGTCAAGCACGGCGAAGCGTGGGTGTGGCGGCCGGAATACGGACTGCCGCTAAGGCTTCCCGCTCTGGAAAAAAGACTGTCTAAAATACGCGAGCGCTAGCGCAGGCAAGCCGGCTTCGGCCACTGCTTGCTCGAGCGATGGTATCGGATACATTCGCAGCAAACGCCGTGCCGCGGACAATCCTCTTCGCACGGACACTGCTTTTCGTTCTTCTCCCGGTTGACGCAGTTCATGCAACTTGGTTGCAGCCGCTTGCTTAAATGCGTTGAGCTTCACTAAACTACTGTGACCAAGGCAGTAATGCTTCTATCCGGCGGACTCGACAGCCTAGTCGCCGCAAAGCTCTTGCTTGACCAAGGAATCGAACTCGAGGGACTGAATTTCACTAGCCCCTTCTGCACCTGTGGAGGAGCGGCGGGCGGCTGTGCCGCAGCAACGCGTTCGGCAAAGCAACTTGGAATTCCGTTGAAAATCGTTGCAAAGGGAATGGATTACCTGCAGATTGTGGAGCACCCGAAGCACGAACGGGGAAGGGCGCTCAACCCCTGCATTGACTGCCGAATATACGCGTTGAAGAAAGCAAAAGAATACTGCAAGGAAGTTGACGCTGATTTTATTGCAACGGGGGAAGTTGCGGGCCAGCGGCCGATGTCCCAGACCCGCTATAAGCTGCAGCTGATTGAAAAAGAAGCGGGGCTTGACGGCCTTGTTGTACGCCCGCTTTCCGCAAAGCTCTTGCCGCCAACGATTCCCGAGCAAAAGGGCTTGGTTGACCGGGAAAAGCTGTTGGCAGTCGGCGGCAGGGGAAGAAAAACGCAGATGGAATTAGCGAAGAAAAACAATTACGGCTACGACTGCCCCGCCGGCGGTTGTTTGCTTACGGAGAGAGAGTATTCCCGAAAGCTGGTCGACTTGTTCGAACACAAGCCCTATTCACTGCGGGACGTCCTGCTGCTGCGCATAGGCCGGCACTACCGCTTGAACGAAAAAGCCAAAGTGGTTTTGGGAAGAAACGAAGCGGAAAACGCGTTGTTACAAAAAATGACCGGCGACAACGCATTACTTGAACCCGACTTTCCGGCGCCAACCGCGCTTGTTACGCGCAAGGCAAGCCGCGCGCTGGGAGAAGCTGCGTGGCTGGTTCTTAAGCACGCGAAGAAAAAAGGCCGCCTTCTCTGCGAAGGAAAGGAAATTATCCCCGTCGAACCTCCTTCCTGCAAACGCCTTTAGGGGGAGAATTAATTTGAAGAAAGTCTTGTTCGTAATCGCTCCTAGCGGCTTCAGGGACGAAGAACTATTCGACGCAAAGTCGGTTCTCGAATCAAAAGGCATTGCAACAACGGTTGCAAGCATAGCAAAAGAGACGGCGGTAGGAAAACTCGGCGGCAAAGCAGAAGTGCAGCTGGCGTTGAAGGATGCGAAGGCAGGCGACTTCGACGCAATAGCGTTCGTCGGCGGCCCGGGCGTTGAAACGCACCGGCTTTACGAAAACAAGGACGTGCTTGCGCTGGCGAAGTCTTTTGCGAACGCCGGCAAAGTTGTTGCAGCAATCTGCGTTGGGCCGCGGATTCTTGCAGCGGCAGGAGTCGTGTCAGGAAAGAAAGCGACTGCGTTTCCCGACGCGGAGACGATGCGAATGCTTGAAGAAGCCGGCGCTTCGTACTCCGGCCGGGACGTTCAGGCAGACTGCAAAATGGTTACTGCAAACGGCCCCGGCGCTGCGAAAAAATTCGGGGAAAAAATAGCCGAACTCCTCAACCGCGCTTGATCACCAGCTTCTGGTTCAACAGCGGCGAAGCGGCTTGTTCTATCAACGGGTAAAGCGAAGCCTCCTTGTCTGAAGCTTCCTTCATCTTTCTTTCCACGTCCGCCGAACGGAACCGGAGTTCGGCCACGCGCTGTTCCTCGGCCGCAAGCGCTTGCCGACTCGACTCAAGCTCGGCAAGTTTCTGCCCTGCTTTTTCCGCCGCCGCTGAAGCGGCAACGGTTTTTTCCAGGAATTGTTTTATTTGACCGGAGGAAACCTTGGTTGCCTCGCCTAATAGCTTCAACCGTTCTTTCTCGTCGGCGGTTATTTGGCCGACTTCAATTGAAGTGGCCAGTTCTTCCAGCAACTCGCGTAGTTCCTTGTAGTCGGAAGTCGCGCGGAACTCGTTTATTACTGCGTCGACCGGCGTTTCGGCGTAAATGGCCGCGAGGGCCGCCAGGCGCTTGTCGAGGCAAATCTTCTGGTACTTGCGCAACGCACGCTGGAACCCGTTCAACGCGTTTGCAAGCGCCTGTCTTGCGGACGCGACGTCGGCTTCCGCCGTCGAAAGTTCTTTCGAACAAGCCTCGATTTCCTGCAAGGGAAACTTTGCGCGCGCTTCCTCCAGCGTTTTATTGGCTTGGCCGTAGTCGACTTCGGCGTGTACGAGTTCGGAAACGAGTTTTTTGCGGTCCGCCGAAGCGGCCGTAAGTTCCGCGCAGTCCAAAAGTACTTTGTCGTAAGCTGAAGAGTCTGCGCGAAGCTTTGCAATCATTTCCCCGACTTGCGCGCTCAATTCGTCTAGGCGCTTCATGTGGTCGCCTATTTTCGCCATGTCCTCGGCGTAGAAAATGAAGACGTAGCGGTTGTCGGACGTCGTCTTAAGCATCGACGCAACAGTAGTCGAAAGTACTTCCGCGTAAGTAGTCAACGGCTCTCCGGGCGGTCTTTTCGACAACTGGCTGAGCAAGGGCTTCATTCGTGCCGAGTAAGCGTTGCGTTCCTGGATTGCTATCTTGTAGTTGACGTTGTTTTCGTCGATTTTCTTTTTCGAGAGGTGATCCAGCAATGGAAGAATGGCGTTTGATTCTGCTGAAATCAACGCGGCTTTTTCCGCAAAAGGCTGCTCGTGTTTTCTCAGTGCAGTAGAGCGAGCCTCGCGCAGCCTGCGCTCGAGTTCCTCAACCGCAACCTCCGCAACGGGGTGCGCGGCTTCCGCTGGCTTTTCTTCTTTTTTGCGCGAGCCGAATAGTTTGTCGAATAAACCCACTGAAGTGCACCGAAGTTGGTTAAGGCGCTGAAATTTTAAACCATTGAGGCCGAGAAATCCCGTGGCTTTAGACGTGGGATGAATCAACTGCCGGCAACTCCCTAGCAAGCCAGTGAAGGAGGAAAGCCCACGACATCAGTCGCAGGATAACGTCACTACTCGCGCACGCCAAGCGCTTTTATAGGTTGAACCGCAGAATCCTATTGCCTTCCCGAACGGGAGGGCGGAACTCAGTCAGCTTGGCGCGAAAGCGCGGCTGGAGGTAATTCTTTTTGGGAGTTCAATTCGAGCTTGAAGACACGAAGTTTCTGGTCCGCGACTTAATATCAGTGCAAGCTCTCGACCGCGGCTTCTTCGGCTCTGACTACGAAGGCAAAAAAACGGTTTTAGAGCTTGCGCCAGAGGAAGCGCTTTACTTGCTCGACGTTCGCAACGCAGAGTGCAGGCGCAAGAACAGAGTGGTTTCGTTCAACCAAGCCGCTTCGGGCTTCAAAGACAGGCCCAAGTTCCTTGCAAGGTATTTTTGTTACCGCGACTGGCGCGACCGCGGCTTGATTGCCAGGTCGATGAATGAAGCCGAGGGAACTTACGGACGAAGCCCGGTAGTTAAGTATCCTTCGCAGGAGTTCGAGTGCCCGAAAGCGTTGTTTAAGGCGGTTTACTTCAGCGACGACTTGATGAGCATCGTCGACGCCGAGGAAGCAAAGATCTTGTATGAAGAAAACTGGTTCGGACAATGGGGCACGTACAAAGCCAAGAAACACGGAAGACTATTGAAACTCGACGCTTACGAAACGCTTTTCCTCCTCAAGCACGGCGGGCTAAAGCTCAACGTCAAGGAAGCAAGGCTCGTAAAGGAGGCAGTAAAACGCAGAAGCGACTTCATGGCCTTGTACGACGTCTACGAAGACCTGCGGCTCAGGGGCTTCGTGCTCAAAACGGGTTTGAAGTTCGGAACCCACTTCCGCCTCTACTTCCCCGGCGCAAAGCCAGTATTGGGACAAGAGGAGTGGATGCACTCCAAGCACGTGATTCACGTGTTTCCCCGCGAGGCTAAAATGCTTATCAGCGAGTGGGCGCGCGCAATTCGAGTCGCCCACGGAGTAAAGAAAACATTCATTCTCGCCATTCCCGGCGTCAGGAAAGAAGCCGCCGCCGAACTGGACTTCCTGCTCTACCACCGAAAGAAGGGCGAAATCGAGACGCCAAAGGAAGACAAGCCCAAGTACGTCATGCTCGCCTTGTCCGAAGAAGAGGAAATCGGCGGAGCCGAACTGGCTCAAGCGCTATCGAAAGCAAAGCAACTCGGCTTGGACCTGATTCTCAGCATCTGCGACCGCGAAACCTCGGTCACGCACTACCGCGTGAAAAGAATCGAGTTGCCAAAATCAAAGTACGAGTACTACGAAATAGAGTGGGTGCAGCCATGAAAGAAAAACTCGCGCCAGTAAAACAAATCGAAACCAAGGCCGGAATGACCGTCGACGCGCTAGTCCACGCAATGAGGGAATCCGGCGTAATGGGCGCCGGACGACTCGGCAGAGCCGCGGACGTTCTCGAGCAAATGATTCGCGACAAGGAATGCACGAAGTTCTTCGGACTCGCGGGGCCAATGGTTCCCGGCGGCAACAAGAAAATAATCATCGACTTTCTCGAACGCGGGTGGACTGACGTGTTCGTCACAACCGGCGCAACGCTCACGCACGACTTGTTCGAAGCGCTTGGCTACAGCCACTTGCAGGGAACCGCGTGCGTCAGCGACGAGGAACTGAACAAGAAGGGAATCGACCGCGTCTACGAATCGTATTTGCCGAACGAAGCTTACCAAGGCCTCGAAAAATTCATTGACAAAAACTTTGCCGAACTAGCGGAACAAAAGACAATCAAAGACTTCCTGTGGAAACTCGGCGAAAAAACTCCTTCCGAAAAGCCGTCGATTCTCCGCACTTGCTGGAACAAAAAAATACCGGTTTTCTGCCCGGCTCTCGCCGACAGCGGAATAGGCTTGATGGTGTGGGGACAACTCGGCCAAGGCAAGAAATGCGAAACAAGGGCTTTCGACGACTTGAAGGAAATCATGCAAATTGCCTGGAGCGCCAAACGAGCCGGCGTATTGTACGTGGGCGGAGGAGTTCCGAAGAACTACGTACAGCAGGCAATGCAGCTTGCGCCAAAAGCAGCGGAGTACGGCGTCCAAATCACCACCGACCGGCCGGAACCGGGAGGAAGCAGCGGAGCAGAACTCAGGGAAGGAATTTCCTGGGGCAAACTGTGCCCCGACGCCAAGTTCGTAGACGTAATCTGCGACGCGACAATAGCGTTACCGATTCTCTCTGCGGCGCTGAAAGAGCGCTTGAAGCAATAACCTAATAAGTTCGCGAACCAAATTTTTCCGAATTAGGTGAACCGATTGGCTTCTTCAATGCACTGGGCAGACCAGCTGGCCGAAAAAATAATCGAGCGCTCAAAGAAAGAAAAACGAACGCCTAACGTCAAGTGCCAGCAGACTCCCAGCGGAGGCAAGCACATCGGCAACCTCAACGACGTCCTGCGCGCGTGGTTTCCGGTCAAGTCAGTGCGCGAGCACGGAGTCGACTGCGAGTTCGTTCACACTACCGACGACAGGGATCCGTTGAAAGACGTTCCCGCCAAAATCGCGGACTTGGACTCCAAGTGGCATGACTCGAAAGAGTTTCCGGAAATGGGAAAATACCTGGGACAGCCGTTGTGCAGGATTCCCGACCCGTTCGGCTGCTGCGACAGCTGGAGCGAACACTTTACTGAAATCTGGATGCGCGGAATTTACGCGCTCGATGTCCACCCCGAACTATACTCCGTCAACGCGTTGTACGAACAGGGCAAGCTCGAGCCGTACGTGCGCAAGGTGTTCGAAAAAGCCGGGGAAGCGGGCAAGATTGCCGCAAAGTTTCAGGCGACGAAAAGCGAGAAATATATTCCGTTTGACGCTATCTGCCCCGAGTGCGGCGTGTTGACCAACGTCAATTCCTCCGACCTCGAAAACAAGACGGTGCACTTCGTGTGCGGCGGCAAGGCAATAAAGAAAAGGAAGGCCGAAGGCTGCGGCTATGAAGGAGAAGTTCCGTGGAGCGAAGGCAAGCTGCAGTGGCGCTTCGAGTGGCCCGCGCTCATGGGCTTGTTCCACACCACGTTCGAGCCCTTCGGCAAAGACCACTTTGAAGGAAGCTGGAAAAGCGTTCTCGAAATAATGCCCAAAATATTCGAGCTAGAACCGCCTATTCCGTTCGTATACGAATTCTTTCTAGTCAACGGAGAAAAAATGAGCGCAAGCAAAGGCAACGTCTACGTCGTGCAGGACCTGATGAAGCTCATTGAACCCGAACCGTTCATGTATTTTTACGTAAAGCGGCCCGAGAAACAAAGAGACTTGGACCTCGGCCGTGTTTTCCAGCTGGTGGACGAGTTCGACGACGCCGAGCGGGCGTACTTCGGCGAAAGCACGGGAAAAAACGAGGCAAAGGAAGAGAACACTAAGAGAATGTACGAACTCGCGGTTTCAAGCGTTCCCGAAAAAGCGCCGGCAAGAGTATCCTATTCGTTCGCGGCCGCGCTGGCGCAAGTGCTCGACGAAGACGCGGCGGTTGCAAAGCTAAGGGAACTCGGGCACTTGAAGGGAGCTTCCAAGCAGGACGAAGAAAGCTGCCGAAACAGGCTTCGCCTCGCAAAGACCTGGGTAGAGTCGTTCGCGGGAGACGAGTTTAAGATAAAAGTAATTCCGGCGGCGCAAGCCGAAGAAAAGTACGTGCTGTTGTCCGACGGCCAAAAACGCGTTCTAAGCGAGTTTGCAGACGTCATGCTGAAGGGCGGAATGGAAGCCGAGCAGGCGAGCAAGGCCAAGGAACTTTGCGCCGAGCACGGAATCGCTACGCAAGACTTCTTCAAAGCCGCTTACGCGGTGTTGCTCGGAAAGGAAAAGGGGCCGCGGTTGATTCCGTTTGCCAACGCGCTCGACAAGAAAATTGTTGCACGCCGCTTCAAGGGAGAAGAGTGAAATGACGGTAATGCTCGCCGTGAGAAGCAATGCAAGCGAACTAGTGGAGTCCAAAGGCTTCTTGCTGAACGAAAAAAAACACTTTCCCCTCGAAAAAATAGAGGGATTCGGAACTGACTACGAAGACCGGATTCTCGTGGAATCGATTGACCTGAACGCGCAGTACGAAAGCGTGTTCCAGTACTATCGTTCTCCCGACCGGGCGAAAATGCATTGCGTCACTTACTTGGAGAACAAGTGCGGCCGCATCGCCAATGAAGACGCCCGCGAGTGGCTCATGAAGCAGATAGACACGCCGACGGGAAAGGAAATCTTTTTCTTATGCGTCAAGGACGACAAGGGAAACCGCCGGACCTTTATCCTCTCCGGAGAACTCGATTTGTCGGAAGCGCACTTGAGCGAGTTCCAGAAACAAGTTTTAGCCAGCATGCCTCCCTCAAGTTAATAAGCACTTTGAGGCAAAAACATACTACTTATTCGAGAGGTAACTTTCCTTGGCACAAGCCGAAGTAAACATCATGACCGCCGGGCACGTGGACCACGGCAAGACCACGCTGGTCGCCGCATTGACCGGCAAGTGGACGAGCGTGCACAGCGAAGAACTTAAGCGAGGAATCACCATCCGACTCGGCTACGCTGACTTTTCCGTCAGAAAATGCCCAAAGTGCCCCGCTCCGAAGTGCTATTGCATTGACGACACGTGCAAGCAGTGCGGAAGCAAGCCCGAGGAAGTCCGCAAGATTTCCTTCGTCGACGCGCCAGGCCACGAAACGTTGCTTGCGACGGTAATTGCGGCCAGCAGCATAATTGACGGCGCGTTGTTCGTAATTGCGGCCAACGAAAAGTGCCCCCAGCCCCAGACAATGGAGCACCTGATGGTCCTCGAAGCAGCTAAAGTCAAGAAAGTAGTGGTTGCGCAAAACAAAGTCGACCTGATAACCCGGGAACAGGCGATTGCGCACTACAAGCAGATAAAGGAATTCCTGCGCGACACGCCTTACGCCGACGCCGAAATCGTTCCGACCGCCGCTAACTCAAAGCTCAACCTGGACGCGTTGATTGAAGCGATTGAACGCAACATCCCAACGCCCAAACGCGACTTGACAAAAGAACCGTTGATGTACGCCGCCCGCAGCTTCGACGTAAACAAGCCCGGCACGCCAGTCTCTAAACTCGCCGGCGGAGTAATCGGTGGCTCGATTCTCCAGGGAACGCTACGCGTCGGCGATGAAATAGAAATTCTTCCCGGCGCGCTGCACGTCAAAAAAGAAAAAGAAACGTATTCACCACTCCACACGCGCATAATCAGTTTGAACGCCGGCGGAGAAGAACTTAAGGAAGCCCATCCTGGAGGACTCATAGGCGTCGGAACGGAATTAGACCCCGCACTGACCCATGCCGACGCGCTGGTGGGCTCGGTTATCGCAAAGCCAGGAACGCTCCCGCCCATTCGCGGCGAACTGACCGTCGAAGCACAGCCTCTTGCAAGACGGCTGGAAAAAGTCACTGAAGACTTCGGCGCAAACGAACCGCTTGTCCTGGGAATAGGAACGGCTACGACAGTCGGTTTCGTCACTTCGCACAAGAAAAACAAGTTGGAACTTCTCTTGAAAAAGCCGTTGAGCGTAAAAGCAGGCGACGTACTTGCAGTCATGCGGAGAACTCAAAACCGCTGGCACTTGTACGGAACAGCCAAGGTCCTCTGATTTTCAGGCGCCCAACGCCGTAAGAACTGCCGCAAAAACGTCTTTCGGCGTCATTGAATTAGACGCAACCACCTGCTTCAACAACCCCTTACGCCGGTAGTAGTCGACAAGCGGAGCCGTGTTGGTAGTATATACGCGAAGGCGTTCTCCGATCACGTCCGGCCGTTCGTCGCTGCGCTGGTAGAGTTCGCCGCCGCAGCGGTCGCAAACGCCTTCCTTCTTTGGTTTCTGGGTCTCGAAAATCAGGTTATAAATTGCCCCGCATTTCCTGCAGGTTCTCCTGCTTGAAAGCCGGGCAATCAACTCCTGTTCCGAAACGTCAATGTTTACCACGGAGTCCAGCTTTTGGCCCGATGCGCGAAGCATTTCCTCCAAGGCATTCGCCTGGATGACTGTGCGCGGAAAGCCATCGAGCAAAAAGCCGTTTTTAGCGTCCTCCTGCACCAGCCTTTCCTTGACCAAGCCGACTACCACGTTGTCAGGAACAAGCGCCCCCGCTTGCATGAACGTCTGGGCTTCCCTGCCAATAGGAGTGTCTGCAGACGCCGCGGCGCGGAACATATCGCCCGTACTAATGTGAGGCACCCTGAACTTTTCAGCCAACAACTTCGCCTGCGTTCCCTTTCCCGCTCCGGGCGCTCCCAGTAAAACCAGTCTCAAATTAGTCTACCTCGCAATTGCTTTCAAAAAGACTTGAAGCACTTACGCAAACAAAGTTATTTAATGCTGCAGAAAAACAATTCTTTCACAACGGGCTCGTAGCTCAGCCTGGCTAGAGCACCTGGCTTTTAACGAATTCTGTAACAAGATTTCGGAGGCAACCAGGGGGTCGTGGGTTCGAATCAAGCAAAAACTGCTTTTGCAGTTTTTCGCTTGCGCGAAAATCCCGCCGAGCCCGCTCAAAAAAAGGGATTTCTTGAAAGCGCTGCTTGACACCAACTTTGTTTTGTCCGCGTTTCGCGACAAAATCAACTTGGAAGCCGCACTGGAAAACCTGTTGGACGAAACGCCCGAGCTCGCAATCCTGTCTCCTTGCGTGCAGGAACTCAAAATGCTTGCGGCCGGCAGAAAAGAAGCGGAAAGAAACGCCGCTAACGCCGCCTTGCGCTGGATTGAAAGCGGCGGCGTGCAAGTAATCGAGGCAAGCGGCAAAAGCGACCGGTCGATAATCGACTGGGCGGCAGCAAACAAGAACGCCGCAATTTGCACTAACGACCGGAACCTCAGGCTCGCGCTGACGGCGAAGGGTGCCAAAGTCGTTTGCTTACGGCGCAGCGGCGGATTAAGACTCTGCTGAAGCCGCGTCGCAAGGGTTTTAAGCCAGATTATTCCTATTTTTCTGCTTGTTTTAAATTCTCACTAGCAAGTAGCAGGGTGAAGTGTTTTGTATCGCTTGATGACGTTCAAGGAAGTCGTGCGCATTCCGCCGAGCCTCTTCGGACTCAAGATATCCGAAGGAGCCCTCGAGATTCTGCGTGAGCAGTACGAGCGCACTGTCGACAAGAACTACGGAATAATCGTCAGCCTCCACAACGCCAAAATCCAGTCCAAAGGCAAGGTATTGCACGGCGACGGAGCAGTGTTCTGCGAAGTCGAATTCGAGGCACTCGTGTTTACTCCTGAAGTCAACGAAGTGGTAGAGGGAGAAATCACGCAAATAGTTGAGTTCGGCGCGTTCGTGCGGCTCGGTCCGATCGACGGGCTGGTCCACGTTTCGCAGGTCGCAAACGAATTCCTGTCGTACGACAAGAAAACCGGCGCGCTGGTGGGCAAGCAGTCGAAGAAAAGCGTCAAGAAAGGAGAACTCGTGAAAGCAAAGATTGCCACAATCAGCTTGAAGGACACTATTCCCAACAGCAAAATTGCGTTGACGATGCGCCCAGAAGGCCTTGGAAAGAAGCCGATCAAGAAAACGAAGGCCGAGAAAGAACGGGAGAAAGACAGAGCAGGTTGAAGTCGAATGACTGAAAAAGCATGCAGAAAGTGCAGGATGATAGTAACGGGCGACATCTGCCCGATGTGCAAAGACTCCGAGCTGACGAAGACGTGGGAAGGCTACATTCTCATAATCAACCCCGAGAACTCTGAAGTGGCTGCAGCCATCGGAGTAAAAGCGCCCGGGAAATACGCGCTAAAAATAAAGTAAAAGAGAGTTGTTTTCAAAATGGAAGTGGAAGTAATCGAGTCGAAAGAAAATCCGCTGCTTCAACGCAGGGAAATAACCGCTAAAATAACCGGCTTTGCCGCAACCCCGTCGCTGAAGGAAGTGGCCGACGCGCTCTGCAAAGCGCTGCCCGCAAAGGCGGACGTGCTTTCAGTAGCCAAGATAGAGCACAAGACCGGACGCACTACCGCGGTCGTTACTGCAAAGATTTACGCCTCGCCTGAAGCAAAGAAAGGCGCGGAAAGGGAAAAGAAGCAGAAGGCAAAGAAGGAAGAAACGAAGTGAAAGGTGACGCTAAATGGCTGACAAGAAAAAAAAACGCGTAACAAAGAAATACGAGCCACGCAAGCACTGCCCGAAATGCGGCTCGGCATCGCGGCTAGCCGAACACAAGAACCGCAGGTCATGCGGCAAGTGCGGCTACACTGAAATGAAGCAGTAGAATGATTCCACTATCCCTGCTCTTATTCTTCGCGCCCTTCGTCCTCCTGGCGCTCGAAAGCAAGACCCTCAAACAGTCTATTTCGTTCCTAGGATTCAACTCGCGCAAGCCATTCACGCAAATAGGCAGCGGCCTGCTCCTCGTCGGCTTCTGCATAGTTATACTGATATTCGAAGGCGTTGTGCTAAACGCCCTCGGGTTCCTGGACACCAACAAAATCGCCGAATTCATTACAAGCCAGCCGGCGTGGTTGCTTGCCGCAGCAATAATCGCCGCTCCCGTCGCGGAAGAAACGTTTTTCCGAGGCTACCTACAGAAGAAAACAGGAGTAGTGCTGTCAAGCATGGTGTTCGCGGCGCTGCACTTCGGCTACGGCTCGGTTACGGAAGTAGTCGCAGCGTTTTCAGTAAGCATTGTACTGGGCTGGTGGGTGCGTAAAAACAAGCTGCTGCTGCCCGCAATAGTGGCGCACGCCGCATACAACGCCTTATCCATTGCCTTGGTGTTAAGTGGAATCGCAGGAGCCTGATTCGAGTGAAAATACTTGGAATAGAAAGCACGGCGCACACGCTGGGCGTTTCGGTAATCAAGTTCAACGGAAAAACGCCGGATCCAGACAACACGCGCGTCTTATCGAACGTTGTCGAAAAATATCCGTCTACTGAAGAGGGCTACATTCCGCGAAAGCTCGCAGACCACCACGCCAAACTATTTCGTCCAACCCTTGACAAAGCTCTTTTGCAGTCCAAGACAAACGCCGGCGAACTCAACGCCATTGCCTACTCACAGGGGCCGGGCATAGGCCACTGCCTGCACGCCGGCTACATCGCAGCAAAGTCGCTGAGCGAATTCCTCGGCGTTCCGCTGGTTCCCGTAAACCACGCGGTCGCGCACGTCGAAGTGACGCGGTTTTTCACACGCGCGCAAAACCCGTTGGTAGTCTACGTCTCGGGCGGCAACAGCCAGATTTTCGCGCTCGAAGAAGGGAAATACCGGGTTTTCGGCGAAACGCTCGACATAGGCGTAGGCAATTTGCTGGACCACGTTGGACGGCTGCTTGAACTTGAGCCGCCGGACGCGGTTGGCGTCATCAAAATGGCTGCTGAAGGCAAGAAGCTGCTGCCCCTTCCCTACACCGTGAAGGGAATGAGTTTTGCTTTCTCCGGAATGCTTACTTCACTCAAGAAAATGAATTTGCGCACAAAACAAGAAAAAGCGGACGCCTGCCTTTCGGCGCAGGAAACGGCGTTCAGCATGCTCGTCGAAGCAGCTGAGCGGTGCTTGTGCCACACGCGCAATCCAGAAGTGGTATTATGCGGAGGCAACGCGCGGAACAAGAGGCTTCAGCAAATGCTTTCGCTGATGTCGCAAGAACAAGGAGCCCGTTTTTGCGTGGCAGCCGACGAGTACAACGGCGACAACGCGGCAATGATTGCGGTAACGGGACTGCAAATGCTTTGCGCAAACGTAGTTCCTTCGAACGCGCTGCCGCAGCAAAGAATAAGAATAGAGAGCCAGAAAATAAAGTGGTAACGACCCCCAGTACCCCAAGGTGGTTTGAATGAAAGCAAAAAAAGGCGAGACTCCAGTCCTGACGCTTCCGACGGACAGGCGCGACCGCGAGAAAATGATTAAAGTAGTCGAACAGGCGGCGCAGGTCATCAAGAACGGAGGCGTCGTAGTCACTCCAACCGAAACTTCTTACGCGCTTGCAGCGGACGCCACCAACGAAGCGGCGGTAAAGAAAATAATCGAACTCAAGTCAGGTAAGCTCGAAAAACGAGGCATTTCAATAATCGTATCCGACTTGAGAATGGCCAAGAACTACACCAAGCTCGACCCCGCGGCGGAGTTCCTCGCGCAATCGTTCATGCCCGGTCCGCTTACCCTGATAGTTGACAAACAAAACCTCGCGCAAGGCGTCAGCGAAAGCGGAGTTGCCTTCGGAATATCCGGAAACCTAGTTGCAAGACTGTTGTCGCAGGAAAGCGATGCGCCAATCACCGCTACCGGCGCGCACGCGGCAGGAGAGCCGCCCGTCTACAAGATAGACGAAGTCAAACACAAGTTCAACGGAAAAGTGGACTTGATACTAGACGCCGGAAACCTGCCGCCGGTAATGCCGGCGACCGTGCTGGACATGCGCGAAAACCCGCCCAAGATAGTGCGCGACGGACCTCTTTCGTCAAAAGAAATCCTTTCCCAACTCTATTACTTCAAGCAACAACAGGGAGAAAAGTGAAGCAAGCAGGCAAAGGCGCCGAAGCCGAGTTGCTTGAGTGCCGCTTCATGGGAGAAGAAGCGCTCTGCAAGCGGCGCGGGCGCAAGCAATACCGCGTACACGAACTGGACTACCGGCTGCGCAGCGAACGCACCCGTAAGGAAGCACGCATTCTCTCCGCCGCGAAACAAAAAGGAGTCCGCTGTCCGCTCGTAAAACACGTCGACGAAACGCGCAAGGAACTTTTCATAAACAAGATAGACGGAATTCTGCTGCGCAACGCGTTGTCGAAAGACGCACTCGCACAAGCCGGCAAGCAGCTGGCACTGCTTCACGAAGGCGGAATAGTGCACGGCGATTCCACTGCGTCGAACTTCATGGTCGAAGGAAACGGAACGGTGTGGCTGATTGACTTCGGCCTGGCCGAATACTCGACTGAATTGGAGGAACAGGCGACCGACCTGCTGTTGTTCAAGAAAAGCGTTTCCCAAAAACAATTTCAAGAATTCCTCGACGGCTACTCGCGGAACGCCGCCGTGCTTAAGCAGCTTGAGGAAATAGAAAAGCGCGGCAGGTACGTAGTGCGCGCGATGGCTAAGTGATTACCCTGATCTGGCTCGCTCTTGCGCTGTTGTCGGCTTTCCTGACCGCCGCAGTCTCACTGCTCGAAAAAAAGACGCTGATGCGCGAGCATTCCCTGCAGTTCTCGCTCTTGTGCGCACTTCTCAACTTCTTTCTTTCAATTGCGTTGGTTTACTTCGTGGACTTCAGCGCATTAGATCTCGGGCTTGTGCTAATAATCTACGGAGCGTCTTGGCTTAACGTAATAGCCAACTGGTTTATCCTCAAGGGCATAAGGCACGAAGAACTTTCGTCAATTACGCCCCTAATGAACTTAAGTCCGCTCGTGCTGCTGCTTCTCGCCGCCTTTTTCCTAGGAGAAAAACTGACCGCCCTCCAGGGAGGCGGCGCACTGCTGATGGTGATCGGAGTGTACCTGCTTGAAACGGCAGTTTACGGCTCGCCGTCGACCCTCCTCAAATTCGACAAAACGAAGTACGTTTGGATCGCGATGGTTGGCATATTCCTGCTCGCCTTCTGCGCCCTCGCCGATAAAATAGTGCTTAACGCCCTGACCGCGATTTCATACATTCTTTTAATTCAAGTGTTCATCGCAGTCAACTACCTGATCTTGTTTATTGCCCTAGAGAGAGACAAATTCAGCGACATCCTTCCAGCCGCCCGCCGCGACTGGAAGAAACTGGGAGCAATATCCGTCCTAACGATTGCAAACCGCTTGGCGCTGGCGAGCGCCATTTCCATCACTTACGTGAGCCTCGCAATTACGGTGAAGAGGCTGAGCACGCTTTTCTCGACGATAGCCGGAGGCGCGTTGTTCAACGAAAAACACCTTGCACTTAAAGTAGCGGCCTGCGGCTTGATGGTTGCGGGCGTCTACTTCGTCATCGCGCAATAATCAGGCTTAGAGTTCGCCGACGCGGCGCTTTTGCTTGCGCTTCATTCTTTTCCGGCGCTTTTTGACCCATTTCCAGCGCATCTTATGTTTTTTTTTCCACTTTCTGGGCCGTGCTCCCAACGAATACACCTTTCAATAAGTATTTTACGTCTATTATTTGGGTTGCTAACGCTTAAATAAGGAACTATTTGAGGCCGCATTTTTCGCAGGAACAGTTCCTAACCGCAAGCGGGTTGCGCTTGTAAAAGTCTTGCGCCAGTTTCCTGCCGTTTTTCTCTTCCCACTCCCGCTGCGGAATCGCGTACTTTGCCTGGATTTCATCCCGGTATTTTTCTGGAATGACGTTGAACGCGCAGAACGGAATAACCCTTCCGTCCGGAACTGCATAGTGAATGGTGCAGCGCTTTACGCGCTCGGCGTCGTAGTTGTACAAGTCCATGAAGTGCATCAAGCCTACGAACAACGCCTTCTTGTGAAATCCGACCAGGCTCTTGTAATTGTGTCCAATCAAGGCATCCCGCAAGAGTTTTGAAAAGTCGATTGATTTCGGCTTTTTCTTGTTGTCGACGAAGCGAGGCAGGTTTGCAAGCAACTCGGCTTTTGCCAGCGTCTTGTTCTTGCCTTCATTTATCCTGCGCGCCAGGTCGTCCAAGTACTCGAACAACGCGGTCGCGTCGACGAAGCGCGTTATCGGAATCATTTCATCGCCTTCGCGGAACACGTAAGTCGCCGCGCCGCACGCAAAGTGCGAGGACAAGTCGTACTGCGGATTTCCCGTAAACGCTTCAACCAAGCGTGTAATGCTCGACACGCAGGGAATTGGGTAAAAATCTTCCCTGCCGACTTGGCCGCCGGTTTGTTCCTCGATTTTCTTTATCGCGTCGGGAATGGTAATGCGCATTTTCTCGCGCTGCTGCCGCGGCATGCGGCCGACGAGCGAAACCGGCTGGAAGTTCACTGCGCGGACTATGTCGATGTTCTTGAATCCAAAGCGCAGGATGTCGCCGAGTTCGTTGTCGTTCACTCCCTTGATTACAGTCGGAACCAAGACCACGCCGACGTCGGCTTTCCTGCAGTTGTCCAGCGCAGCCGGAACCTCCCAGTGGTTTTTGGGATTGGTTTGCGCACTTACTCCGTCGAAACTCATGTAAAGCGTCCCAACCCCCGCGCCACGAATTGCCTTCGCAAACTCCAAGCTGCGGGAAACGCGTATTCCGTTGGTGTTGAGCTGCACGTGCTCGAAGCCCTCTTCGCATGCGAGCTTGATTATTTCAATCAAGTCGTCGCGCAGTGCCGGCTCTCCCCCGGTAAGCTGCAGGGCGTTGCAGCCTATCGGCTTTTCGTCGCGCAGGGTGCGAAACATTTTCTTTAATTGCGCAAGCGTAGGCTCGTATACTTTGTCGCCTTCCTTGCAGTAGAAAAAGCAGTACCAGCAGCTCAAGTCGCACCTGTTGGTGAGTACAACGTTTGCGAGCGCAGTGTGCGAAGAATGAATCGTGCACAGGCCGCAGTCCATTGGACAAACCGGGGCCTTCTTGGTTATGTTGGGATTGGTTACGCGGCGGCCGACATGGTCAAAGCGCCTGAACTTTTCGTACATGCCGTAGTCGCCGAAGTAGAGCTCGACAGTCTTTCCGTGCTGCGCGCAGTCCTTTGAAATCCAGACCTTGCCGCCTTCCTCGTAGATAGACGCGGACAGGAGCTTGCCGCACTCGGGACAAATTGACGTTGTTTCACTCAAAGGCCGCACTAAAAAGTCACCTTAGCGAAAAGCAGTGCAAAAACTTTGGAAAAACCTGCTTTTAAGAGTAGTAGCCCCGAGCGGATTCGAACCGCTGTCAAGAGGTCCAGAGCCTCCTTAAAGGAACTGCGCTGAAGCCAGAACAGTTTATCCTTGGCCGCTAGACGACGGGGCTATTGCACTAAGAATTTGGCAGGCAAGCAATTTATAGCTTCATTCCGGCAAAACGCAAGCCCAGCGAAACGCGTGCGACGCGCATCCAGATGAAGAAAACGACTGCCGAGTCGACGAACCACATCAGCACGTGCGTTGCTTCCAGCGCAGGCTGGCCCAGCACCGCGCCAACCGAAAGAGTGAGCAGCAAGCGAAGCAAGTTGAACGCGAGAAGAAAAGGAGTGAAAATCAATAACGCCCGCAGCCTCTTTTCGTTCTTCAACGGCGTTGCAAAAAGCAACGCGGCCAAAAGCAGCACCAGCACGAGTCCGGTGCAGTCGACGACTATTTTGAAGTGCGTTCCGTCGACGAACAAGTCGTCGCCTACGGAAGCAGCTGAATAGCCCAGTAAAGAAAGCAGGATTTTTTCGGCATAGGCAACTGCAGTCGTTAAGAGGGACGCGTCGACGAAGTGCAGCACGGCAAAAGGCAGGAAGAAAATTATCAGGAACTTTGCGAGAAAATCGCGTTCTCTTGCCGAAAACATGTTCACCACGGAACCGACTTTAGGTGCAGGCGGTGCGCCAGCACGTTGAAAAACAAGTGAAGCACGAACGTAACGACCATCAGGAAAAGCAGGCCGTCCACCCCTGTTCCGGCGGGGGGATAGTACTGGCTTGCGAAAACCAATGCAACCACGAGGAAAGCAAGTTGGTCGAGTAAAATCGAGGGCTCGCCGCGCGCCATGCTCATCCTGCGTTTGAAAAAGCTGCCGATCAAGTCGCCGCAAAGCGCTCCGAACGCCAGCAGAAAGCCCGCCAACACCTTTAATTCAAACGAAGACGCCGCGGGAATGAACAGTGAAGGAAGAACGAAGGCCAACGCCGCTGCGGCGAGCACTCCGCTGCCGACTCCGCCCAGGAATCCGTAAAGTGTTTTGCCGTCGCCGAAGATTCTTTTGCCGTCGTAAAACGCCTTGCCCAAGTCGAGCTTGGGGCCGCCGCTGAAAATCACTGGCGCGGCGTTGGCGACGTAGGCGGGCAGTATGAATAACAATAGTTCCAAAGCAGTGCTTGCGTCCATTGCAACCAGCCGAAAACCCAATTATTAATGCGCGGTTTATTAAAAGGCGGCTGCAGAAAAGGCTGCATTCAAAAAAAACAGAGAGTGATCCAGCAATGACAGTAATCGGCGACGACCTGCTTCACAACTGCGCGGAATGCTATTTCCAGCACGGTTTTTCGGTAAAGCTGTCGAAACGCGGCGAAGAACTCGTTTGCAGCCGCAATTCGGCACACCGCTACAGGATTAAAGAAGGTTTCCTACAAAAACTATAGTGCGCACAACGCGCCGAAGGAATTTTTGTTGGAAAAAAACTACTCCCAGAAAGACGTCGAAAAACTAATGGAAGACGCCACCAAAGTCGGCGCGGTCCGGGCAGTGTTGTACTTCGACGCCCAGGGAACCGACAAGGAAGCGCTCCAGAACTCGCTGGTAGAGTTCATTGGACGGCTCACGAAAGAAAAAGGAGTGCTCTACTGCAGCGGCGAAATAGCCGGCGCAGTAGAGTCGAAAGAAGGAAACTACTCCACTTACAGCGAAGTCCAGATTCTGACAAAGAATTTCTCGGTCCTGCACAACATCGCATTGACTTACGGCCCGGTTTCGGTCGAGATAATAAAACCCGTTGAAATCAAGCTCAACTTAGACGAAGCGCAGGCGGTTTTATTGGACGCGTCGCAGACGAGCCACGACTTCGTCAAATACATAATGGAAAAGACGCTAAAGCCCGAAGACCAGGCCAAGTACGCCGAGCGGTTGAAGCGACGCGCCGAAATAGGAAAGGAACTGCTAGAAAAACGGAAGTAGTTTCTACTCGTTCTTGCTGAACATTGCCTCGATCAGCGCGCCGTAGGCCGGCCGCGTAATGAATATTCCTATCAGCAACCCGATTACCGTAGCCAAAGCGAAGCCGATTACTTCAACTATTCCCGACATTATCAAGGGAATCATGGCCGCAACCGCGACGCCGGCGGTAGTGAAAATGATGTAGAATGCCCTGGCGATTCTTTCCTTGGCCTCGCGGGCGTCCTGTTTTTGTTCCTCGTGCGCGGTTTCGCCGCGCCTGCGCTTCAGCACTTCGTCCGTAATAATCAGCTGGTCGTCCACTCCCTTTCCGATTAAAGTGATTACTCCCGCCATTCCTCCCAAGTCCAGGGTTCCGATTGCCCCCATTATTGCGGCCAGGATAACTATTTCCGAAACGTTAGTGACGATGATCGGAATGGCGAGCATAACCTTGCGGTAACGCAGCACGATAGCAACTGAAACCAGCACTATTGCAACCAGCAACGCAACCCAGCTGTAGGTCAAAAATCTTTCTCCGAGAGACGGCGCGACTACGTAAGCGCTGCCTATCACGGTGTTGACCGGCAGCTTTCCTCCCGACAAAACGCTCTTCAAGTGCTTTATCTCGGTCAGCGCGTACGCCTCTTTTTCCTCGTCGGTGTCGCCTACCGCCGCTCCGTTAATTGAATAGAATTGTGAAATGTAGCCATTGGCAAGTCCGGCGCTGAGAACCGGGGCAGACAGCAAGCCGATTGCTGGCCAGCGGGTTACTCCGCCGCCCGGCGCGCTCGAGAACGAAGGCGCCATGTCCGCAGCGTCTTTTTCAACCAGAATCCTGGAAACGTTTGAAGAAGTGTTTTGCTGTTCGGCCGCAATTTGCGAAAGCGGCTCGAAGCCCATTGCCTGAATCTCGGAGTAAACCGCGGGATTCTTTTCCTTCAAGTCGCTGCTCAAGACCACTTTGGACTTGTTTTCCAGCAGTGCCTTGTCGCGAGCGAAGTCTTCGACGTAAATCAGCGTAATGTCGTCGCCTTCCTTGTGCAACGCCTCGGAAACTGCCTTGGACGACGCGAGTCCCTGCGAGTAATTAAAGCTGCTTCTCTCGACCACGAGCGCGGCGTTTTCGGGCCGGTCCAGGAAAAGGAACACTGGGTACTCTGCTTTGCCGAGCGCGGCCTGCGCAAAGCGCTCGCCGCCTTCCCTGCGGACTACAAAATCAAGTTCCCAGTTATCGGTTTTGGACGTGCGGGGAGTCGACTCGCTTCCGGCCCCGCCCACGGCGACCATGTCGTCGCCGGTAAGGGCCTGCTTTCCGTCGATGACTGCCGCGAACCTGCCTTGCTCGCGCAACAGGGCTTCAATGCTTTTGATGGCGTCGGAGTCGGCTCGTGGAACTTCCACGACTATTTCGCGGTCCCCCAGCGGCTGGACAACCGATTGTTTCAAGCCGTACTTGTTGATGCGGACTTTGATGACGTCCACCATCGTAGCCATTGTTGAAGGGTCGACCGACTTTTCGAGAGTAATCGGAATGCGGACTCCTCCGGTGAACTCTATTCCGAAGTTAGTGTCCAAAGTCAAGGGATTAAGGTCCCTGAGAAACATTAGGGCGAGGGCTATTGCTACGCAGAGTACCGCGAAGCGAATGCGGTTGTCTCCTGCAAGCGACTTAAAGTCCATTTTATCCTCTCACGCCCTGCTTGCGCTCGGCATACCAAAGTATGATTGCGGCATTTGCGCTCCACGTTGCAATAAAGTCCGCCAGCGTTCCGAAAATAGTTATTATGCCGATGACGAAGTAAGTGTCTATTTGAAGCATGAATCCAAACAAGGCCAGCACGCCGAACGCCACCAAGCTGGTGAGGTTCATCATCGCGCCTGTCTTGAATGCCTCGAACGCGCGCACGGCGGGCGAGTCCTCGGTGCGCTTTAGAACCCGGATGGTCAGCAGCATGTCCGTGTCGAGCGAAAATCCTATGAGCATCAACAGCGTTGCGACGGCCGCAAGACCCAACGGAATGCCAAACAAACTCATTGCACCCAGCGTGACTATCACGTCAGTCGCGGCGCCGAAAATCACGGCAACGCTGGGAATTCCCGACCTGAAAATTATTAGGACGACTATCGCGGAAAGAATGAAGGAGTAAATGATGAACTCGCGGGTTTTGATGAAGAAGAACGCGCTCAGTACGCTGCCGACTTCCTTCAGAGAAACGGATGCGTTCGGCGCGACTTGCTTTACTATCGCCAGCAGTTGCTCGCGGTATTTTCCTTTCGCGGTCGTGAACTCATCGCGCGCCAGCTTGACTGCTTCATGGGGATCGGAAGGCACTATTGCGTTTGAACCTATTTGCGCCAGCAGAGCAGCTGCTTCGGAACGCACTTTGCCGGCAAGTTCTGTTGCCGACTGCTGGGCCGAGTAAGCCGCGGCGGCCTGGGTTGAATCGTTTTTCACCTGCTCAGCCAAGTAAGAAGAATTCATTTCAGCGCCGAGCAGTTGCTTGTCGAGGGCTTCGAGGGCGGTAACACGCGCGCTCGCTTGTTCCAAGAGCTCGTTGTTGCCCATTTCAACTTCTATTCCGGATCCGCCGGGGTTTTCGAAGCTCCTGACCGACAGTTCCTTTGAGTACGGCGACAGTTTTTCCTTCAACAGAGCAATGTCCACGGGCTGCGGCGACTGAACGGTTATGCGCAGTCCTCCACGCAACTCGATTCCAGTTGGAATGCCTTTTACGAAGATGATTGCCAGAGCTGCGACTATGAGGATGACGGGAATTACCGCAAGAAGCCGGTAATTCTTTTTCTCGTAAAAATTGGGAATCAATGCAACCCGCTCTAGACTAACAAGAACGCAAAAAATTGGGCTAAAGAGGCTTAAAAACCCGTAGGCAGTAGCGTAAATTTTCGTTCGAGCTGTTCATTAAAACTCATGAGAAAAACACCACGTCATAAACAGCAATTCGCGGCCACATGCGCAGGTATTTAAGTAAAATTGGACTAAATGAGTCGTGAAATTAAATCTGGCCAGACTACACGACAAAAACGAAAAATCTATTCGAGGCAGTCTCCGCGTTTATTCTATGCTACCGCGCTATGGAGGAGCAACCGAAGGTGGTCGTGCAAAGCAAGCCGTCAAGATCAACCGTTTACTAAAAAAATTAGAAAAAGAACTGAACGAAAAATACGGCAAAAGATGGACCGAGGAATTTATAGATATCCTAGGCTATAACGTTAGCCCGGAAGGTATTTCAGAATGGTTTAGAGGACGAGCATCCATTCCCCTTATTGCTTTGTTTAAACTCAACGAGCTAGTAGGTCGCTCCGCAAACGAAATTTTTGATGACGCGGCTTACGTTTGCACGGTCAGGGGGCATTTTGCTAAAATTCCCACAACAATCACCCCTGATTTAGCTTACTTTTGCGGCCTAATAGTAGGAGACGGCTACTTGTGTACCTCTCGCGGAAAAAATAAGTTCTTGGACTATCGCTTTGCACTCGTCAGCAAAGAATACTCTTTTTTAACAAAAGTTTACGCGCCGCTTGTTCAAAGACTATTTGAAATACAAATCGCGCCGCAGGATAGTTATTACAACAAAAGGGCTTGGGAATGCTGCAAAAGAAGTAAACCAGTGTTCAAACTACTCACAAACCTTATTGAAGTACCTGCGAAGAACAAAAGTGCTGTCGCAAGAGTCCCTTCAGCCATTGAAAAAGCAGGCCAGTTCATTCCCTTCTTAGCAGGACTTATTGATACCGACATCGGAAAACACTGTCACGGCATGGGCTGCACCTTCAAAAGTAAGGAATTAGTATCAGACTTGATTGATTCTCTAGAAAAGGCGGGAGTTTCAGCTAAGTCGTACGGAGCGTACTGTAAAGATAACAAGTATGTTCAGCACGATTTCACCATTACGAAAGGAGAACTTAGAAAATTGTTTTTCGTAATGCAGCCAAAATACCTACCGCAACGCACTAATAGATTGAATACCCTAATTATTCGCGCAGGGGTGGCAGAGCCTGGTCAAATGCGCAGGACTCAGACAACCCTTTGCTTCGCACACTCGCTCGCATGCTCGCAAAGCGTTGGCGGAAAAGCAAAGGGTTTGTGAAATCCTGTGGCTTAGCGCCTGCGAGGGTTCAAATCCCTTCCCCTGCATTAAACCCCTTTCTCGGAATTCATTTGCGCAAAACGGCTTTCCCGAATGCCTTGCTTGTCTTATCGGTCCAGAAGGAAGGCAGGGGATTGGACGCAAAGCCGCGGAACTTGTCGGAATAAACGTAAGTCAGTCCCTTGTCGGCGCCCAGTTTCTTGAACTCGTCTTCCACCGAATCGTAGATTTCTTTTATCTTGCTTCTTTCGAAGTCCTTCTGCAGCAGCGAAGGCCGCTTCAACAACAGGTAGTCCGCCTGGCGAATGGTGTTAACTTCAAGATTAGCCGAATTCTGGCTGATGAACGCCACCGACAGGTCCTTGTGCCGCGCGATGAACAAAAGCTTGGAAAGCAGCTTGTTGGCGTCGGACATGGCATCCCGAGAGTTGAACAAAATACCGCCTTCGTCCACCAGCAGCACCGAATTGTTTGGCACGTCCTCGATTCTCTGCGCCTCGCGAACCCACGCTGGAAGCCGCGCTCCTTCGAAGCCCATTGCGAACGTCTTCCGCCCGCGGGCAGCCCAGTTTTCAACCAAGTACAGGCCCAACCCCGACTTGCCCGCGCCCCTTGCACCTAGTATTATCCCCACAGTACTCTTCGAAGAATAAAGCCAATCCTGGAACGCGGCCAAACTGCCTTCAAAAACCTTGACTTCCGCAAGCGGCGCGGAAAGAGCCTTCGGCGCCGCGGCTTCCGAGGCAGTGCGCACCGACTCCGCAGCGCTTTTTTTAAACGCGTTTCCAAACGCGGCGAGCAGCCTCCAAAACAATTTGGCTACCGCCGCCAGCACGTTGAACAGAAAGGTAAACACCCACTTCAGCAAGCCGAACGCTAGTTCAAGCGCCTTCAACCAAAGCTTTTTGCGCGCCATAAGCGAATTAGAAAAAACAGGTTAATAACCGCTTTCGAGGAAGTCCGTCAAACTAAGGAATTAACCCCCGACTGGTTTAATAATTTCCGCCGCCATTTCTCTTTAACGAGGTTAGACTGAATGACGCGCTTGCTTTCAAACCAATTCGCGGAACACGACGGACAAAAAGTAGAGGGAGCCGGCTGGATACACGGGGTCCGTGACGTAAAAAAACTGTTTTTCGTCGTAGTGCGCGACCGGGCAGGCAAAGTACAACTGATCGCCAAAACCCCGGCGGCGGTAGACGCTTGCAAAAACCTCGGGCTTGAAGACGTGGTCGTGTTCAAGGGAACGGCGAAAAAAAACCCGTCCGTCAAAATGGGCGGCGTCGAAATAGAACTCGAGTCAATAGACGTCCTGTCAAAAGCCGCTTCCCCGCTTCCAGTAGACATTGCAGGAAAGACCGACACTAACTTCGAGCACAGGTTCGACCACCGTGCAATGGACCTGCGGCGCGACGACCCGCAAAGCATTTTCCGCTTGAGGCACACGCTCTGCTCTGCTTTCCGAGAGTTCTTGACGGAAAACGGTTTTCTTGAAATCCACACGCCGAAAATAATTGCGACCGGAACCGAAGGCGGAACCAGCTTGTTTCCAGTGACTTACTTCGAGAAACAAGCTTTCCTTGCACAGAGCCCGCAGTTCTACAAGCAAATGCTGGTCGGCGCAGGATTCGAACGCGTCTTTGAAATAGCGCCTGTTTTCAGGGCCGAGGAACACAATACTCCTTACCACTTGAACGAATACATTTCGCTCGACTTGGAAATGGGCTTCATAAAAGACGAGACGGACGTCATGAAACTATGCGAAGACTTCTTTTCATACGCCGCAAAGCGCGTAAACGAGGAAAACAAGCCGGAACTGGACCACTTTAACGCACGCCTCGACGTTCCGAAAACGCCTTTTCCGGTAGTGCGCTACTGGGACTTGCCGAAGCTCTTCGAGTCGTACGGCAAAAAGTTCGGCTCCAACGAGGACCTGACGCGAGAACACGAGGCAATCATAGGAAAATGGGCGCTCGAAAAACATAATAGCCGCTTCGTCTTCGTCGACAACTACCCGTCCGACCACAGGCCCGCGTACACGATGCCATTCGAGGAAAACAAGGCGTTTACAAGGGGCTACGACCTGTTGTTCGACGGAATCGAAATAGTGACCGGCGGACAACGAATTCACGACGTAGCGTTGCTTGAAAAAAGGTTCAAGGCAAAGGGCTACGACCCCGCGAAGTTCGGCTTCTACTTCGAAGTCTTCAGGTACGGCATGCCTCCCCACGGAGGACAAGCAATCGGACTCGAACGGCTGACGACTAGAATATTGGGAATTCAGAACGTCCGCGAAGCGGCGTTCTTTCCGCGCGACCGGACGCGCGTCACGCCCTAGCTTTCTTCTTTTTCTTTCTAAGACCCTTCGCCTTGGCCAGCCGCACGGCCTTAAGCGAGTGCTCGAGCTTCAGCACCTGCAGCTCGCCCGGGATTTTTATCAGCCGGCCCCCTCCCTCGACTTCGGCCACCGGGTGGAGGACGCGGCCTATTTCACCCGCTTCTCCGACTACCCGCAGGGCCTCGGACGGCTGCGCAGGAATACGGAAAATCCAGAAAAACGGAATAGTGGCAAGTATTTCCAGCCAATAGTTTTTGACGAAGTAAGTCCACGAATTGCAATGCGTACGCTTGAAGTACAAGTCCAGCGCAAAAAACAGGATTACCAAGAAGTCGAAGGCGTCGATGTAGGCCTGGAAAGGCGCCAGATCGGCGGCAAACTCGAAAATAAGCATTACGACTATTGCAACAAGCAAAAAGGGAATCGATTTCTCTACAAAGCGTTCAAGCGGTATCATTTCGAACGCATTGCAATAGGAACGCAGCTACTAAAAGCTTATTGAAAAAAATG
The DNA here is from genome assembly GCA_013425325.1 of Microcaldota archaeon. Lineage (GTDB taxonomy): Archaea > Micrarchaeota > Micrarchaeia > Norongarragalinales > UBA8480 > UBA8480. Next base: position 199 of record JACCLL010000026.1, on the reverse strand, counting down.
GGGATGCCGAGATTTGAACTCGGGTCGCCAGATCCCGAATCTGGAAGCATAACCAGGCTGGCCCACATCCCCGTGAGAATATTTTTACCGCTGAAAGTTAAAAAAGCGGGCCTGGAGGGATTTGAACCCTCGACCGTCAGCTTAGAAGGCTTACAGGAAACATTAGTTTCTTGCTGCGCTATCCAGGCTGCGCCACAGG